>CAKSCN010000006.1 GCA_934444485.1 uncultured Eubacteriales bacterium | reverse complement strand
GAATTTGCCCTCGGTGCCTGCGAACGGGGAATCGTTTACGGAGAAGGTCATTTCGAGAGTCGGTTCGGAAATCTTGACAAAGGGAAGAGCCTCGACGGCGTTTGCGTCGCATATCGTATCGCCTATCGTGATACCCTCGATACCGGAGATACATACGATGTCTCCTGCCTTTACCTCTTCGGCCGGAACACGCTTAAGTCCTTCTATCGTGAACATGGAAGCAATCTTCGCTCTGTAATCGTCGTGAGCGCCGTTGAAGTTTGTGACCACAACGTCCTCGTTTCTCTTGATTATACCTCTTTCGACACGGCCGAGAGCTATTCTGCCGACGTATTCGTTGTAGTCTATCGACGAAACAAGCATCTGAGCCGGTGCGTCAAGGTCAACGTCGGGAGCCGGAATGTGGTTGATTATCGTCTCGAAGAGCGCACGGAGGTCGCTGTCCTGACTGTCGGGGGAGAGGGAAGCCGTGCCGTTTCTGCCGGAGCAGAACACAACGGGGCTGTCTATCTGGTCGTCGTTTGCGTCGAGGGAGATAAAAAGCTCAAGAACCTCGTCCACAACCTCATATACTCTTGCGCCGGGACGGTCAACCTTGTTTACGCAGATTATGACCTTGTGTCCCATCTCAAGAGCCTTCTGGAGAACGAATCTCGTCTGAGGCATAGTACCCTCGAAAGCGTCAACAAGAAGGATGACTCCGTTTACCATCTTGAGTATACGCTCAACTTCGCCGCCGAAATCGGCATGTCCGGGGGTGTCTACAACGTTTATCTTTATATCTTTGTACACGAGAGACGTGTTCTTTGCGAGAATTGTTATTCCTCTTTCGCGTTCGAGGTCGTTGCTGTCCATGACTCTGTCTTCGACGACCTGGTTCTCACGGAAAGTGCCGCTCTGCTTGAGCATTTCGTCAACGAGCGTGGTCTTGCCGTGGTCAACGTGTGCGACTATGGCGATGTTTCTCAAATCGTTTCTTATCATAAATAACTCCGTGCCTTTCTTTTTGACTGCGTACCTTTTTTACATTATAACACAAATTGATATTATATCACCCGATTTTGTATAAGTCAAATGTTTTCTGCGACAATTTACAACAAAATTACCTTTGAGCAATAATTTAACCGATGTTATGAGGTATAATGTAAACAATAGATTACAACAATATTTTTTCTGCACAATTACGGAACAAAATGCTCTGACTTTACGTCGAATATACGGATATATACGAATACTTTTGCGGAGGGTTTGACATGATGAATTTAAGAAAGAGCGTAGCGTTTTTCCTTGCGGCGATGACGGCTGCCGGTGCATACGGAGCGAGTGCGGGCGCTGCCGAAACGGTCGGTGCGGTCACGGATACGGATATCACGGTTTTTATCGACAATTGCCCGATTGAGTCGTACAACTACGCCGGGAATACATACCTCATTGCGGAGGATCTTCTCAATTACGGCTTTGACGTTGTGTGGAACGCCACCGACAGAACGCTTTCCATAGACCGCAAGCCTTTTTCGTACACGGCGTATATTGGCGATTTTGTGAACGAAAAAAAGCCTGCCGTGCAGAGCTTCGGCTATAAATTCCCCATATACTCCACCGATATCGTGACCTACGTTGACGGCGAAAAAGCCGACTCCTATAACATCGGCGGCAGAACAGTTATCCGTGCCGACTGGCTTCAGAAGTATGGCGAGTGCGTATACGATAACTCAAAACGCCGCTTTGACGTGAAGATAATCGAGAACGAGGTCAAGGATTACGAGCCTGTGGTCGAGACCTATGACGGAGAAAAAGACGGATATCCCTATGTCGGAAGCACGGAGACGAAAAGAGGAAAGCTCTCGGAGGACGGCACACTTGAATACGGCGTCAGCGTTAATAAGAGAACCGACCGCTTCGGAAGCTATGAGACCGTGACATATGTCAACAACGCAAACGGCTCTGTGTATACCTACAACGACAATTTCAAGGGTGCGGTGCGCTATACCGCCGATTACGAAAATGCGCAGGGTATTTCCTATTGTGCCTTCGACGATTCTTTCCGCTACGGACTTGTTATGAGGGGTAAAGAGGACGAAAAGACTCAGGTGCGTTATACGACCGAGGGAAAGAAGTACCTTTCGATAAACAGAGAGAGCGTCGAGCGTGATGAGGAAGACCATGTCGTTTCTTTCGCCGGAACCATATACAAGGACGGAAACCCCGTGTACGACGGCAGAATTCTCACCGACAGACTTGTCAATGTCGAAGCGGAGTACGAACCTTTCCGGAAGCCCTACGATACCTATATAACCTACGCTCCCGGCTATACGGACACGGACGGCGTAATATACTATTTTGAAAGTTCGTTGCGTCCGTTCAGGTCTTCTGTATACGGCGGAGACCTGCTCTACTACAGAGGAAACGTTGTGAACGGAGTTGCTCACGGAGTCGGCAAAACCTACTATGACGGCGCAATTGCGGGCAGAGACGACTACGGTGAAGAAGAATACCCCCTTGTGAACGAGGTGTCGAAGTTTGTCGTTCCCAGGGCGAAGGGCGGACTCATGTATTCCGGTGAATTTGCGAACAATCTCTACTGCGGAAGCGGCAAGCTTTATAACCGTGCAGGATATCTTTGTGCGGAGGGTGTGTTCGGCGGCGGCAACGTAAACGGCAAGGCGAGAACCTACCAAAGCGGTATTCTCACGTACATAGGCGAGATGAAGGACGGCAAAAAGAACGGCTCGGGTACGGAGTATTCTCCGAAAGGAAATCCGCTTTACGAGGGAATATACGCAAGCTTTGTCGGAACATTCAGCGACGATAACCGTGTCAGCGGCACGGAGTACAACATAGTCTACAACGCCGAAAAGAACCTCCACGATGTCGTTAAAGGCTCGGAATGGGTTGACGGAAAAAGCGTCGGCTGAGAGGCTGAGATCAGCGCAAAAACCACAAAATAAAAAACGCCCCGAAACACTTATCACGGTGCTTCGGGGTAAATTTATATCACGTAGTTGTCTGAGGCGGATTCTTTTATCAAGTCCGCAACCGTTATACCGGAAAAGTAGTCGTGTGTGAGCTTGTAAAAGCCGTCCCACATCGGAAGCGTCCGGCACTCAGCCGCTCTAGAACACGCCGGTGCGTCCTTTTTTAAGCACGATACCGGTGCGAGGTCGTCCTCGGTCACGCAGAGTATATCCCACACGTTGCAGTCGGACGGCTCTTTTATCAGTCTGTATCCGCCGCCTTTGCCGTGAATGCCTTCGATGTACTTCGCCTTGGTAAGCTCGGGGACTATCCTCTCGAGGTATTTGAGCGATATCTCCTGCCTTTCGGCAATCTCTTTCATAGGTGTGTAGCCGCCGTTTCTGTGTTCGGCAAGGTCAATGAGGACTCTCAGAGCATACCTGCCCTTGGTCGATATAAGCATCGTCCGACCTCCTTTCTCGGTTTATGCGTTCGTTAAATTACTCCGCAAAGAGGGGAGTGGAGAGGTATCTGTCGCCGGTGTCGGGGAAGAGAACGACAATGGTCTTGCCCTCGTTTTCGGGACGCTTTGCAACCTCAATTGCAGCATGGAGCGCCGCACCTGAGGATATTCCGACAAGCACACCCTCGCTCTTTCCGATGAGTCTGCCGGTTTCAAAGGCGCTCTCGTTTGCAACGGGGATTATTTCGTCGTAAACCTTTGTGTTGAGTACGTCCGGAACAAAGCCTGCGCCGATGCCCTGAATCTTGTGAGGTCCTGCGATGCCTGTTGAAAGCACTGCGGAGGTCTCGGGTTCTACCGCTACAACCTTTACCGTCGGAATCTTGGACTTGAGGTATTCGCCGACGCCGGTAATTGTTCCGCCCGTACCTACGCCTGCGACGAAGAAGTCAACCTTGCCGTCGGTGTCCTCGAATATCTCGGGACCTGTCGTCTCTCTGTGAGCCGCAGGGTTGGAGGGGTTGACGAACTGACCGGGAATAAATGCGTTCGGAATCTCCTTTGCAAGCTCCTCAGCCTTTGCGATTGCACCCTTCATGCCCTTTGCACCCTCAGTGAGAACAAGCTCTGCACCGTATGCCCTCATGAGCTGACGTCTTTCAACGGACATCGTCTCGGGCATTACTATAATTATTCTGTAGCCTCTTGCCGCCGCAACCGACGCAAGACCGATACCGGTGTTTCCTGAGGTAGGCTCGATGATTACGGAGTCGGGAGTGAGCTTTCCTGCGGCTTCGGCGTCGTCAATCATCTTCTTTGCGATACGGTCCTTTACCGATCCTGCCGGATTGAAGTACTCGAGCTTTGCGAGAATCTTCGCTTTGAGTCCGAGCTTCTTTTCGATGTGTGTGAGCTCAAGAAGAGGGGTCTTACCTATAAGTTCGTCTGCTGATGTGTATATCTTTGACATATAAATCGCTCCTTTATAAAGATGATGTGAGTTTATGTGTAATTCTGTTTGTCATGTTATTTCTCGGCGACTGCCGCAAAACCTCTTTCAAGATCGGCTATGATGTCGTCGATGTGTTCGGTTCCTATTGAAAGTCTTATTGTGTTCGGCTTTATGCCGCAGGCGAGAAGCTCTTTTTCGTTCATCTGCGAATGCGTCGTTGACGCCGGGTGAATAACGAGGCTCTTTACGTCCGCAACATTTGCGAGAAGCGAGAAGAGACTGAGACTTTCCGTGAACTTCTTTGCTGCTTCCGCACCGCCCTTTATCTCGAATGTGAATATCGACGCCGCACCGTTCGGGAAATACTTGTCGTAGAGAGCTTTCTTTTCTCCGACCTCAAGCGAGGGGTGATTTACCTTCTCCACCTGCGGATGGTTCTTCAGAAAGTCAACGACGCGGAGTGCGTTTTCAACGTGACGCTCAACACGCAGAGAGAGCGTTTCGAGTCCCTGAAGAAGGAGGAATGAGTTGAACGGAGATATCGTCGCACCTTGGTCACGCATGATTGTCGTGCGGAGTTTTATGATATACGCCGCATTTCCGGCGGCTTCGGTAAAGACCACTCCGTGGTACGACGGATTCGGCTTCGAGAGACCGGGGAATTTGTCGTTCTGCGCCCAGTCGAACTTTCCTCCGTCAACAATAACGCCGCCCATTACCGTTCCGTGACCTCCCATGAACTTTGTCGCCGAGTGAACGACTATGTCCGCTCCGTGTTCTATCGGTCTGAGAAGGTACGGCGTTGCAAAGGTGCTGTCCACTATGAGCGGTATTCCGTGACGGTGTGCGACCTCTGCTATCGCCTCTATGTCGATTACGTCCGAATTCGGGTTTCCGAGGGTTTCGGCGTAGAGAAGCTTGGTGTTCGGAAGTATTGCTTTTTCAAAGTTCTCCGGACACGACGGATCGACAAATGTTGTTTTAAGTCCCTGCTCAACGAGAGTGTTGGCGAAGAGATTGTAGGTTCCGCCGTAGAGATTGGCGGACGACACGATGTGATCTCCGGCAACCGCTATGTTCTGTACGGCGTAGGTTATAGCCGCAGAGCCTGACGCTGTCGCAAGCGCACCGACGCCGCCCTCAAGTGCCGCAACACGCTTTTCAAAGACGTCCGACGTTGGGTTCATGAGTCTTGTGTAGATGTTGCCGCCCTCGGTGAGTGCAAATCTGCCTGCCGCCTGTGCGGAGTCCTTGAACACATACGAGGTTGTCGCATATATCGGAACCGCTCTTGCGTCGGTTGCGGGGTCGGGCGACTCCTGTCCTGCGTGTACCTGGAGAGTTTCAAATCTGAAATCCGGCATAAGCTTCTTCCTTTCATTTCTGTATATTGGTTTTTGTTCGTGATTTATACCACCTATCCTGTAGGTTGGTTATATAATACCACACTTTTCCTCGTTTGTCAAGAGGTTTTTCAAAAAAACTTAAAATTTTTGGGAGATGAAAACCGATGCTGAAAATCCTCGAAGACGCTTTGCTTTAATCTTGAACGGCGCAGATTCCGAGACGGCGCAAAAACAAAAAACTGCGGAGCGTACCACAGTTTTCTGCATTGACGTATTAAATTGCGACGCCTTAATCTATTTGAGGACGAACGGCAAATCATTCTTTTCCTCTCGAGTACCTTTCGATATCTCTCATCGCCTGCTTCTTTGCGTCGGTTTCACGCTTGTCGTAAAGCTTTTTACCCTTGCAAAGTCCTACTTCAACCTTGACCTTTGAGCCGGAGAAGTACATTTTAAGCGGCACGAGAGTGTAGCCTTGAGTTCCCACAAGACCGAAAAGCTTCATAATCTCTCTCTTGTGAAGGAGAAGACGTCTTACCCTCAACGGCTCTCTGTTGAATATGTTACCCTTTTCGTAGGGGCTTATGTGTATTCCCATGGCAAACATCTCACCGCCTATTACCTTGCAGTAAGAGTCCTTCATGTTGACCTGACCCAAGCGTATGCTCTTTACCTCGGTTCCGCAAAGCTCGATACCGGCTTCGTAGGTGTCCTCGATAAAGTAATCATGATACGCTTTCTTGTTCTGTGCGGCAATCTTTATTTCCGCCTTGTTCTTGTTTTCCACCGGCATTGCTCCTTTCAGTGTACGGACATTATTGACATATTTCAGTCGGTGCAGTCGCCGTAATCGTAATCAAGAGTCGGTATAACCGACGGATCGCACTTCAGAGACTTCAGAACAAAATGTGTCTCCGTCGCCTGAACGCCCTTTAGACTTTTTATCCTGCGGTGAATCTGATTCAGACTCTCGGTCGAGTCGGTAATTATCTTGAGTACAAAATCAAATTCTCCCGTGAGGTAGTAGCAGGACTGTATGTTGGGGTTCTTCGACACCATGTCAACGAAAGCGTCGTAGTACTTCGGATGCTCGAGGCTTACTTCCATTATTGCAACAAGGTCGTTGCCGAGCTTTTTCTGGTTGAGAGTCACGGTGTATTTTTCGATAATGCCCGAGGTTTCGAGTTTCTTTATTCTCTCAATGACCGCCGAGACCGAGAGATTTATCTTTTTGCTTATTTCGGATGAAGTCATCCTTGCGTTGTCCTTAAGACACGATAAAATTGTGTAATCGAGTTCGTCCATGAAAAATTCCTCCGAAAGAATATTTTCGTTCGTCTACATATTATAAAGCAAACTTTGCGTTTTGTCAACACTTTTTCGTGCGAAAATGCCCGATGTTTCCGTATTTTTTACGGAGCGGCAAAGCCGAAAAAACGCAGTTCTCCGACGAAAGCGAAAAAAGCCGTGCCTGTTGTCCGTGACGGCGCACACCCGCAGCGCATAGTATGTAGTAAAGCATCGCAAAGCACTGCACTGCGATACTTGAGAGGAGGAATTTCAGTGGCTTGCTTAGGTAACACTTTCACAGACGATAACCTTTGGATCATAATCCTCATCGCCGTTATCATACTCTGCTGCTTCTGCAACGGCTGATAAGTCGAAACACACCGCAAACCATGTTTCTCTGAAATAACGGCGCATTTGTCCGCTCACGCCGACGCAGTTAAGGTGCTGTTCCGACGGTGCGCCGCAAAGCGAAAGAGGGGAGGCTCAGACGGGTCTCCCTTTTTGCGTGACGTGCGGAGTGAAAAAAGAGAAGGGCGTTCTCTCGAATACCCCTCTCGGTAATATGCAGAATTTCACGCCGTGACTTTCACTGCATTTTGAATTTCTTCAGCTTCTCGAGCCACTCGCCGTATACCTTGTCGCCGAGTTTCGGGAACGCTCTCGAAAGACGGTAATCGACAAGCTTGTACTTCGTGAGAAGCGACTTGTACTTTATTAGAAGCTTGCGTCTGTTTTCTCTCAGCTCATCAAGCTGCGTGCCGTGCTTTTCGGACACCGCCTTGACTGCCTTGACACCGCCGAAAAGCTCTTCTCCGATTTCGCCGGAGATTTTTTTGAGCGCCGCCTCGACCTCCGCAAGCCTCTTCATTCTTCCGGCAAAGCCGAGACTTGCAACAAGCGTTATCGTGAGGTCGGAAACAAGAAGCACAAGGCATATGCACATGAGAGTGATGCCGAGAGCAAGAGGAAAATGATGTATGAGCGTGAGTGTCATGGGGTATATCGTTTTCATTATTATAACGCACGCAACGCCCCACATAAGCGAAAACTTAAGGCAGATGTAGCCTTTCAGGTTGAATTTGTCGTCGGAGTAGTCCCACCACTTTTCGTTGAACATCCGCTCAAGCACCCAGCCGGTGATAAATTCGAGAGCCGACGTCAGAAGCACCGAACAGACGAAAAGCAGGAGAGCGTTATCCGCAACGGGAGTGAGAAGCGTGCCGACAATCAAAACGCCGAAGCCGTAAATCGGACATATCGGACCGCAAAGAAAGCCTCGGTTCACGAATTTTCCGAGACACACGGCGGCGAAAATCACCTCGGCGCACCAGCCGAGAAAGCCGTATATGAGGAATATCCACACCGCACCGTAGATTATCTCGGCAGGCGTCGTTCCTATCTGCAATGCGTCCATTTTCTCCGCTCCTTTCGTTTACGCTTCCTTTAATATGTACCTGCCCGAAATCAGAAGCCGTATCTTCCCGAAAGCTTCTTCACCGCCGCAAGCATATCGTCCTTGTCCTCTTTGTAGGTTACGCCGTACCACTTTTCCTCCGTGGTGAATACCTTAACGGGCTGATTTTTCTCGTGGATAAGCTCGTCAACCGCAAACGGGAGATAGAACTCGCCCTTGAGGGGATTGTCGTTGTTTTCGAGGAACTTCACGAATTTCTCTTCGAGAACGTCAAAGAAATCGACTCCGAAGCCCCACATATTCATGGAGACCGTCGTGTCAAGCGGAATGCCGCTGTTCTTGTCGAGGGAGGTCATTTCGGTGACGCTCTTCAAAAGTCCCGTTGCGGGATCTATGTCGCACACGCCTCTCGAGACCGTGCCGTTTTCGCTGAGCGTATTTCCGAGGCGGAAGCCGACCATGCACATACCGCCGTCCGAAGCAAGGCAGTCATGAAGCGGCTTATAAGAGCCTGCACCGTAGAAATCGTCCGCATTTATCGCCGCAAACGGAGTTTTTACGACGTCTCTTGCGCAGAGAACAGCATGACCCGTACCCCACGGCTTGGTTCTTCCATCGGGAACGGTGAATCCTTTCGGCAGCTTGTCAAGCTCTTGGAACACATACTCGATGTCAGCCTTCGCCTCGAGCCTCTTTCCGACGTGTTCTCTGAAATCTTTCTCGATGGACTTCTTTATAACGAGTACTATCTTGTTGAAACCTGCGTCGAGAGCGTCGAAAACCGAGTAATCGAGAATGGTCTCTCCGTTTTTGCCGAACGGCTCCATCTGCTTAAGTCCGCCGAAACGGCTTCCCATGCCTGCCGCCATTACCAAAAGTGTCGTGTCTTTCATGTAAGTACTTCCTTTCGCAATCCGGTTGGATCTTCTTCCTAAATTATACAGTATCCGTATACGGAGTTCAACGATTATTTGTAAATTCCGCACTTTTTCGGACTGCGTGCATTATATCATGCCCGAAAGAGAATGTATATATGTGAAAGGGCATTTTTTGTCAGAAATAGGACAAAAACGAAAGTCTCCCGGAAACTTCCCGAGAGACTGACGGTAAGTGCCGCTTTTTTGAGGGAGCTGAATTTGTCATAATCAAGATAGTTGGAACACTACAATTGAGCCGCCTTGTCAAGAGCTTTTTAACATTTGCGCCCACAAATATTCTTGAATGCTCCGAAAAGCCTTGACATTTATTTTCCGCTGTGGTAAAATACTGCGTGTATTGGAATTTTGAAACAAATAAAAAGGGAAGGAACATTTGCCGTATGATAACAAAGGACGGAAAAAGAGCGCTTCTGTGCCTTGCGCTTGCGGCGACGGCGGTGCTGTCTGCCTGCACGAACGCCGTGACGGAAAAGGACGGCAAAGAAGCTCCTGCGTCGGAGAATGTAATTGAGGAGAGCAAAACTGCAGGCGTAACTGCGGACGGAAAGCCGCCCGAGAGCGAGCCTATAGTCATGATTGAGCAAAAAGCCGACTCGATTGCCGATGTCTACAGCTGTCCCTACACGATAGTGAGAGGCGAAAACGCCGACGAGGACACGGTAAAAGCGGCGGTGAAGCTCCGCAAGGCTATAGAAGAGCTTACCGGGATAAAGCCCGTGATTACGACAGACTTTGAAAAGGAAAGCGCCGGGATCGTGAGAAAGGACAAGGAGATTCTTGTCGGCGTGACCAACCGTGACGAGAGCCGTTCCCACTACGAAACGCTTGCGGCGAGGGACTTTGTGATAGATTTTTCGACGTCGAGGCTTGCAATAATCGGAGGTACGGGCAAAGCGACAGCCGCCGCCGTTGATTATTTCATCGAGAACTACTTCGACAGCGAATTCAAGGCGGTGCGTGTGCCGAAGGATACATACTATGCGTACACCCACGTTTACCCCAATGTTACGGTGATGGGAACCGATATCGGAGAGTGCGTTATCAATGCCGCTGCCGCCGGAGAAAAAAGTGATGAGTACGGCGAAAAAATAAGACGAGCCGTTCTCGACGCAACCGGAAAAAGTCCGGAAATCGGGACTGACGGCGCACCCGGAATAAGGCTTGCGGTCGATTCGTCTCTTGCACCCTGCGAATGTGCGGTTTACACCGACGGAAACGGTATCATTCTTGCCTCGGGAAGCAAAAGAGGGTTTGACACCTGCGTTTCGATGCTTTCGGACATACTCGAAAACGGCGGCTCACAGGTTGAAACGATATTTGACGGTGAATACAGAAAAACGGAGGAATTTACAGTGAAAAGCATAACCGAAACGACGGCGTCGGCGAAATACTTCGTCGGAAACACGGACAAGGACGCCGTATCCTACAAAAGCGGCGAGACGATGACCTTCACGGTCGGACTCTTTGCGGACGGCGAGGTGGTGTCCTGCCCCAAATTCTCGTGGAGCATTTCCGGCGACGACGGCAAAAAGTCAAACGGCACGGCGGACGGCTCGAGCGGCGAAATAACGCTCACAGCTTCGTGCGATACCGCCGGCTACGTTCACGTGATAGTCAAGGCGTGCGACGAAAACGGTTCGCCTCTTGAGGGCGTCGATGTCTTCGAGGGCGGTGCCGGTGCGGATATCGACAATATTGCCGTCGGCGAAAAAGAGCCGTCCGACTTTGACGCTTTCTGGGCAAAGCAGTTCGACGCACTTCTGGAGGCTGAACCCAAGGTTCTCTCTTCGACGCCGGTCAAGACCGCAAGAGATGGTTTTGAGGTGTACGACGTCAGAATAAACATGGGCGGCGAAAACCCTGTATCGGGATATGTCGCATACCCTGCCGGAGCGGAAAAGGGAAGCCTTAAGATAAGAGCAACCTTTATGGGCTACGGAGTAGCAAGCGCCGGAGTTACGTGTATGGACGGCTACATAGTCTTTGCGGTGAACTCGCACAGCATAAACAACGGCGAGACCGACGAATACTACACCAACCTCAGAAACACGGAGTTTGCGTCCTACGGCTTCCGTGCCGACGAGAACGGCAACCCCGAGACGGTTTACTTCAAGAAGATGGTGCTTCGTGACGTGCAGGCTCTCAGATATCTCATGGCAAATCCCCTTTGGAACGGAACGGACGTTGAGCTTACGGGCGGAAGTCAGGGTGCGTTCCAGAGCATAGCGGTCGGGGCGATTATGAATAAGTATGTTACAAAGCTCAATGTTGCGATACCGTGGATGTGCGACCTCGGCGGCATAAACATCGGCAGAATGAGAGGCTGGAGACCCGACTACACCGCCGCCATGGGCTATTTTGACACGGCAAATTTCGCAAAGCGCATTAAGTGTCCGATATACATTGAGGCAGGTCTCGGCGACTATATTTGTCCTCCGTCCGGAGTCACGGCGATGTACAACGGAATTACCGCACCCAAGAAGATTACCTTCGTTCAGAACCGCACTCACTCCTATAATCCCCGTGAGAGAGTGACGTTTGACAGAGCGGAGGGAATTGATGATTGACAATTGACGATTGACAATTGACGATTGACGATTAAGAAAGTGGAGTTTGGAGAGTGAAGAGTGGAGATGGCGTGGAAAAGCTTCGCTTTTCTTCAATGATTGTATGGTGCGAAATTGGGGCGTGTGCGATAAAATGAAAGCTGCGCACTCACATTTCTCTCCGCTTCCTACATGACGTTTGTGCGTGGTTGAATGGTGCGAATTTTGAGGCGGTGCGACGACACGGAAAGCTTCGGCGGTTGACGATTGACAATTACATACAGCGCAAAAGAAGAGCCCGGCACCTAAGTCGAGCTCTTTTTCTGTATTATCTGTATTATGATAATGGGGAGCGTAGTTCCCCCTTTACGAAATCTTTATGACTACCCCCGGCTCTGCGGTTTTGCCCTCGGTGTTGCTTCCGCCGCAGGCGGAATATAATTTACTCCGAAAAATTCGGGGACATGCGCCACGGATTTTTCACCTTTAGATTCGCAAAAGCGTGAGCTTTTGGTGCGAGCGAACGAATCTGCGAGGGGGATAGCGTAAGGGGGGAGCGTAGTTCCCCCTTGCGAGAGTCTTACGAAATCTTTATGACTACCCCCGGCTCTGCGGTTTCTCCCTCGGTGTTCATCTCGGTGCCGACAGCGGTGATAAGCTCGCCCGGAATTATAAGCTTCCCGTCGCTCACTTCGCAAAGAGCTGTGACGTCATATGCCCTTTCGGCGCAGATATCCTGCATGAGTATGCGTGATGAGGACTTTACGGCGGTGCCTGTCAGCGTGAGACTCTTGTAGTAACCGAACACACCGATAAGCTCCGCATCCTTTACGTCCTGCGTCACGTTGCAAAGCGGCGTGAAATACCGTCTGCCCTGTGTTCTCGCAAGAGTCGCTATCGACGCCGCACCGCAAGGATGAAGTGCGCTCACCGCAAAGGGAACGAATCCCTCACTGTCGGGTTCAATCTCCGTTGGGGAGAGTCCACGGCAGATGCGTGCAGGTCCCTCACGCTCTATTCTGTCGCCGTCAACGTACTTCCACCACGCTTCAATCTCACTCTTCTGATCGACAACGTCCCAGTAGTCGCAGAGCATATTCGTGTCAATGAAAGTTTCGCTTCCGTTTACGGAAAATGCCGGCGCTATCCTGTGCCAGCGGACGGTTCTCGTTACCTCACGGGTCTTTGTCTTGAGCCTCCTGTGCAGATTCGGGAACGACGGGTCGGGTCTGCCGTCGGGGAGTATACCTGTGCCGTCCGCACCTGTCATATCGTGACGGGTTACGTCTATCGCACAGCCGAGAGCCGCCGCAGTGTACACCTCGTCCATGCAGTTGATGTATCCGAGATGTCCCGGGGCGACGTCGTAAACAAGGTCTGCCGCAAGCTTCTGCATGGTTATCGGTATCGCAAGAAGCGTGAAGACATCATATGTCCTGTAGGCGTCGGAGTAGGGAATAATATCGACGGTCATCGCCTGCTCGACGGTGAGATTCTTTGCGTACTTAAAGCGAAGATCGGTGATGAGCTTTCTTATTTCATAGCGGTTGCAGTCCGCACCCCAGTCGCACTTCCAATAGAGCCACCCTGCACGGTCGGACCATTTAAGGCGCTCGCTCCAGTATTCCTCGTCGGTCTTTTCAACAGCAAGCGGCGACTTTTCAACGCATATCCAGCCGCCTATGCCCCTCCAACCGAGGGACTTCACCTTCTCGGAAAGCTTTGTCATCGCAGCAACGTTTCTTTCGGCGTCGAAGTCCTCGCCCTCGCCGTAAAACGACGGGAATTTGTCTTTCATAAGAATCTGGCTGCCGTACATCGGGTGCTTTCCCTGAAGTCCGCCTATCGGCACGTCCCAGCAGTCGTCCATGAGGTAAATGAGGTCTCTCCGTGCCTCCTTGTAAAGGTGCGCCGCCCAGCCTCTGCCTATTCTGCGGTCAGCGTCCTCGTCCCCTGTGCCGAATACGTCGGTTTCGGTCATGCAGTCTCGCTGACCCTGAGGACCTGCGTCGTTGCAGCGGTAAAGCTGCGCCTGCCACGTGCAGAAATAGTCGGGGGAGGTGTTGACGGTGTCGGGAATGAGATTTACGCTTGTCTTGATAAGCTTTGATGTGTCCATTTCCGTTCTCCTTTGCCTGTTGTCGTTAACTGACACAAGTTTACCACGAAACACTCAATCGGTAAATGCACGCATTCTCACTCAATATGGATTATTTCCGCTTCTTTTGCTTGACACGGCACACGCTTTGTGGTACAATAAATATCTGAAAAGAGTATCTGTATAAAGGAGTTTGCGGAATGGCGTATATTTATCACAAAAACGATCTCATGGAATATATCCTCGATATCGACGAAGTTTACTCACCTAACGGCGTGAAAGTCGCAGAGGTCGGAAGAAGCGTGCCGAAAAGCGGAAAGGTGGTCGAAAAGCGTGCCGACCGCAACCAGATACACTTTATTCTCGGAGGTGTCTGCACCTTTTCCTGCGGCGGAGAAACGGCAAAGCTTTCGTGCGGAGATGCGGCAAGCGTGAGAATGGGTGAGGAGTACTGTGAAACAATGCTCGAATGCGGCGAAAGTCACCGTCACCTTTGGATAAATTACACCGGTGACCCATACCCCGAGCTTCCGAGATTCTTTTCGTTTGCACCGTATAAAACGAGAGTGTCCGACGCCTTTGACGGGCTTTTCGGGAACCCGGGGGAGACTTCGGACTTCCGTATGCTGTCGGTGTTTTACGGCATACTCGCACTCATAAAAAGCGGGACGCCCCGTCATGACTCCGAGAACGCCTACGTTGCCGAGTGCCGCCGGTATATCCGTGCAAACTACGCCGCACATATTGGACTTTCGGACGCCGCCGCACACCTCGGAATAACGCCGAAGTATTTAAGCCGCATTTTCAGCCGTGAAACGGGAACGACCTTCGGCGAATACCTCACGCACACAAGGCTTTCCGTCGCCGAAGCGGAGCTGTGCCGTGACTGCGAAACGGTGGAGAACGTGGCGAGAAGCGTGGGATATTCCGATCCGCTCTACTTTTCGAGAGTGTTTAAGAAGCACTGCGGCGTGCCTCCCTCGGAGTACGGGAAAAGGTGAGTGCGGCGCACTGCGGAGAATACGGAATATATAAATATATATAAATAACCGCCGGAACAGTCCCTTGCGGAAATCCGACGGTTTTACTTTATTGTTTACGCTCTGTCAGCCTCTGCGGCAGGTGCGTGTTCTCCTATCACGTAGCACGCCTTGCCTCGCTTTTTCGCTTCGTAGAGGAAGCGGTCGGTGTCGGCGATGAGGGAGGTCATGTCAACCGGCGGCTCAAAGTGGCAGACGCCTATGCTGCAGCTCACTCTGCGTTCGTTCGGGAGAAGGTGAGAAATGCTTTCGAGAAAAACGTCGAGCCTCTTTTCAAGCTCGCTTTGCGGAAGATTTGAGTCGGTAATTGCCGCAAATTCGTCTCCGCCTACTCTGCCTATCGAGCCGCAGTCGGAAAATGCTTCTTTGAGCGCTTCGGCTATTTTGCGAAGCACCATGTCTCCGACGGGATGACCGAGAGTGTCGTTTATCTCCTTGAAGCAATCTACGTCGATGAACAGAAACCATCCTCCCTGTGAGTCGCCTCGTGCTTCTCCGAGAAGCTTTTCGCAGAGTCTGAGAAACATTCTGCGTCCCATGACGTCGGTGAGGGAGTCAAGCTCACCTATGTATTCCTTGTAGGTCATATACCTGTAGCCGACGACGAGAAGCATAAGTATTATCGTAATGACTGAAAGCGTCGCCGCAAGGAACTGTACCTGCAAATGAATAAGGTCCGAGAACATCGTAACCGAAACCGCCACACCGTGCTTCCCGAGCATATAGAGAGTGCGGTTCGCAAAGTAGAACGCCGCCGAGAAGGTGACTGCGAGAAGAAGAAGCGATGATGCGGCAAACAGCTTGCGCTTTTGAGAACCGACGCTCGGGTAGCTGTCGTAGCGGTCTATTCCGTGTTTGAGCTTTTTCACGCCGGGGTGAAGAGATACGGCGTATGCCGCCTCGCAGATGATGACGTTCACTGCGGCAAGAAGTACGTCGTTCGGGCCGAAACGGTATACCGCAAGATATTCGTGCGCCATGTCGGGGAACGTCACGAAGAGCGCCGCAAGGACGATAAACCCCTGAGCCGCCGCACCCAGAGCGGATATTATTCCGATGAAAAGACGGGGACGTGAGGTTTTTTTCGCAAAGTAAAAGGCGATGCCTGTCAGAAATCCGAAAAGTGTGCGTGAGCCGATGCTGAGAATTATGCTTCCGACGGGATTTCCGCTCACAAAAGGCGAGAATATCATGTCGGCGTATATAACATACGAAGCGGACGCCTTGTACATACTCGTGAGTCCGAACACGAAGCCGAGAACCGTCGCCTGCATGGGACCGAGAAGACACCCGGCAAGAAGAACCGGAATGTACGCCGTCGTTACCGTTATCAGTGGCAGATGAATGTACCCCAAAAAGGTGAACGACAAAAGTATTTCGAGCAGAATAAGCGCCGCAAAATGACAGCGGTCGAAGGTTGAACCGTTGAATTGCTTGCGTGACTGCAAATTTCATCATTCCTTTCCCGGCGGACACGCCACATATTTACGCCTGCAAAGAATAATTATACCGTCAATGTTTGAATATTTCAACCGACATTTTTAAATATCCCCGACACGAAAGTCTCCGCTTTACGAAAACCGCCTCGGTGCAGGGAGGATATATTTATTTTGCACAACGCCGGAGTTAGCCTCGTCTAACTTTATTGTCGAAACGCTGAAAATGCCGTATACCGTCAAAAAATGCGAAAAAAGCCTTGACAAATCAACCCGGCGGTGCTACAATATCATGCGGTTAGTGAGAGCTAACCGTAGATTTGCCGTTTTGGTTAGTTGTTTCTAACCGCAATTGACGGCGAAAAGACAAAGAACCCTCGAAAAAAACGGTGCGCCGTGCCGCACGAAAGGAATGAACAGCGTATGATGCCTTTGGTATTGGCGAATGTCGGCGAGGAAAACACGATAAAGAAAATCGGAGGAACTCCCGAAGTAAAGAAACACCTTGAAAATCTCGGCTTTGTCGTCGGAGGAACGGTGACAATAATAAGCACTCTTGCGGGAAACATCATTGTGAACGTAAAAGAAGCGAGAATTGCCATAAGCGAGGAAATGGCGAGAAAAATCATGGTGTAAACTTATCGACGTATTTTTTAAGGAGGTAAATATATATGAAAACACTCAGACAGGTTGCAATCGGCGACAATGTAAAGGTCGTCAAGCTTCACGGCGAGGGTGCCGTAAAGAGAAGAATCATGGACATGGGAATCACAAAGGGCGTTGACGTACACGTCAGAAAGGTAGCTCCCCTCGGAGATCCCATCGAAGTAACGGTCAGAGGCTATGAGCTTTCCATAAGAAAAGGCGACGCCGAAATGATCGAGGTCGAGTAAGACTCACGGTAAGGTAAGCATTTCAAAGAGCGGCAGGAGCCGCAGAAATTTAATGTGCCGGTTAGTTTGAGATAACCTGCACGGAAAGAGAGGAATCCAATATGGATATAAGAATAGCACTTGCCGGAAACCCCAACTGCGGTAAGACTACACTTTTTAACGCTCTCACGGGCGCAAATCAGTTCGTCGGAAACTGGCCCGGCGTTACCGTCGAGAAGAAAGAGGGCAAACTCAAGAAGCACGACGGCGTTATCGTAACCGACCTTCCCGGTATTTACTCGCTGTCTCCGTACACGCTTGAAGAGGTTGTTGCGAGAAACTACCTTATCGGTGAAAGACCCGACGCAATCCTCAACATCATCGACGGCACGAACCTTGAGCGTAACCTTTACCTCACGACACAGCTCACAGAGCTCGGCATTCCGGTTGTCATAGCCATTAACATGATGGACGTTGTCCGCAGGAACGGCGACAAGATAAACACCGCAGAGCTTTCCCGTCAGCTCGGCTGTAAGATAATCGAAATCTCCGCTCTTAAGAACGAGGGTGTATTCGAGGCGGCAGAGGCTGCAATCGACGCCGCAAAGAACGGTAAGACAATTCCTCAGCATACATTCTCCGGCACGGTTGAGCACGCAATAGCTCACATTGAGGAGGCGGCTGTACACGGACTTCCCGAGGAACAGCAGAGATGGTACGCAATAAAGATCTTCGAGAGAGACGAAAAGGTTCTCGAGAAGCTCAAGATAGATTCCAAGGTTCTTGCTCACATCGAAGAGGACATCAAGGCCGCAGAGAAGGAGCTTGACGACGACGCGGAGAGCATCATCACCAACGAGCGTTACGTTTACATTGCTTCCCTTATGAAGGCTTGCTACAAGAAGAAGGCGGCAGGAACCCTCACAACCTCCGATAAGATAGATAAGGTTGTTACCAACAGATTCCTTGCTCTCCCCATTTTTGCGGTTATAATGTTCCTTGTTTACTACATATCCGTATCCACCATTGGTACGATAGGCACCGACTGGGCAAACGACGGTGTGTTCGGCGACGGCTGGCATCCCTTTGATATCGGTCAGGCTGAATACGACGACGCAATAAACGAATACGCCGCAGAAAACCTCTTCACACCCGAGCTTACCGAAACGGTACAGAATGCGGTTGACGCAAACGTTATCGGCGCCGAAGACCTTCTCGGCGCAATTGAAGAAGACGACTTCGGCGCTTTCGACGAAGCTTACGGCACATATGCCGATTCTCTCGCTGAGGCAGGCTATGATATCTCCGAATATTACGAAGCTGCTGTCGGCGAAGACGCAGAGGGTGTTCCGGACACCTCTGAGTACGGTATCTGGATTCCCGGTATTCCTGTTTTCGTAGAACAGGGTCTTGAGGCGGCAGGCACTCCCGAATGGCTCAACGGCCTTATCCTCGACGGTATCGTCGGCGGCGTCGGTGCGGTTCTCGGCTTCGTACCTCAGATGCTCGTTCTCTTCCTCCTCCTTGCTTTCCTCGAAGCGTGCGGCTACATGGCTCGTATCGCATTCGTAATGGACAGAATATTCCGCAAGTTTGGTCTTTCCGGTAAGTCCTTTATCCCGATGCTCATCGGTACGGGCTGCGGAGTTCCCGGCGTCATGGCGTCCCGTACAATTGAGAATGAGCGTGACCGCCGTATGACCATTATGACCACAACCTTTATCCCCTGCGGTGCAAAGCTTCCTATCATAGCGCTTATCGCTTCCGCTCTGTTCCACAATGCATGGTGGGTAGCACCGAGTGCTTACTTCGTGGGTATCTTCGCAATAATCGTTTCCGGTATCATGCTTAAGAAGACAAAGATGTTCGCCGGCGACCCCGCTCCCTTCGTTATGGAGCTTCCGGCTTACCACCTTCCCACAATCTCCAACCTTCTCCGTTCCATGTGGGAGCGTGCCTCCGCATTCATCAAGAAGGCAGGTACGATAATCCTTCTCTCCTCTATCATCATCTGGGCAGGCTCCGTATTCGGATTCGTTGACGGTGCATTCGGCTTCGATCCCGATATGGAACTCGAGAGCAGTATCCTCGGCGTAATCGGCGGTGCTATCTGCTGGATCTTCAGCCCGCTCGGCTTCGGCAACATCAAGGCTACCATTGCAACCATCATGGGTCTCGTTGCAAAGGAAGAGGTTGTCGGCGTATTCGGAGTCCTCGACTTCGAGGGTATGTCTCAGCTTGCGGCTTACTCGTTCCTCGTATTTAACCTCCTCTGCGCACCTTGCTTTGCGGCAATCGGTGCTATCAAGCGTGAGATGAACAGCGCAAAGTGGACATGGTTCGCTATTGGATATCAGTGCGGCTTTGCTTACTGCATGTCTCTCGTAATCTACCAGATAGGCTCTGCATTTACAGGAAACCTCAATGTTATAGGTCTTGTTGCGGCTCTCGCAGTTGTTGCGGTTATGGTATATATGCTCTTCAAGCCCTACAAGGAATCCAACAAGCTTACGCTCAGCGTAAACGCAAAGTAATCACGGCTTTCGGTCAATTGTGATAATCTCGTTCGGAGAAAGGAGTATGTTTTATGATTACATGGATTGTACAGAATGCGCCAACAATAATCATTTGTGCGGTGCTTGTCATAATCGTTGCGGCGATACTCCGCTATATGTTCGGTAAGAACAAAAAAAACGGCGGCTCCTGCGGCGGCAACTGTGCCGGCTGTTCGATGGGCGGTATGTGTCACAAAGGTTAAACGGTTGACGTAAATACAAAGGCGTCCGTGAGGCTTCGGTCTGCGGGCGTCTTTTTTTGTCTGCACCGTATAAAAATACCTCCGCACGGTGCGCACGGAGGCTGTCAGTCATTCTGCGAAAAATTCACGCTTTGTCCGGCAAAGCTCGGCGATAAATGCGCTGTCAAGCTCTGTCATGCGGTAATCCTTCATCCTTATTATAACGTCCTTGTACTTGACCTTGTTTTCGGGACACGGCTTTGTTACGAGACCGTATGCCGATTCAAGCTTTTTGCCGACGGGAGTCGCCCACATATAGGTCATGGGATTTTGCGAGAGTATGTCGAACTGGCTCGAACGCTCGCTTATCAGTATCCTGCACCGCCGGTTTTCGGGAAGCTCCTCTTTTTTCGCCTCCGCAAACGAAAGCGACGGTACGAACGGGTCGGAGTGGGCAACCTCGGTGAATTCCTCGAGGTCTGAGTAAGTAATGTTCTCCTTTTTCTCAAGCGGACTGTCGGCACTGAAAAGAAGCCTGTACTCAAACTCGCCGAGCATCTCGAAGGCTATGCCCTTGTCGTCAAGCATGGACTTGTAGAATTTATCGGAGCTTTCGGGGTAGCGCACTATTCCGAGTCTGCAATCTCCGTCGAGCACGTGCTTTATCGTGTTCTGCGAGTTTGTCTCCTCATAGCGAAGCTCGGCGTCGCAGTCACTGCCGATGATTGCCGAGAAGTGCGCAAATGCGCTTGAAATGTACGTCGCACGGGGAACCGAAACGGAGAAATGCTTCCTTGCGGAGTGGCTTTTTTTGAACACCGTTTCGACTTCGTCTACCTGACTCAGTATCTTTTTCGCATACTGAAGAAAAATCTCGCCGTCGGCGGTAAGCTCCATGCCCTTGGCGCTTCGGGAGAATATTTTCGTGCCGAGGGAGTCCTCAAGCTCACGTATCGCACGGCTCAGATTCGGCTGATTCATGAGCAGAACCTCCGCCGCTTTGTTTATCGAGCCGCACCTTGCAACCTCGACTGCGTATTTTAAATGAAGAATGTTCAAATGTCTCACCCATACCTTTTATGCTATGTAAATTATAGCATAACACACATACATATTCTGCATACCTTTGTATAACAAATGTTGAATTTTACCGTAAATCTGATGATTTTGTGTCAATCTTCACACACACTTAATTTCGTGGGAAGAAAAAACACTTGACACAAACCTGTTCCGTATGATAAAATAAGACAAAACAGATTGACATATTTACTGTGCCGTGTTACAATATATATGCAATGGTGGTGGACGTTTCCGCTGCCGGATAGAATCAGAGCAATGCCGTGCATGCTTACAGCAACAGAGGAATAGGGGTGCGTGCAATTGTGTTATTTGTTGCTTCCGAGATTGCGCAGGGCAGAGTAAACGCCTTTGTGTTTTTCATGAGCTGCAAAATGTGAGTATTTTTGGTGTCGCTGTGCATTTATTTGGTTGTTATTTGATTAAAACTGTTGTCTGGGGGAGTTCTGTGATAAAGAGAATTGCTTTCTGTGTTTTGCTGTTTGCGCCGCTTTTTCTTTGCACCTGCAAAAGCAGTATCGATACAGGGTTAAATGTAAAGGTAACACACGAGAATATATCCATGTCTATAATTGATATGTTCGGAGATGATGACGCAACATATGTTATTGCGAAACTTGAGCTTTCTGAGCATGATTCGGTATATGACGGAAAGATACCTGATTACAGTGTTCTTGTAACGGGAAATATATCGGGCGGTTATTCAAGCTGTTGCATAGGTTATGATGAAGAAAATAAAACACAGACATATCTTGTAAAGATAAATTCACCCGATAGGTGCAATGTTGATATTGAATTCGGCGATTATTGTTCGACGTCCGATCTTACGAGAAAAATCGTCGATGGTGATTGGAAATTTTCGGTCGATTTGAGAAAACGCACGCCGTTATTGAATACGATTGACGTGAATGAGGGTGTGTTGTCACAGATAAAAGTTTTTGAAAGAGCTGTAATTCTATTCCCGATGAATGGTACGGAAGAATTATCGAATTGTAAAATTGAATTTAAAGGTAAGAATGGCAAGACAATAATTCCGTCGGCTGACAGCCTTGCAGTTGACGGGTGTTATTCTTCGTGCGGCGTCGTCACTTTTGAAAATGCCGAAGACGGCGAACCGAAAAAGATTGTTATTGACGGAGTGGAGTACCCGTTAAACGGCGAACCGAAAGATTGTGCGGCTGTGAACAGAAATGCGCATAATCCGTATTACGACCTGGGTATCCCCGACAGTGCGTTCAAAACTGTCACGAATGAATGGCAATGGTATGAGCCGGGAACGGATTCTTCGGGACAACAATTGCCGATTGAATACTGTACATATTCTTATACACAATACGGTACCCCAAATATTATGACACATATTATGGTTGTCAGACATGTGTGGCGGGGAGAAACGAGTTATACAACATATACGGCAGAGGACGGCAACGAGTATTCAAAAGCAAGTGCCATGATGAAGGTTGAGCTGTGTACATTGCCGCACACGGTTGTGTATTATAAGGACACCGACTCTTTCGATTTGATGCTTGGCGGAGAACGATTGACGCAAATCGTTGAACCAGCAATACAGATTGAAAAGACAAGCTCAGGTGTCCCTCAGGTTGTTGTCGGAAGATATGAATTTGGTGATGCGGAAAATAAGGACAATGCGGCAGGTAACGGCTTGTTGGAACTGTCCGAAGTGTTGATAGGCGTATTGGATATTCCGTCTTACGATCTTGCCTCGACGCCGGTAAATATAGAAAAATCGGAAGCGAATGCAAGTAAATTTGTCGGTGCTTCCGACAGCTATATGCCGATTGAAGAATATTACAGCAATTATAACACGCAGATTCAAAGATACGGTTACGCTATGGGAAGCGTTAAATCAAAAGTAAACGGATATCTTCGTGAAGACGGGCAATATTTCGGTGTCCGTGTTTGGTTTGCCGCACCGTATGCGAACAGATCAAGTGTTACATCTTACAGAGGAATGTACGATTTATCTGCGGAATGCGGTAAGTACTGTCGGCATGAATAAGTATTTGGCATATGTTTTGGCGGTTGGGTACTTTTGTGCTCAGCCGCTTTTTTGAACAACGTAAATGTTGAATTTTACCGTAAATCTGCTGTTTTTGTGTCAATCTTCACACACACTTAATTTCGTGGGAAGAAAAAACACTTGACACAAACCGACTCGGTATGATAAAATAAAACAAAACATACGACGGAGAGAACGCAAAGTGAAGATTCTTGTCCCCGAATACTACAAATCTTTTCACTGTAAGGCTGACCGGTGCCTGCACAGCTGCTGCGTCGGCTGGGAGATAGATATTGACCCCGAGAGCCGGGAACGATATGCCGCAGTCGGGGAAGAGACCGAGTTCGGAAGAAAGCTTCATGAGAGTATTTCCGACGACGGCACGCCGCACTTTGCACTCGACCCGGATGAACGCTGTCCGTTTCTCACCGTGAGCGGACTTTGCGAAATATACATAAACCTCGGCGAGGACGCACTATGCGAGATATGTGCTGAGCATCCGCGTTTCAGAAATTTCTTCTCCGACCGCACCGAAACGGGACTCGGACTCTGCTGTGAAGAGGCGGCGGGAATTGTGTTGTCGAAGAAAGTCGGAGCGACCTTTGCCGTTTTGTCTGACGACGGAGAGGACAATGGTGCAAGCCCCGGCGAAGAAGAGTTTTTCGCACTGCGTGACGAGCTTTTCGGCATAATTGCGGATAAAAACACCGGCGTGAACGAGAGACTCGAAAGGATTTTGAGCCGTGTCGGCGCACGTTTTCCCGAAAAAAGCACGTCCGAATGGTGCGGTGTGTTCGGAAACCTCGAAATTCTCGATCCGAAGTGGAGCGATATGCTCGCAAAGCTTGACGGGTGCGGCTGTTTCGGACGGATTGCCGAGGTTGAGGGTGCTTGCGATTTTTACGCCAACCTTGCGGAGTATTTCCTCTTTCGTCACCTCGCCGACGGGTACTTTTCGGAGCGTTTGCGTGAATATGCGGCGTTTGTCGTACTCGGCGTGAGAATTGTCGGCGCACTCTGCACGGCGGAGCTTGAAAGAAGCGGCAGACTCAGGTTTGATAAAGCGGCGGATATTGCGAGAATGTATTCGTCCGAGATTGAATATGATGAGGATAACGTTGAAAAACTTATCGGCGTGTTTGATGCAAATACATTTCAAGGAGAGACAAAATGAGAGAACTTTATGATAGATACGAGGCAAATTATCCGAGGCTCGGCACAGACACATTTTTCGCCGACAGTAAAAACAATTTCAGGTATTCCGGAACAATCGAGAATGCAATGCGCTTTGCCGAGGACGAACAGCTTCTGATGAACAAGGTCACGTGTGGCATAGACTATGCGACTCTCCCCACACTCGATAGGGAAGACCCTGAGGCGAAAGTTCTTCTCAAAGACGGCAGCCGCCTGACGCTCTGCGACTACGCTTCCGCCGGTAAGCTTTGGAACGGCGACTCAAGGGCGGCGGTTTGGGTAAAAGTCAAGTGATTTCAGCATTATGTGATTTTTGATATACCTATATGCGAAATAAACAATTCCCAAACGGCAAAAAGTATGTTAAAATATTGTCAATCAAGAAAAGCGGCGCAGTTATGTGACTTCGTCCGCACCGAAACAGTCAATAGGCATCTCCCCAAAACGGCGATGTCAAATACATTAAGGAGGCAGATTATGTCGGAGAAGGAAAGAAAGATCATTGACGGAGTTGAAGCTTTGGAAGAGGCTCTCGCCAACATCAAGAAGGCGCAAAAGGTGTTCTCGACCTATACGCAGGAGCAGGTCGATAAGATATTCCTTGCGGCTGCAACGGCTGCGAACAAGCAGAGAATACCGCTTGCAAAGATGGCTGTTGAAGAGACCGGTATGGGCGTTGTTGAGGATAAGGTCATAAAGAACAACTACGCCGCAGAGTATATATATAACGCATACCGTCACACAAAGACCTGCGGAGTTATCGAAGAGGATAAGGCATACGGCATACAGAAGATTGCAGAGCCTATCGGCGTAATCGCAGCCGTTATCCCGACCACAAACCCCACCTCCACCGCAATATTCAAGTGCCTGCTTGCGCTCAAGACGAGAAACGCAATAATCATTTCTCCTCACCCGAGAGCAAAGAAGAGCACCGCGGCGGCGGCTAAGATAGTTCTCGACGCAGCAGTTGCCGCAGGCGCACCCGAGGGAATAATCAACTGGATTGACGTTCCGAGCCTCGACATGACAAACCTCGTCATGAAGGAAGCGGACATTATTCTCGCAACGGGCGGCCCCGGCATGGTTAAGGCGGCATATTCCAGCGGTAAGCCCGCAGTAGGCGTCGGCGCCGGAAACACTCCCGCAATAATCGATGACACAGCCGATATCGTTCTCGCCGTAAACTCGATTATTCACTCAAAGACCTTCGATAACGGTATGATCTGCGCCTCCGAGCAGTCGGTAATCGTTCACAAGAACGTATACGATCAGGTTAAGGACGAGTTTGCCGCAAGAGGCTGCTACTTCCTCAAGGAGGACGAAATCGAAAAGGTCAGAAAGACCATACTCATAAACGGCGCGCTCAACGCAAAGATAGTCGGTCAGAGCGCATACAAGATAGCACAGCTCGCAGGCGTTTCCGTTCCCGAAAAGACCAAGATCCTCATCGGTGAGGTTGAGTCGGTTGACATCTCCGAGGAGTTTGCTCACGAGAAGCTTTCTCCCGTACTTGCAATGTACAAGGCTGAGGACATTCAGGACGCATTCGACAAGGCAGAGCACCTTATTGCCGACGGCGGCTACGGTCACACCTCGTCCATCTACCTCAACGACGTTACAGAGCGTGCAAAGCTCGATGAGTTTGCGGCAAGAATGAAGACCTGCCGTATCCTCGTAAACACTCCGTCGTCTCACGGCGGTATCGGCGACCTCTACAACTTCAAGCTTGCTCCGTCGCTCACCCTCGGCTGCGGTTCGTGGGGCGGCAACTCGGTTTCCGAGAACGTCGGCGTAAAGCATCTTCTCAATATCAAGACAGTCGCTGAAAGAAGGGAAAATATGTTGTGGTTCAGAGCACCTCAGAAGGTATATATGAAGAAGGGCTGTCTGCCCGTTGCGCTTGACGAGCTTAAGACCGTTATGGGCAAGAAGAGAGCGTTTATCGTAACCGACAGCTTCCTCTATCACAACGGCTACACAAAGCCCATAACCGATAAGCTTGACGAAATGGGCATCGCTCACGCAACCTTCTTCGACGTTGCTCCCGACCCGACCCTCGGCTGTGCAATGGAGGGTGCAAAGCAGATGACAGCCTTCGCTCCCGACTGCATTATAGCTCTCGGCGGCGGTTCCGCAATGGACGCAGGCAAGATTATGTGGGTTCTCTACGAGCATCCCGAAGCAGACTTCATGGATATGGCAATGCGCTTTATCGATATCAGAAAGAGAGTATACACGTTCCCGAAGATGGGCGAGAAGGCTTACTTTATTGCAATCCCGACCTCTGCCGGAACCGGCTCCGAGGTAACTCCTTTCGCCGTTATCACCGATGAAAAGACCGGCGTTAAGTATCCTCTTGCAGACTATGAGCTTCTCCCGAACATGGCGATAATCGACACCGACTACCATATGTCCGCACCTAAGGGACTTACCGCAGCTTCCGGTATCGACGCCGTAACGCACGCTCTCGAAGCGTATGCCGCAATGCTTGCAACCGATTACACCGACGGTCTTGCGCTCAAGGCGCTCAAGACAATATTCACATATCTCCCCAGAGCTTACGACAACGGCCTGACCGATGTCGAAGCAAGAGAGAAGATGGCAAATGCCGCAACAATGGCAGGTATGGCATTCGCAAACGCATTCCTCGGAGTATGCCACTCGATGGCTCATAAGCTCGGCGCCTTCCATCATCTGCCGCACGGCGTTGCAAACGCACTCATGATAGAGGAAGTACTCCGCTTCAACGCAAGCGAGACTCCGGCTAAGATGGGTACGTTCCCGCAGTACGATCACCCGCACACCCTCGAGCGTTACGCAGAGGTTGCGGACTACCTCGGACTCGGCGGCACGACCAACGAAGAGAAGCTTGAAAACCTCATCGCAGCTGTCAACGCACTCAAGGCAAGAGTCGGCATAAAGCCTACCATCAAGGACTACGGCATCGACGAGAAGGACTTCCTCGCAAGACTCGACGACATGGTTGAGCAGGCGTTCGACGATCAGTGCACAGGTGCAAACCCGAGATATCCTCTCATGAGCGAGATAAAGCAGATGTATCTCCACGCATACTACGGAAACGGTCATTTCAGCGACGCAGAGACTCCCGAAGCAATTCCCGAAAAGGAAGCCGAGGAGAACGACGAGCATAATTTCAAGCGTGCATACAACAGATCCAAGAACGGTCAGAAGAAAGCGTAAGGAGGGGTAAATAATATGAATCTCGACAGAATTATAGCCGTAAGAAACAATAAAACCGTATACCGTGACGGAGACCTTTGCCTTAAAGTGTTCAACGAAGGTTTCTCCAAGGCGGACATACTGAACGAAGCTCTCAATCAGGCAAGAGTTGAGGAGACCGGACTCCGTATTCCGGAGCTTAAGGAAGTTACCGCTATCGAAGGAAAGTGGACAATTGTTACCGAATATATCAAGGGCAAGACTCTCGCTCAGCTTATGAAGGATAACCCCGATAAGTACGACGAGTACCTTGAAATGTTCGTTGACCTTCAGCTTGAGATGCACTCCAAGACTTGCCCCATGCTCGGCAAGCTCAAGGATAAGATGAACAGAAAGATAGGTCAGACCGACCTCAGCGCAACCGTAAGATACGACCTTCACACGAGACTTGAAGCAATGCCGAAGCACAACAAGCTCTGCCACGGCGACTTCAACCCCTCCAACATCATCGTTCCCGACGACGGCGGCAAGCCCTACATCCTCGACTGGTCGCACGCAACTCAGGGCAACGCTTCCGCAGACGCCGCAAGAACCTACCTTCTTTTCTGGCTCAGCGGAGACATCAACGGTGCGAAGAAGTACCTCGACCTCTTCTGCGAGAAGAGCGACACCGCAAAGCAGTACGTTCAGAAGTGGATGCCTATCGTTGCGGCATCGCAGACGGTCAAGGGCAACGAGGCTGAGAGAGAATTCCTCCACAGCTGGATTGACGTTGTGGATTACGAATAATATTCACGCTCCGAACGGCACGGCAAAGGTACGGAGATTTTCACCGGAGACGGAGCATAACGCAGTTTAGTTTAATATAGATCTTCAGATCCCCACGGTACAGAGCAAGCACATCGTATAAGCGGTCTTAGCCGAAAGGTTTGTGTTACGCATTGCGCAGTGGGGATCCTTTGTGCAAATACGATTTTTGACAAAATGTGCCGCACTTCGGCGCAATATGAATTTTAAATAACATCAAGGAAAGAGGACACGAAAATGAAAGTAACGGTTTGTATAGGTTCTTCATGTCATATCAAAGGCTCAAGACAGGTGGTTGAGCGTCTTCAGTATCTTATTTCTCAGAACGGACTCGACGACAAGGTCGAGCTTGCCGGAACATTTTGCATGGGCAAATGTCAGTATGGCGTCTGCGTGACGGTTGACGACAATTTCTATTCCGTAACCCCCGAAACAACCGACGAATTCTTTGATAAGAACGTAAAAGGAGCGCTTAAATGATAATCCAGATCTGCGTCGGAAGCTCATGTCACCTCAAAGGCTCGCATGACCTTGTCGAGCTTTTCAAGGACGCTATCGAAAAGAACCGCCTTGACACGGAGATCACTCTTGCCGGCTGTTTCTGCACGGGAAACTGCAACCGCGAGGGTGTGACGGTCATAGTGGACGACGATACGTTTACGGGACTTACAAAAGAGAAGTTCGACGAATTTTTCGAGAAGAACGTGCTTGCAAGAATAGGCAAGGAGTAAGCGAAAGACATTATACCGTTTAAAGAAAGGCGTGAACCGGATATGTCGGATTGCCTGACATTGAAAAAATCAAATTGTAAAAACTGTTATAAATGTATCCGTCATTGCCCCGTTAAGTCGATAAGATTTTCGGGCAACCAGGCATACATTATCGGAAACGAGTGCATTCTCTGCGGTCAGTGTTTCGTAATCTGTCCCCAGAACGCAAAGCAGATTGTTGACGAAACCGAAAAGGTAAAGGTGCTTCTCAACGGCGACGCTCCCGTTTACGTAAGTCTTGCGCCTTCGTTTATTGCCAACTACGACGGTGCGGATATCGCCGTGATGAGGGAGGCTCTTAAGCGTCTCGGTTTTGCCGATGTTGAGGAAACGGCAAGAGGTGCGACGATAGTTAAGACCGAATACGAGAGAATGCTCAATGAGGACGACAGAGACATAATCATTTCGTCCTGCTGTCACAGTATAAACCTTCTCATTCAGAAGTACTTCCCGGCGGAGCTTCCTTATCTTGCAAACGTGCTTTCCCCCATGCAGGCGCACTGCCTCGAGATAAAGGAAAAGCACCCCGGCGCAAAGACCGTGTTTATAGGTCCGTGCGTTGCAAAAAAGGACGAGGCGGCGTACTACGAGGGCTTTGTCGATGCGGTACTCACCTTTGACGAGCTTACGGCGTGGCTGAAAGAAGCAAAAATCGATCTTGAAGCGATATCGTCCGAGGTTGCGCCCGAGGGAGGCGACGACGGAAGAGCACGTTTCTTCCCGACAACCGGCGGCATTCTTAAAACAATGGCGCAGGATAATCCCAATTACACCTATATGGCTATGGACGGCGTTGAGAACTGCATTGCCGCTCTGCGTGAGATAGAAAACGGAAGCATTCACAAGTGCTTTATCGAGATGTCGGCGTGCGTGGGAAGCTGTGTCGGAGGTCCCGTCATGGAGAAGTATCATCGTTCTCCCATAAAGGACTACAAGGCGGTGTCGGACTTTGCCGGCAAACACGATTTTGAGATTGGACAGCCCGACAGTCTCTCGCTTAGAAAGAGCTTCTCTGTCATCGAGAGACGTTCCGCAGTGCCGTCCGATTCCGAAATAAACGACATACTCCGTCAGATGGGCAAGTACAAGCCGTCGGACGAACTCAACTGCGGCTCCTGCGGCTACAATACCTGCCGTGAAAAGGCGGTTGCGATATATCAGGGCAAGGCGGAGATCTCCATGTGTCTGCCGTACCTCAAAGACAAAGCAGAGAGCTTCTCGGACAGCATCGTAAGCAACACTCCGAACGGTCTTATGGTTCTCAACGAAAAACTCGAGGTGCAGCAGGTCAACGCCTCCGCACTCAAGATAATGAACCTCAGAAGTGCGTCGGATATCCTCGGCGATCAGGTTGTAAGAATACTCGACCCCACGCTCTTTATGGAGGTACTCAACACCGGAAAGAGCATAAAGGACAAGAAGGTTTACCTTGCGGAGTACGGCAAATATGTTGAGCAGACCATAGTCTACGACAAGAGCTACAGGCTTCTCATCTGTATAATGAGGGATATCACCGATGAGGAGAACTCCCGTGAAAAGAAGGAAAACATAAGTAAGCAGACCGTCGAGATTGCCGACAAGGTGGTGGATAAGCAGATGCGCATAGTACAGGAGATAGCGTCGCTTCTCGGAGAAACTGCGGCAGAGACGAAGATTGCGCTTACCAAGCTCAAGGAGACGATAGCCGATGAATAATCTGTGCGCCGACATAGGCTACAAAAGCATAAATCACTATGGCGAGCAGCTTTGCGGCGACCATGTGGATATCGTCGAGAGGGGAGAGGATTCGTCGGTCATAGTGCTTGCCGACGGTCTCGGAAGCGGCGTTAAGGCAAGTATACTTTCAACCCTCACCTCGAAGATAATCTCGACCATGATGGCGGCAGGGCTGTCTCTTGAGGAGTGCGTTTCGACAATAGCGGCGACGCTTCCGATATGCAGTGTCAGAGGAGTTGCGTATTCGACCTTCACCATTATAAACCTCATAAACAACACGCAGGCGGAGCTTATACAGTACGATAATCCGCAGATAATCCTCATCCGGGACAACAAGAATTACGATTACCCGAAGTCGGAGCTTAACATCGACGGCAAAAAGGTGTACAAGTCCGTGATTGACCTGCGTGAGAACGATATTATCGTCGCAATGAGTGACGGCTGTCCGCACGCCGGTATAGGAATTGCGTACAATTTCGGTTGGAAGCGTGAGGATATAATTGACTTTCTCGAACCGCTCACATACAACGATTTTACCGCAAAAACCTTTGCCACAATGCTCGTTGACGAATGCTTCAAGCTCTACGGCGAAAAGCCCGGAGACGACGCAACTGCGTGTGTTGTGCGCATAAGAAAGCGCTCACCCGTAAATATCCTGTTCGGTCCGCCGTCAAACAGGGACGACGCAAACCGCATGATGTCGCTGTTCTTCTCGAAAGAGGGAAAGCATATCGTCTGCGGCGGTACCACATCGTCAATAGCGGCAAAGTATCTTAACAAACCGATAAAGCCGAGTCTTGTTTACGAAAGCTCGGACGTTCCGCCGACAGCGGAGATAGAGGGTGTCGATCTTGTCACGGAGGGCGTCATCACGATAAACAAGGTGCTTGAGTACGCCAAGGACTATCTCGCCGGAAACGAGAGCTACGTTCATTGGGGATACAAGCGTGACGGTGCGTCGCTCATCTGCCGTCTTCTCTTTGAGGAAGCGACCGATATCAACTTCTACGTCGGCAGAGCCATTAACCCCGCACACCAGAATCCCGATTTGCCTATCAATTTCAATATAAAGATGAACCTTGTTGAAGAGCTTTCAAAGTGTTTGAAGCAAATGGGAAAAAGAATAAAAGTAAGCTACTTCTAAGGATAATCCGCAGAAAGGAAAAAACATGAGAAAATTCGATACAAAGGTTCAATATCTGAAATACAAGGTGCTTCGTGAGGTTGCGAGAGAGGCGTGGAAGGGTACGATAATCGAGAATCTCTTTGACATTCCGAAGAAGATTGTCCCCGGCAACACTCCGACAATGCGCTGCTGCGTTTACAAGGAAAGAGCGATTGTTGCGGACCGTGTGCGTCTTGCAATGGGCGGAAACAAGGAAAATCCCAACGTCATCGAGGTTATAGAGACGGCGTGCGACGAATGCCCGATGGGCGGCTACGAGGTCACAAATTCCTGCCGAGGCTGTCTTGCACACAGATGCGAGGACGTCTGCAAGAGAGGTGCTATCTCCTTTGACCACCAGCACGTTGCGCATATAGATAAGTCGAAGTGCGTTGACTGCGGTGCGTGCGCAAAGGTCTGCCCGTTTACAGCTATTGTCAACAGAAAGAGACCCTGCCAGAACGCCTGCAAGATAAAGGCTATATCCATGAACGAGAACAAGGCGGCGGCTATCGACAACAGCAAGTGCATTTCGTGCGGTGCGTGCGTATATCAGTGCCCGTTCGGAGCGATAATGGACAAGTCGTATATCCTCGACGTCATCGATATTCTGAAGAAGAGCGAGGAAAACAAAAAGTATAAGGTTTATGCCGTCGTTGCACCGTCAATTTCGAGTCAGTTTACCTACGCAAAACTCGGTCAGGTAATAAAGGGACTCAAGGAGCTCGGGTTCTTCACGGTTATCGAGGCGGCTCTCGGTGCGGACATGGTGGCGTATGCGGAGTCTCGTGAGCTTGCCGAAAAGGGATTCCTCACAAGCTCGTGCTGTCCGGCGTTCGTTGAGTACATACACAAGACTTTCCCCGACCTTGTGCCGCTCATATCACACAATCTCTCGCCCATGGCGACCATTGCAAAGTACATCAAGGAGACCGACAAGACCGCAAAGGTAGTGTTTATCGGTCCGTGTACGGCAAAGAAAATGGAGGCGCAGAAGGAGGAGGTCAAGCCTTACATCGATTCGGTTATCACCTTCGAGGAGCTTCAGGCGCTCTACGACAGCCGTGACATCGATATCATGACTCTCGGTGAGGACGTTCTCGACAATGCGTCGTACTACGGCAGAATATTCGCAAGAAGCGGCGGTCTTTCCGATGCGGTAAAGCAGGGACTTGCCGAGCAGAACATCACCGACTTTGAGGCAAAGCCCGTCTCGTGCGACGGCATAGAGGAGTGCAAGATAGCTCTTGTAAGAAAGAGTAAGAACCTCCTTGACGGCAACTTCATCGAGGGTATGGCGTGCGTCGGCGGCTGTATCGGCGGTGCAGGATGCCTGACTCACGGCGAAAAGAACAAAGCCGAGGTCGATAAATACGGCAGAGAGGCACTCGAAAAGACAATCACGGATGCAATCTCAATGCTGAAGTAACCGAAACGTAATAAAGTGTAATTTAAGGCGTATCGCTTTTTGCGGTGCGTCTTTTTTTTGCGGCATGAAAATCATGCCAAATTGTGTATGTGCGTATCATCGCACGGCTAATGTCAATGCTATTTATCGTGGAAATTTTCTCGCTTTGTGAATGCAAATACCGAAACACGGCAAAATAGGTAATGCGGCGGTTCTCCGGCAGTCGGTCAAAGAGCAATGTGTAATTTTTCAACCGTCAACTGAATAAAAAATTGTACATTCTCAATAAAAAAATCTATTCAAATTTTGTGCTTTATATATTATAATAATGCCAACGACATAAGGTTGAACGAAAAAATGTCGAAATTAAAAGGAGGCAACTCAAATGAAAAAGCTACTCGCAATCGTATTAACACTTGTTTGCATCGTAAGCCTTACGGCGTGCAACACAGGCTCCGGCTCGAACGACGGTGAGATATCCGTGTTCTATTACACCTACAGCGACACATACATCTCGAGCGTTCGTTCGGCAATGGACAAGATTCTGAAGGACGCAGGCAAGACCTTCAACAACTATGATGCAAACGGCAACCAGACCACGCAGACCGAACAGGTTACGACTGCAATCGCAAAGGGCTCAAAGCTCCTTATCGTGAACGTTGTCGATACCGGTTCCAATGACGCCGCTCAGAACATCATCGAGCAGGCAAGAGCGAAGGACATTCCCGTAATCTTCTTTAACCGTTCGGTTGACGAATCCGTGGTAAGCAGCTACGACAAGTGCGTATTCGTCGGCACGGACTACGAAATGGCAGGTCATATGCAGGGCGAGATGATAGGCGACTACGTTCTCGAACACTATGACGACCTCGATCTCAACGGCGACGGCAAGATAAGCTACGTTATGTTCAAGGGTCAGGAAGGCAACATGGAAGCTATCGCACGTACACAGTACGGTGTTGAGGACTGCAACAAGGTTCTCACTGCGGCAGGCAAGCCCGAGATTGAGTTCTACGACTCCTCCAACAGCAACAAGTACCTCGTTGACCAGAACGGACTTTGGTCGTCCGCAGCGGCTAACGACTATATGAGCACAATCCTCGCACAGTACAGCGAAACAAACAACAACATGATTGAGCTTGTTATCGCAAACAACGACGAAATGGCTCTCGGCGCAATCTCCGGTCTCCAGACCGCAGGCTACAATACCGGAAGCGGCAAGACAATCCCCGTATTCGGTGTTGACGCAACCGACGCCGCAAAGGACGCTATCGGCAAGGGTACCATGGTAGGTACGATTAAGCAGGACGCAGACGGCATGGCAAGCACTATCGCCGCTATCGCAGACAACTTCGACAAGGGTGCAAACGCTCTCGACGGTCTTGACGCAGACTCCGTCATCGGAACATGGAGAGTAAACATTCCTTACGCAACCTATATCGGCGAATAATCGAATAAAGATACACCCACACTCCGAATCCGCTGTCCGGGACGGCACTCCATACGCCTCGGGCGGCGGAAAACCAAGATAAAGGACGAGTTCTTATGACCAATAATACAGGCAGCTCCGAAAAGGTTCTCCTCCGAATGGAGAACATTGAAAAGACTTTCCCGGGTGTTAAGGCACTCGACAAAGTCAATCTTACCGTCAGAGCAGGTACGGTTCATGCGCTCATGGGCGAAAACGGAGCCGGTAAATCGACTCTTATGAAGTGTCTGTTCGGCGTGTACAATAAGGACGGCGGCAATATATACCTTGACGGCAGAGAGGTTAACTTCGCAAACTCGAAGGAAGCCCTCGAAAACGGCGTTGCGATGGTTCACCAGGAGCTTAACCAGGCGCTCAAGCGCAATGTAATGGATAATATGTGGCTCGGACGTTTCCCCACGGTCGCAAAGGGACTTCCGTTCACGAGCGAAAGCAAGATGTACCGTGCGACCAAAGATATTTTCGATGAACTCGGAATAGACGTTGATCCGAAAACAGTAATGAGCAAACTGCCGGTTTCAAAACGTCAGATGGTCGAGATAGCTAAAGCGGTGTCGTACAATTCAAAGATAATTGTGTTCGACGAACCCACCTCCTCCCTCACCGAGGAAGAGGTCGAGCACCTTTTCAAAATCATAAATATGCTGAGAAGCCGCGGCTGCGGAATAATATATATATCACACAAAATGGCGGAGATTCTCCGTATATCGGACGACGTCACCATAATGAGAGACGGAAAGTGGATAGCGACAAGAGAGGCGGCAACGCTTACTACCGACGAGATAATAAAGCTCATGGTAGGACGCGAGCTTACTAACCTTTATCCGCCGAAGGACAACGTCATAGGCGACGAGCTTTTGAAGGTCGAACACCTCACGGCGATGTATTCCAAGCTCTCCGATGTTTCCTTCACTGCTCACAAGGGTGAGATACTCGGAGTCGCCGGTCTTGACGGTTCGGGAAGAACGGAACTTCTCGAGAACATATTCGGTACGGCGACAAGAAAGCAGGGTGCCATAACTCTCGACGGAAGACAGGTTCACAACAGAAACGCACGAGAGTCGATAAAGAACGGATTTGCGCTTCTCACCGAGGAACGGCGTGCGACGGGTATTTTCGGTATTCTGAATATACGCGAGAACACGACTATAGCGAGCCTCAAAAACTACTCGACAGGACCGTTCTTAAGCAAGAAAAAGATGAAGGCAAGCACCGATTGGTGTATAAAGTCGATGCGTGTAAAGACGCCGAGTCAGGAGACAAAGATAAGAAGCCTTTCGGGCGGCAACCAGCAGAAAGTAATTCTCGGACGGTGGCTTCTTACAGATCCTACGGTTCTTCTTCTTGACGAGCCTACAAGAGGTATTGATGTCGGCGCGAAGTATGAAATATATCAGCTGATAATCGACCTTGCAAACAAGGGAA
>CAKSCN010000005.1 GCA_934444485.1 uncultured Eubacteriales bacterium | reverse complement strand
GACCAAAGCCGGAAAGACCGCATGGAACAGACGCTACGGACTAAACGCATACTACGCGGGAAAGCATTGGGCGGTGAGACAAAAAGACGCTGAATACTGGCATAAGCTTGTACGAAGCGAACTTTCGAAACAAAATGTTCCGATTTCAAAGTTCAATGTCCCTGTTGGGGTGAAGATATGGTTTAACGATAGGTTGGATATCGACAATGATTCAACCTATGCGAAACTCATTATTGATTCCCTCAAAGGACTGTTCTTTGATGACGATAGCAAGAAGTATGTGCAGCAGTTACAACTCAACTGTCACGATGAAGACTACATATTAGTTGCAATAGAAAGGATGAAATGAACCATTATGAGCAAAGAAAACCGCGAGACAATCCTTAACGAAGTAAAGAAGATAATCTGCAACGACCGCAACGAGCAGTACGGCGAGCCGGAAGACAGCTTTGAGAAAATAGCCGACTACTGGACAACCTATATCAAGCACAATTGCGTTACACTCGGTGCGGACTGCGATTTAGATGCGCGAGACGTAGCAATACTTATGGTGCTGTTCAAACTCGGACGCATGGAGACAAGCTATTTCGAGAACTACGACAGCTTTATTGACGCTATAGGCTATATGGCTTGCGCAACGGATATTGAATTCCGTGGCGGCGTTTGATTGAGGTGAATCAATGCAGATAATTAAAATAATCGTCGCAATACTGCTGTATCTGTGCGCTGTGCTTATTTACGGCGCAGTTGAAGTTCTTAGGGCAAAAGGCGTGAAGAGCGCAAAAAACGCGAAGCCAAGTACACTGTTTGTGATTTACGCTTTTGTTGCATTGCAAGTCATAGCCGCTACATTACTGCTGAAAACATAGGAGATAAATTATGCCAATAAGAGGAATTATCGCCATAATTATAGCCGCAGTTTCTCTCGGTTTGTTCGAGGGAGAAAACATAATAAACTTTTTCAAAAACTTAAACGATAAAGGAGATAACGAAAAATGAAACAGATTATAGGTGTAATAGTTACTGTATGCGTAGCAGTTGCTTGTATAGTCGGCTACGCAGTAACACACGAAACAATCCCCGCCGGATATGTCGGCTACGTCTACGACAGAACGGCAACCGCAGAAGATAACGTAATTCCCGGCACATCGGTTCTCAATACCGAGCGTACAGGCAGAATCTCAATTAATCCCTTTACACAAGAGGTCATTACATATCCCACAACAATCGTCTCAAAGAACTGGACAAACATCGGCGAGGGCGACAATAAGAAAGATATGTCAATGCAGATAGCATCTCAGGAAGGTAAGAATATCGACGCGGATATCTATATAAGCGTTCGTCCGATAGATATCGAAAAAATTATAAAATCGTTCGGTACAAAGTCGTTTGATTCAATTATCGACAATGATATCTACGGACTTACAAAAGGCAAGCTGTCAACCGTAACCCAGAACTATTCCGTTTACGATGTACAGGCAAGCCGAAGCGATATCCAGAATCAGGTCTTTGAAGTCCTCAGCAAGAATCTTGTCGAAACCTACGGTGTAGAGCTTGTCAGACTTGAAATCGGTACTCTGATTCTCCCGACAGATATAGCGGAAAAAATTGACAGAAAGACAGAAGCGCAGAACGAAGTCGAGCTTGCAAAGCTTGAAAGAGATAAGCAGGACGAAATCAATCAACAGATAGTTGACGCACAGAAAGCTCAATCGGAAAAGGAACTTCTTCAGAGACAGACAGAAGCAGACGCAAAAGCCTACGAAATCACGAGAGAAGCGGAAGCAAATTTAGCCGCACAGGAAGCAGAACTTAAAATCGCCGCTTCAAAGGTTGAACAGGCGAAGCTCGAAAAGGAAGCCGAACTCGAAAAACAGAAATCCTTTACAGATGAATACTTCCGCGATAAGGAACTTGACGTTCAGAAAGAAGCAGTAAAGGCAATCAACGGCTCGGTAAAGACAATCATAACATCAGGTGACGGCGAAGGTTACGGAGCATTGTTCGGGATTAAAGAAGTGTTGAACAACATTGAAGAGTAAAGTCGAAATTGAAAGGAAGTGTTGACTTATCGCAAACTTTAATTTTAATCGCGTTATCCTCGGAGGACGTTTGACGGCAGACCCCGAACTCAAAACCACTCCGAGCGGAATTTCCGTAACATCATTTACCGTTGCGGTCAACAGACGTTACTCCGGCAAAGACGGAGAGGAAACTAAAGCGGACTTCTTCAATATAACCGCATGGAGACAAACGGCTGAATTCATCACGCGCTATTTCAGAAAAGCAAGCTCCATCTGCGTAGTCGGAACCCTTCAGACAAGAACATGGACTGACCAGCAGGGACAGAAGCGTTTCGCTACTGAAATTGTCGCTGACGAAGCACATTTCGTTGACGCAAAGTCGGAAATGCCGCAACCGCAAGCCGCACCGCAGTCAAGCTACATCCCCGACGCATACACCCAACCGAAAACAGCCGCCACCACACCCACGTTCGAGGACATAAACCCCGATTCGGAAGAACTGCCTTTTAATTGAGGGTTACGTCTCCCGTACAAAAGACGAGAAAGACGAGGTGCAAATGAAAGAACCGCCCACATTGGAACAGATACAAAAACTATTCCCAGATTATCCGTGCGGACGCGAAAAATGCAAATACCAAGGAACTCAGCTATTCAGAGCGCGTCGTTGTTCAAATACTGATTGCCCAGAATTTAAAGCATGGTTCGTAAAGCACTGGGCTAAAATTTGTGGAAGAAAAGCCAAATAAAAAAGAGAGCAAGGAATCACTTCCCTGCTCTTTTCTATTTTGCGTGTCTTGCAATGCTTAGTACGGCTTTCTCCGAAAGTCCCGCTGTTCTGTCGGTTGCTGCGGCGAGAACTGTTACAAGCCGCACAATCAGCTTTAGCCGTTCCTCGGAGTAGCTTTGTAGTATCTCGGCTATCTCGGTTATAATTTGTTCCTTCATTTTGCACTTCCCTTCTTTATTCTGCTGTCGATTATATCACACGAACGCTTGTTTGTAAATAGCTTTTGTGAAGAAAATGTGTTTACTTGAGAAGTTTTTTATTTTTCTCGAGAAGTTTCGCGAAGCGCAAAAGAAGGATTATGCCTTTGTCGTTTAGTTTGCTTACGATATTTGCTAACTCAAATCTGCAATGCTTCATCTGTCTGTCCCTTCTTTGTTGGTAATATTTTCTAATTCAAGTGTAACATGCTTTTCGAGAGAAGGCAATAGCCGAGTTTAATATTCAGTATTAAAATCAGATACAAAAATATATTCGTTTTACATTCGACAAATTTATGCGCTTATCGGCGCACATTCAATGTTGACAAACATTTAACAACGTAAAAGAGCACCCCATCCAGAAGAGTGCTCTTTTACACAGCAAATTCATAAACAAAGGAGGAACATGACAGAAGTCACGAAAGGAAACGGAGGGATTTGAACCCTCAAAGGTAGCCTTTTGACCGCCATACAACCGATTCGCCGTTCCCGTGCGCGACAGCCCTTACGAACCGTCGCCAAAAACGAAAAACAAGACCGAAAGGAACGCAGTCATGTCAATTCGCGCCTTGCGGAGTTGAACCGCCGTTGTACACGTTATGGTATCGTCTGCCGTTGAACGTATAGGCGCGATACCCGAGCGGTCACACAGCGGATTCATCTGCATTGCTCGGATATTTTAAAAGAAAGGGGTTTCAATATGAAGAACAACCAGAGTTCATCGTTCCACAACAATATTATAGCACGTTTAAACGCGTTTGTCAACATATCTGTCAACGTTTAGTAACGTTTAATGTTTACTAAACAGCTTTGCAAACCAATTCAACTTACGCTTGTTACCTTGTTCAACATCGGATTCGTTTGTTGATTCAACGTCATTCTCGTCTGCCACAGTTTTTTTACCAACTGTGGCGTTCTGGGAGACGTTCTGAGGTGCATTAACAAACTTGTCGGATTCACTGACCGCATGGAGCGTTTGCGCCTGCACAGCGGTTTGTAACGCATTGTGGGCGAGTTCGGCAAACTTGCTGGCATAGTCTGCAATCTGCTTATCACGTTCGTCAAGCATTTCCGTCTTCTGTTTCAGCTCGTCTGCCTGTCTGTCAATTACGTTTCTGAGAGCTTCTACAGTCTCCTGTAGGCCCTTTATTGTTCCTGCGCTCAAACACTCGCATCCTTCGTTTTCTTCGTTCTCACAAGCCTGTGGCGCGTCACACACGGTTTCCACAACTGCTTCTTGTTTTTTTGAGTTGCTATATAGTTTCAATGCATCCTCGGAGATTCTTTTTACTCCGTCCTCGCTTGTCACTATATATTCTTCAAGACCGTTCCGCTTAATTCTTTGATATACCGATTGACTTGTCACTCCGGCTCTGTCGGCGAATTCGGCTATTGTGAGGTATTTCATGGATTACTCCTTGCTTTTGTGATTGAGAATTTAATGTGAGTTATACTTCTTCCCGTCCGTGTCGGCTCATAGGCTACACGCAAATCACTAACGGCGTTAATTTCGTCAACGGCAGTGTCGATTATGCGCTTGCGAAAATCAATAAAATCCGAATAACCGCCTATTTGCATAAGCGTTTTCAAATTTTCAACAGAAACGGTGTACTCGCCTATATTGGCATAGCTTTTAAGTATCTCGTACAAACGTATAGTGTGTTTCGATTCCATGTTTAACACGGTTTGAAGCTGATATGCCGTATACGATTCTTTGAGTTCGAGCAAATAAGGCGCTAACCGCTTGTCAAGCTGAATCCTAACCCGCGATTCATTTTCGTATATTTCCGCACCCGAAATCCATGCGCATAGCTTTCTTACATTTCCGTCCACTATCCAGAATGACTTGTCGCGTATTGATTGCAGCGTTTCACGGAGATTCTTGTAATTCTTGCCGTTTTGAGTAATTCCAAGTGCTTTACACATATCTTGCAGATTGAAATCATACTCATAAAGTTCTTTATCATCTGGTTTTACCTTGCTTATCGTATACAATATGACTTTTTGCTCCTGTGTTGTCATTCCGTATCTTGACTTTTGAATTAGTTCGTTCTTTTTGACAACCAAATTATTAATTTTTTTATCGCTATTTTCCATGGTTACTCCCTTCATGTTGAAAACTCTGTGTAAAACCTTGTTGAAAACATTGTTGAAAACTGCAAAAGAACAATTTTCCCGTGTGTTTTCTCGGTTTTACAGTTACCAAATGTCCTGTTTATCGTTACTAAGTGTCCTGTTTTACAGTTACCAAATGTCCTGCTATCCGTTACCAAATGTCCTGTTTATCGTTACTAAGTGTCCTGTTTTACATTTCCTTACTTTAATTATATAAAAATAGTAAAATAATAAGTATTTCTTATAAAAGTAATAAGTATGTTGTTTCACGAACTAAAGCGCATAAATTTTGCCTGTTGAAAACTCAAAAGCGAATATGCGGTTAGTAAGCAGGAAGAGAAAATTTTTACCATATTGTAATTTTAAGCTATCTGTCATGCCTTGTCAAGATGTTTTCTAAATATTGACAAACGTCTAAATAAACATTTTTCAACGCATTGGTAAACTGATTTACAAACATATTGACAGGGAAGTGCATTTTAGGCAAATGCCGAAAATGATTTGATAAACAGCATTTGTAAACTTAAAGAAAGATTGACAAACCTATTAACAAACCACACTAAATAGTGTATGCTGTTGAAGGAAACGAAATTAATGTAACTCAATCACGTTCCGCAACCAACTGTATAGAATCGCCCATTCTTTACAGTTTTTTCTTGCTATTCTTAAGTTCTATTAAAGCACCACTTATAAAGACAAGCGTGTTTATTGCTCATGTCTTTAACGATTAAATCAACTTGCAGAAGAATAAACAATAAAAGAGGGTAGTTTTACAACTATCCTCTTTTAAACTTTACTCATGTTTACACAACATTTGTCAATGTTTCTCAACTATGCATTCATAGTATTTTGCAAGTTTATCTTGTCCCGCATCCTCATCGTCAAGGAAAGCGTGAGCCATTGCCGCGTAGAAGTCAACAGAGTTGAGATTAAACTCCTTGCCTATTTTGTAGTAGTCCGAGTACATCATGTTAATTGCGGCGTAAAATTCGGCGGGGTCGCAGTCATAGCCGTGCTGTCGTCTCACCTGCTCCGTTTGTTCAAAATTCCAGTGTCTTCCGGTCGAGCCGTCGGCGTTTTTCATTTTCTCCGTCCACTCGTCCGCGTCCTCGCGAGTAAACTTGTCGTGCTTCTTCCCGCGTCTGCCGTAACTCTCGCGCTCGCGCCCGTCATAATCCCGGCGGTCTCTCATGTCGTACTCGCCGTAGTAGTCGCGCTTGCCGTAGCCGTCGTACTCGTCATAGTCAGGCTGACGGCGGCGGTCATACTCGGGATGTCTGTCCTCGCGTCGGTCGTATCTGTCATAATCGTGCGGTCTGCGGTCATAGTCTCGCTCGTGTCTGTCGTAGCCGCCGTATTCGCCGCGCTTGCCCTTGCTATTTGACATCATGAGCAGCCAGTTTGGATTCATCCTCTTCATACGGTTTCACCTCCCGTTGTGGTGGTGGTTGGTGCTGTGCCGTTGATTGAGCGCAGGTCGTTGTTAGGCGCACATGCCGGTCTGCCAAGCAGTCTAAAGCTGCCGCCCGTCGGTGTGGTGATTACAACCGCGCTGTATCTCGTCCGCGCCCTTATCGAGCAAGCGGTCAGCTGAGCGCAACAACGGTTAGTCAGCGGGTATAGCGTAGTGCCATCTCCGATTGTGACGTACACGGGAGCGGTGATTGTCGTCGCCGTCGGAATTGCCTGAGCGACTACGACACAATATTTTTCCCCCGCGTTATACGCGCCCGCCGGGAGATTGATTATCAGATTGCCGCCGGTAAAGGACACCGACTGCGACAGAACGAAGCGCGGACAAAGTCTGCATACATTAGTACAAGCCATTTTTTATACCTCCAAAAAATCAAAAGGGAAGCGGTACGCCGTTCCCCCGAAGTTGGTCACGGCTTAGAGCCGGAGTTGTGAATCAATAGTTGCCGCAGCCGGAGCAGCCGGAATTGCAGCCGTACTGCCAAGGCGCGGGGACGTTGAATGCGGGTACGGGAGCCTTACAGCCGAGCTGACTTACAAGATACTGATTCTGCGCCTGCTGTGATGCTGCAAGCTCAAGTCCAAATATCTTCTGTGTCTGCGCCGCTATCTGCGCGTCCTTCGCCGCTATCTCCTGCGCCGTCAGTCTGTCGGATATGCCGCGGAATCCGCTATTCATTGCGTCGATGATGTCGCGAGTGTTGTTAGCGGCGTTGGTGTTAATCGCGCAAGTGTCGGTTGCCATGCGGTAGCCAACGTCGGCAAATCCGCGCTCCATCGCTCTGCCGTTTTCGCAACAACACTGCTGGAGCTGTGTCGCAAGAGCCGCCTGTCCGCGCTCAACACTGTTAAATCCCTGCATCATAGCCGTGTTGTTTGCGTTAAATCCCTGCTGTGTCTGATAGCCGAGGTTGCAAACCGCGTTGTCGACGCCGTGGAAGCCGTTGAGGATGGATGTGTTAAGTCCATAAAATCCGTCACAAAGTCCCTCTTGTACGCCGCGGACGGAATTCTCCAAGCCGTTGAATCCGAATTCGCTCTGGAGGTCTGCGCGGGTAAGTCCGCCCTGAGTGCCTGCCGCCATTACGTAGGGGAGTGCGCCCATGCCGGATGAATCGCCGCCGTTTCCGCCGAAGCCGTTACGACCCCAACCAAATATAATGGCGAGGATGATTACCGCCCAAAGTCCCTCGTTGCCAAAGAATCCGCCGTCACGGTTGCTGTTGTCTCCCTGACCTGCAAGGAAGCCTGTCAAAAGTTCGTTGCCCATGTTTTTTTCTCCTTTTCGGTTTATTTCATCCGCTTTCGCGTGATGTTCAAAAAATAAATTTTGGACAGTTTTTTAATCAGGTCTCCAGTCAAACCGAAAAGGGAAGTGTTATTTGCTTATATTTGTTGTTATTTGCTTATATTTGTTGTTATTTGCTGATACCGAGTGAGCGCATTAAATCACCAATGTCTATGCCGCGCTCTTTCGCCATGTTTTGTGCCATGGTCTGGAGCTGGTGCGCGTCCTTGCCCTTGATAAGCTCGACGGCTTTTGCGTACTGCGCCCCTTGTCCCGCGAGATTGCCGAGGATATTATTCAGCGGCTGACCTGCGCCGAGAGCCTGCATTACGAGCATTGCGGGATTGATATTAGGCATTTTCCGTTACCTCTTTCTTTCCCTTAGTGGGATTTTTCATTTTTTCAACCTCTGTTTGGAGGGCGGCAAAAGCTGCGCAAAGTTTGTCAAAATCCGCGCGGGGAGTGTAGTCTGCCGTGTCTTTAGCCGGAGCTGTCGGAGGTGTGTATGCAAAGTCCGCGAAATCCGACGCGCCGGTCTGCGAGTTGAATCTCTTGAGATATATCATGCCGTGCGCCATATCGGGCATAATCACTCCCGCCGCCATAAAATCGCAAGGTGTCGCGAGTGCTTCCTCGCGGCTTGTGACAGGTCGGCAGATAAAACCGCTCTGTATCTGTGGTTGTGGTGCGGTCTGCTGTGGTTGCGGTTGCACCTGCTGAATCTGCGGATTATAACCGCTAAAGTACGGATTTTGGTTGTAACCAAAGTTGTACGCCATATATCCTCCATACAAAAAATCTCTCTGTATCTGATACCATTGTACCATCGCAGAGAGATTTTTTCTTTCAAGAGATTTTCACTGTTTTTGCATTACTTTTGCATTTAACTTGCTTGCAACTTGATTTCGCGCATTGCAAATTCAAATAGTCCAAATATAACGCCAAAACGGTCTAAAATCTGTCCTATTTTAACTTGCCTATAACTTGCCGGACTTATGTAAGATGTACACGAGCTTCACGAGAGCCGCCTTGTGCCACTTCGACACGGTAGTGTATTCCCGTCCCACGGCTTCACAAACGTCCTCCAGACAGCCGTTGTCAACGTACAGTATCTTGAGCAACCGCTTGTACTCCGGCTTGAGATTGCATCGGTCAATAGCGTCCGCTATGTCCTGAGTATCGCCGACACTATGCACCGCTTGTCTGCGCTTAGCATGGTCGGTCAACCTTATCCCTCCTTGCTGTCCTCCTTTTCGGCAGTGTCGATAATGCCTTTGATTCCCTCCGCGTCGATACGAGCCGCGTCAACTTTTGCTTCGCCGTAGATGTAGCCGATGATTGAGGATATCGCCGTAATTGCACCCGCAACCTTGCCCGCAATCTCGCCGTAGTCGCTCTCACCCACGCCAAAGCTCATTGCAACGCCGATGATTATACCGATGATTGTCACCCACAGCTTTCTTGATGTCAGCTTCTGCTTCCAGTTGATTTTGTTATCCATACACTATTCTCCTTTTTCATCTTCGTAAGTTATTTCTTCCTCTCCATAATCGGAGCGGTACTCTTGTTTGATTTTTTCGCGGTTCTCCATCGCCGACTTGATGAGGTATCCCACCACGCCGCAGCTCATCGGAGCACCGATGTATGTCAGCAGTCCGTCAAGAGATGCCATGTCGGGAGCGATTATCAGCTGCACCACAAGGTAGCACATACCAAAAATCGCGCCCGCAAACCACAGCTTCACAATTGCCGAGAGCTGACGTTTTGAATATTCAACGTCTTTCTTCTTCATGGTTTTAAATAAGACTTAAATTAGCGTTAAACAAGCGTTAGATAAGTGTTAAACAGTCCGTTAATGCGTTAAAACGCGATAATGTTGTTGACCGCACGACTGCCGCCCGTTGACCGTCTCTTGATTCCCTCGACGCGGATGTAAGAGCCGCCGCCGTCAAGAGCGATAACATCTCCAAAACCTTCGCCTTGTATCTTTCGCCAAACCTCGCCGGACTTGATGTAGTTTGCCGAGGTGGTCTTGAGTGTGAGCACCCATATCTCGCCGCCCCTGATTCCGAGCATATTTCGCGACGTGCCGTAGGTGGTGGAGCCGTCCCATCCCTCCGCACCCACGTAGGTCTTATCGACAGGCTTTTTGTTAATCACAACAGGGACACCGCTCACAGCGTACTTGATTCCCGACGGGATTTTGTCAACGCGCTCTATTGACGGCTTGCCGGAGTACGGCACGAGCAGTGTTGACACCTTTTTGCCCGCAAACTGCTTTGTTGCGTTGTCGGCAGTGCCGTATACAAGATGATTGCCGTAGACGTGTTCATACAGATTTCCCTTTGCCGCCGCCGGAATGTCCTTGATGTCGCAGGCAAGGTTAGCGACAGGGAGCGTATACACCTTGCCGTCCTCCGAGCGGTAATTTGCGAAAAAGCCGCCGTTGATGTATCGCTTCACGCCGCCCTTGCGCTTGTCCTTGTCGTGGTAGATTATCGCAAAGTCTTTTGCGCGGGTGTATGTGATGCCATCCTTGTCGTAGCTGTCCTTGTACACTGTCGGTTCTTTCGGCGCGGCTTTGATATCGTACTGCCCCCACTCGTTAGGTATGCCGAGATAGGGAGTAGGGTCTACGGATTCACCGTTTTTGCGGACCTCAAAGTGACAGTGCGAGCCGAAGGAGTAGCCGGTGTTGCCCTCGATTCCGACCACATTCCCCGCCTTGACCTTTTGCCCGACCTTGACCTTTCGCACCGCCATGTGGCACATAAAAATCTTAAGTCCGTCAGCCGTGTCAATGCGGATGTAGTTGCCCCACTGCCATGTGAGATTAGACTTATCCGTGATGATTGTTGACGAGCCGATAACTCCGTCACAAGGCGCAACAAGCGTTTTGTCCGTGCCGCTGAGGTCTACTCCCTTGTGGTAGTCGCGCTGTCCGTTGAGCGTGCGCCAGCCAAAGTGTGATGTGAGTGTGACCTTGCCGCTCTTGTAAGGCAGATTCATTTTCATTTTGCGTTACCTCCCTCGTGCGGCGGGTCTGTCGGTAAGTCCATCACTTGATGATAGAGCTGTGTCGCAACGTCATTGCCGCCGAGGTTGTGGTAAGCCGCGTAGGCGCGTTTGAGAGCTTCCTTTGCGTAGATGGGACAGAAACCCTTGTCGATGTACTTATCATGGTTACGGATGATTTCAGCGCGGAGCAGGCATTGTACACCGCTCTCGAGCGCACTGTCACGCTTCTTGCGGAGCTTGATGTATGTAACCGCCCATGTCAGCACACCTCCGCACACAGCAGGGATGAGCCACTTCAAAATTATCATTGCGACCTCTTTCATATTTCCACAACCTCCACGTAAATCCCCACAAGCTCGCTCAGTTTGTTATACACGGGATTTCCCGTGTCGCGGTTGACTTTGATGTAAAATTTCATAATTTTAAGCTCCTTTCAGCTGTTTTATAAATCCTGCCAATAATTCTGCGATTCTTTGCGCTCCCAAATCGTTTTCGTGAGTGTTATCTGACATAAACAGCGTTTTATCTTCCGCATCCAATCCACTCCATCCGCACAAGTGGTAAATGTCCAGATAAGGCATCTTATACTGTTTTGCAATTTCGCCCATTAATGTTGCCACACTTTCAAAAGTTGTCGCTCCCCACGCATGCTGAAACGGCGGCATGATGACGTACACAGCTCCGCGATGTGTGGTTTTTATTTTATTCAAAAGCCGTTTGAGCCGCGCGGCATAACTTGTATCAGTAGATGTCGCGTTATCATCAGTAGCTGCTTCGTCATCAACGGTGCCGAGAGGACAACTTGTCTGACCGCCGTTGTCATTTGTGCCAACCATCAGCGTTACAATCGAATAATTTGTGCCATAGTTGCCTACGCGATTATAGATTTGCGCAATCGTGTTCCCACCAACACCCGCATCTGTCACAAGTACGCCGAGCAAACTCTCTAATTTAGCTGGATATTTGTTTTGTGTCAGACTATCTCCGTAGCAAATAATTTGCGTTCCGTCGGCAAAATTGTCAGTCTTTAGCCAGTGAGGGCGTACCATATAGGGATAGTAAGAAGTAAGGACTTCGTTCGCTTTCACCAGCATCATTCTATTTATTATTTTCTGTTGCAACGCTTGGTCGTTTACTGTCAGCGTCACACAAATGTAATATGTATCGGCTGGCGTTGTAATTACCGCCTCGCCCACTGCTACTGCTTCAATCACTTTTTTGCTTGTCTTATCTCGATAAGATATATAATTTCTGAAATAACTGGTCGTTGTTTCACCTGCGTCATTAAATGCATATAAAGCATATGTCGTATTTGGGTAACATGGAATAAATAAAGTCACCCATGAACCTAGCGCGTTCACGGCATCCGACAACGCTCCACTACTATTAAGCCACCCGCCACGTATATAGTGTGTAGTCACTCGTCCAGCGAGGTCATATAGCTCCTTATCGAAAAGGTTTTTAAAATCACATCCGTAAATGACTTCGGGAGAGACTTCGGCGATTTTATCTTTTGTAACGCTTAAATCTTTAAATTTCACACCCTCAATCGAATTGTCAAGCAACTTTTTGCCGTCAATCGTATTGTCACGAGCGGAATCGGCGATTGATATTTTGTCCCAAATTGCAATTTTGCCGACGAAGTAATACGGATATATCACGCCGCCCTTGCATATTACTATAGATTCGATATACCCTTCCGTCCACGCAGATGCTATATTCACACCGTTAGCCGAAAATCTAATATATTTTGTTCCTTCTACCGTGGTGAATGTTGCATTCCATGTCTTTCCATCATCGTTCCACTCCGGAGTGGTAGCTACACCGAGGAACGCATAATCCGCATCATAACAACACGGCGTACCAATTCTATCATAGTTTTTGTTAAGCCCTACTTCTGCGTACGGAATGCGTACTGCGTAGGTGTCAAAATCAGCCGCTATAAACGGAGACACCCTATATCGAGTATCGTTATAAGGATTTACTGCTCCGGTATTGGTGTTAATCGTCGCATTAGTTACACCCGCCAAAAATTCAGATGGATTAAAAATTTGCCACAAATAATCAGCATCAGCCAACTTTTCGGGCGTAATGCTTCCATCCGCAACAGTAGTCGTAGCTTCCGGATGTTCCGTAAGCCATGCCGATACCGCCGTATTCACTTGCTCATCAGTGATGATTCCCCCGCTCGGCAAATCCGCCGCTTCCCACTCCGTCGGCTTGCCTGACGTGTCGACAGACTTAACTTTGATTATCTGCCCGACGGCTGCCGTAGTCGGTGCGGTTATCTTTCCGGCAAGTGCTGACGTCACGACCTTGTTCTGCACGGGATTTACAGAGGTTGACGAGAGCGCGTCGTCGACTGTGATTGACGGTGTGTCCGGCGCGTCAACCTCCAACGCCTTGCCTTTTAACGTAACAAGCTGCCCGTTGTGTGTTACTACTTTTGGCATTTATTTTCCTCCTATTCGTATGATTGTCCCGGTGGGGAGTTCAATCGCCGTCATTTCACGGATGATTCCGTTTTCGCATATTTTCATGATTTTACACCCCAAATCTCAATTTTTGTTCCGGCTTTCAGTAGCCCCGCTGTCTGGCACCCAAATTCCGTTACGCCATTGGGCGCGATGTTTTCCAGCGATGCAGCATGTTTTCCGCTAATAATTCCATACGTGGTCGTGTTGGTAATAACGTTAATATCTCCCTGCACATATGGCGGGTATTCACTGTCGATTTCAAAGTCAATTCCCTCATAAAAATTCACTTTACCGTTCAACGATGGGTACGCCACATTGTTGATGGTAATCCGTATCCATCCAGAGACAAACTCGCCATTGGCAATCGCCGGTGCGATAAGTGCTTTGATTCTTTTACAATTGTCAAAAGTATAAGTCACTGACTCGACCGCCTCCGCGAGAGATGTGTCAACAAGTTTTACCCACGTTTCGCCGCCCCCGCCACCACTCGGCAAATTGACCAAAGTCGCCGCAATTCCGTCCGCCACAACTTCGTCAGCAACAGCAGTCTTGTCCGCGTCAGTGAGCGTGTACGGTTTAGTCCTCATCTTTCCGTCCGCGCCCATTCTGACAGGCTGCGTATCTTCATCGGTCGCCGTGTCAGCCTTGATACCGCCGAGAGCATCAGCCGTAGCCTGCGGGAGCGTGTACGTCGGCTTGTCCTGCGGAATTACATTTCCGTCTTCCCCAACGCCGAGGATTTTTCCCGCGTTTGTTGCACCTTGATTTTTGTCGAGTTTTTTATTGAGTTCTCCCAAAGTCGCATTCTCAAATACTCTCATTTGTACTTGCGTTGCATAGCCTTGCAGTATACCCGTTAAGGCGGTGTTTGTGACGTAGTCGGTTATTTTTTCCGGCGCATCAATAGCGCCAGTACCTAGCCGTATATATATATTCCACATAACGCCGTTGCTGTCTATTAATTTCGCATATGTATTTCCGTAGCTTACATCACTGCCGAAAAAAGCCAATGCGGGATATCGAATATCTTTTCCGCTATCAGGTACACTGTCACCTGCACCGCGTATAACTCCCACGGTTGTATTGCCCCACAATGTACTGATATCATCTGTATGTCCAGTATTGCTCAAATAAGATACTTTCATAAGCGACTTCGTTAAGCCGGCAATATCGTCTGTTTCGGCTATAATCACATTAGAGTAGCTTCTCACTTTGATAAATTTATTAAAGCCGTCGTTGCAATAAACAAATGCCATGCCTGTACCATCAATATATACTAATTGATATACTAAAGCCTCACTTACTTTCAGCAATATATTCTTAGCAACCCCACTATTCTGATTATTATACCACTCCAATATATTGTAAAACTCTTCCGTGGTCATATTTAATGGATGTTTGCCGTTATTCCAAATGCCATTTGTCGCTGTCGCATCAATAATTCTCACGTTATCAGCCGAGCCGCCACCGCCCTCCGGCACGGACAGCACGCCGTTTTCGTCAACTTCCAGCCCGTCCCCGAGGGATTCAAACGGCTTGTTCAGAATCGCGTTCCATGTGGGGGTAGTGAGGTTGTTGAGCATTGCGATAATCTGCTCGTATACGTCGGGTGTCGGGTCGGGGATAGGCTGACCGAGGTAGTCCGCGATACTGTCTTTGACCTTGAGACAGCACGGACGCGTAGTTTTGAGCACACTCGGTTTTTCCGCCGAGCCTGCCTGCACACCGACAAATATGCGCCTGTGCTCTCCCGCCATCATAGGTACGTCGCATGAGTTGCCGCTCATCACAACCGCCTGATAGCTGCCGTCCTCGCAGACAAAGTAGACGGTCTTTACCTTGTCCTGCCACTCTTCGTCAAACACAAATTCCGCGACATAGTCCGAGTTGTGCGATATAACGTCCTCGCCAGCCGTAATTGTCGGCACTCTGTCACACACCGTGATGTGTATTGTGGTTAGCATTCATTTTCACCTCCTGTGAGCTTGATGAATTTCCTTAGCGTGGTTAAGTCACTGTAGGATAGTTTTATATCCTCGTTTTCCGATATTTCTATCGGCAGTTCGGTGTCTCCGAGGTCAACATCAAGGTTCATAAGCTCATTGAATCTTTTGTTGAACTCAGCTTCCGTTTCCGCAATAGGTTCATATCTGCCGTTTTCGAGCCTGCAATACTCGCCGAGAATTCGCATTCGCTGAACGTCGTAGAACTTCATCTGCGCTTCTATCTTGTCGAGAAAGCCGAAGAGCCTATATAACGTTTTCAGCGACAGGTTCTGCGCACAGAGTTTTTTGAACGCTTCCTGCGCATAGATTAAATCTGACATTTTCATGTTAATTACCTAACGTTTTTTGTTTATTGTAATATATCGTGTCTACGTAAAGCCGATTGAAGTAGTTTAGCGTGCTTCCTATATCCCAAACTCCCTTTTTCCCGGGGATTATACATTGGTTGGAGGTCTGTACTTGAAGTTGATAGCTTGCAGATGAATTGTCTGGGTCTTTGAAGTAGATAAACGAACCGTACAATTCAAGGAACGCCGCCATTCCCGATATTGGAGACTGCACACCGACTTGAACAACGCCGTTTTGTGCGCTCATCTTTGATGTGACAATAGTGTAGTTCTCGTTTTCCGCAAAAAATACCTTGTTGACATAAAGGTTGTCTGTGGTGACATTGCCGCCGTCTATTGTTGTTGCACCGCTTGTTGACAGGTCTGTAAACGTTACAAGTCCGTTGAAATTGATATCAGCCGACGAAATTTGAACATTTCCGCTTTTCAGAGATATTGTAGCTTTGCCGCGTGATGTTTTCTGAATAAAGCACTTTATCTTGAAGTAATCGCCGTTCTTGTGTACGCTTGAATCCTTGATGTACTTGAACGTGATAAAGTGACTTCCAGGCGGTACAGTCATAGTCAAGTCAACGTAACTCGAACTTGATTCATTTTCACCCGAGAACGCTTTCTTAACACCTGTGGTGTCAGCATTGTTATCCCAATCAAGCGAGGTGTCAAGATTAGAAACAATGCCATAGTCGTGTTCGGCTTCTCCGTATGAGATACAGCGTATAGTGATTGTCGTTGACTGCGTAAAGTTAAACTTAAAACCGCCATACGAATAAGAACTATGTACACCTGCGTTTTGAGAAGTGTAATATCCGTCCGAAGTTTTTGTGAAGTCATATTCGTTATCAGGAGTGGCGGGAATACCGTCAACATCGGGGTGTTGGGCATATGTTCCGACTTCTTCCGTTGATGTGCTTCCCGCAGTTTCCGTAGCCGTAAGGTCAAGCGCGTTCGCAGAAAGACGTATGGATGAGCTGTCGGCATTTGCAAACAAAGTCAGCAGAGCGCGGACGTTTGAACCGATTGTCCCCGAACCGTAGGAAGCCGATAGGGATATTTTTGATTCAATGCCTTTCTCGGTTTTCTGTATAAGTTGTTCGATTGCCGTTGTTGTGGTTATCGTGCTTCCGCTTGATACCTCAACGAATTTGCCCTCGACGGCAGAAGTGATTGAAGCCTTGCCTTCCTGCGTGTTCAGATAGCTCTCTACAGCTGTAGATAAATCTGTGCCGCGCAGCATTGACTTCTTGATTGCTTCAAGCTCACGCTGTTGTACGGGTTCTATCTCACGCGTCAAACCGCCAGTAGATTCATATTCAACCTTGCCGAATCCGTTCCATTTGATTGTTTGAGAGAATATCGGGAGAGTTTTCACTTCGTCGTAATCATTAACTACAGTGATAATGTCACCGCATTTAATTTCGGGATACCATTCGGCGCGGACGGATATAGGAGAATAAGCAGGGAAGAGAGAAGCCTTTGCATAAATTGCATTCACATAAGGTTGCAGGGAAGATATCTCAGTGTCGTTCTCGATATACAGAAACGGATTGTCGCTGATAACATAGGTGTTTGTTCCCGTCCCCGCAGTCACGAGCTGGTCTCCGTATGACGTGTAACATTCGAGCTTGCCTATAACGGGAGTTTCAAACTCACTCTCACTCATTTCAAAGCGGTCTGTTTTGAGAATTTTGTGAGAGTTCGTTGTAAACGTGTTTAATTCAACTTTACCGTCCGCGTTTACTCTCGCATAACAGCCCGCCGCTTCCGCAATCCACGCAAGCACTTCACGAGCCGTGTAGTCCGAGGTTGAGAACGGATTGAAAGTAAAGTTTTTTGTAGAGTTTGTAAACGTTGTCGTTTCAAGCACAACACCTACGGATGTACAAAGCGAAGAGAGAACCGCGCCGAGAGTTACGGGGAATGTCAAGTTTTCGATGAATTCCGAAGCGGAAACATCAAATTTCTGCATACGGTCATACGCTGTGAAATCAATGAGCTTGCCGCGAACTTTGTCGGGTCTCTCGCCCTTGAATATGCCGACCGTCACATACTGAAAAGCTGCGCCGACCTTAACGCCTATTTGTAGAGTAAATTCCTGTGTGAAATCAAAGTTGTTAAACTTGTTGTCAACATTGAACAACGTCATTTCAACTTGTTTACAAACAGCTTTGCCAAAGGTATAGTCAGTGTCTCCGTTCAGAATGTCCGTAATCTTAACGCCGTCACCCGTTATCGCAACGTCAGCTTTTCCGAGAACCGTATTGTCCGCGAATGTTATCCTAATATCCTGCTCAGTATGAGCGCGTATAGCTTCAAGTAAATTCGTGACAGGTTGAACAACGTTAATAACGTCCGAAGTCTTGTAGTCCGAACTGTTGTTGTTTGAATCGTAAGCGCATACTCTATACTGCACTGTAAGCCACGCAGAGCCTATTGTGTCGACGTAAGAAGTGTTCTCGCCCCGATATACCGTAGTGTAGTTTGCGCCGCCCACAGAACGTTGTAGCGCATATCCTGCCGCATTCGCTACACCCGCCCATGTGATTGTTGCCGATTCTCCCGCAGTGACGGTAGGAACGGTTATAGTCTCGGGTATTGACGGGACAGTTGAAGTGCCACCGGCAATCGTTCGTATGTCCGAAGCCGACCACGCTGCGGAATATACATCTCCGTCTATATAAGCCGCCACTCTGTACTGCACTTTAGTCCACGTAGACTGAGCCGTATCGGTATATGACAGGTTTGCGCCTTTGTAAACGGTAGTATAATCTCCATCGTCTATTTTGCGCTGTAAGTCATATCCTTCAACCGCCGTAACTGAGGGAGCAGTCCACGTTACGGTATAAGTTTCTCCGACGTTAATAGTGTCAGGAATTTCAGGATAGCCGGGTGGATTAGGTGCTGATATGGCGGTTATGTCATCGCTTGTGTTCCAATCGGACTGTGTTTCTCCCGATACCGCACATACGCGATAGCCGTATACTGTGTAACGCGTTTGTATCTGGTCTTCGAAATAAGTGTTTGTGCCACTGTATCTTTGAGAATAAGAACCGCCCGCGCTGGTTTTTCTCTGCAAGATATACGAATCCGCACCGTCGACTGCCGTCCACTCAATAAGAGCACTTCTACCTTTAACTAACTTCGGTATAGTCAGCGTTGTTGGCATAGAGACAGCCATAACATCCCCCCCTAAAATTCAATAATGTTGAACGACAAATCGAACCGCGCAACTTCTTCTTTGTCAATCCAGTAGTATTTTGTTGTTGCCGACCTGTCGCCCGCGTAGTATGTGCCGGAGCGCGTACCGCCTTTTTGATACGGGTCTGGGCAGACTGCCGTGAAACTGTCGGAATTGACGGCATTGAGTATCGAAGCCATTTCCGCCCATGTCAGGCAGTTCCACTTGAAACCGAAGTTTATTTTTTGCCCTACGCGGTTTCGGTGCAAAACGGATGTCGCGTCGCGTTCCGCACTTTCGTCAACGTCTGCTATTGAGGGATTCCATTCGGAAGGGTCGGGAATACTAACCCCCCCGAACTTTATTCCCATTGTGTAATTGAGTAATGATGTCATGTTTAACCACCCGTAACCTGTTCAACCATCTTCTGAGAACGTTTTACAACGCGTCCGAGAGCGACAGACGGAGAAATCGAAAGCTCCTTGTCTGCAATCTTTTGTAGTAGTCTGTTCTGTTCTCTGAGAAGTTTGTTCTGCTCTGCGGTATCCTTGTCCGAACCGGAACTGTTAGCGCGGAGTACGCCGTTCATAGCGTTCGTGACACCCGCCTGAATGCCCGCTATAATCTGCCCGTTGTTCGCAACAGCGTTTCTGCCGCCTATAGTTCCTACCAGTTCGGGTCCGGCTTCACGCGCAACGAATAACTGTCCCATAGTCGGGAAACCGCCGTTCGCAAACTGATTATCGAGAGAACCGAAAAGCAAATCATCAACAATAGAATCCGTCTTAGTCTTGCGAATTTTTTCTCTCGCTTCCTCAACCTTGCTGAAATCCGCACTTACGTTGATGGTAACATTAGCGGATTTGCCGTCCAAGCCATCTACCGAATCCTTCAATAGATTGATTTGGTTTGTTGCATCATCCGCTTTTGTTTGCAAATCATACATCTTCTTGGAAAGTTCGTGAGAGTCGGTAGCAGCGTCTTTCATCGCACCATAGGTGTTTACAAGTCCAGTTTTTAATTTCGGGAACTTGTCTCCTATGAGCTTATCGACGTTGTTTATGTTGATATCCTGAGCATCGTTAATGTCGTTCCATTTTTTTATAGCATCGGGGAGCTTATCATATATTTGCTGCTGAACATCCTTATATTCGTCTTGCAGAGTGTTATAATCAGACAAAGCGTCGTTGTATTCGATTGTTGCTTTTGCTAAATCTGTGTAATATTGCTTTCGCACATCGGAGTAAGCATCAATCATGTCGAGTTTATATTGAGTATCGAGCAATTTCAAGGCTTCATCTTTGGCGGTAGTTATTTGAGTTCCGTCGAATTCAAGCGTAACAACTCCGTAGCTGTTGATTGTGTCTACAAGTCCTGCGAGTGTCTGTGTGTCCGCTATAGTTTTGTCAGACTTTTCATTTAGAGTAAATGCTTGGTCGAGAAGAACACGCAACTCGGCATACTTGCCTTTTACGTCTTCTATTTTTTGGTCGGCTTGCGATATATCAAGTTCAATTTCCTCGATAAGTTTTACGCGCTGTTCGTGCTTTTCATTCATTCCGCTCAGCAATTTGCCGAGTTCGCTGTTTTCAAACTGCCTTTTTGCTTTTTCATCCATTGTGGTTTTCCATGAATAAAGAGACACAGCTGCACTCGCGAGCAATCCTATAACCAGTCCCTTCACACCGAAAGCAACTGTTAATCCAGCTATACCTTGTAACGCACCTCTAACCATATCGAGAAAATCCTGCTTTGTAGCTTCGCCATTAGCGATTTTCTTCACCGCGTCATATTCAAGAGCAAATCCAGAAAATGATAATGCTAATCCTACAGATTCTTTTAACCCGCCGCCGAATAGTTCCGATACCTTTATGCCCACGAGAGCCGCCACAATTTCTGTTGCATACTCTTTGATGGTTGCCCATGTGCTAAGCAGCCTGTCCGACCATTCCGTGACGCTTGACGAGATGTTCTCCATTGATACCTCTTCAAACATTCCGCTGTAGTCGGGCGTGGTCTTGCCGGAGGAACTGCTCGTACTTGATATCACGTTCAGCTCGTCAAATCCTGCAAGGAGCTGTTTTTGAGCCGCCGCCGAATCCTTAGCCGCTTCCGCATATTCTTTCTGCTGTCGAATAGCCTTAGTCCACGAGGAAGCACCCGTCATTTTCGCGATAAGCTGATTAAGCCAGTTTACACCCTCTACTATTCTGTCAATGAGCGAATCGAACACGGGAATAAGCGCGTTGAGTATCGGAGCTGTCATAGCACCTATCGAGTTTCGGAAATACTGTAGGGAAGTGGCGGCACTGTCCATGTTTCTCGCAAAGTCAGTACCGACCGCCTTGCTGTATTGATATAGGTTGTTCACGCCCTCGCTGAATGCCTTGGCAATCTGTTTCAGTACGCCGTTCACGGCACGGTAACGAATGATTCTTTCAAGCGAACCCGCAACTTTGCCGATAACCTCACCGAGCACCGTATTCTTGAAGTTCTTGCTCATCTGCTTGCCGGAGCCTTTTATAGACTGCGCCGCGCCGATAGCTTTGTTCTTGAGTTCACCGAATTTCGCCGATATCGAAGCAAGCGGTTTTTCCATGGTGTCAAGCTGTTCCGCGTTTTTGATAAGGCTGTCAAGTATGTCGCTTTGACTTGTCTCTTTGCCAGCCGACTTGAGCATATCGTCAAACCGCTTCTTCATTGTCGCCGTAGGCTTAGTAAACATTGAATCAAGCGTCGAATCATACATAGCCTTTTGTATTTCAGCTCTTTGATTTTTCGCTTTAGCGTTGAACTTCTCCCAGTCAAATGGCACTGATATCCCGCCAGTATTTACTCCACTGCCATTCATTTTCGCTTTTCTTGCGTCCATGTATCTATTGACAGCATCTGTTATACCATAGTTATCTGTGATTTTTGCGTCGCTCGATTTCAGCTTCTTACTCATCGAGATAAGCTGTTTATACGAACCCACAGTCACTTTATAATGCTTAGACATATTGGCAGCTTCTTGACTCATTTTTCTGAGAGCGGATGTGCCGTTCCTAATGCCGTTTGTGTCAACCATCTTGTCAATACCGCTTGCCGAACCCATATCGCTTGCAAACTTTTTAAACGGCTCGAGTGTTTTGAGCAGATTTTTTAGCGCACTTTCCGCTTTCTTTGTCTCGGCAGTGACTACTATTTGCAGATTGTCTATTGTTCCGTCAGCCATTGTTTTTGTTCTCCTTTCCACTGAATTTTTGTCGCATAGCGGAAAGCCACGAGAACGCCTGATTTTGTACTTCCGCTTGTTTTTTAGCTTTTTCCGCTTCTTCCTCGGCTTTTCTCTGCCTTTCGGTTACGGAATACGGCTTTTCGGGATATTTGCCGGGCTTTGTACCGCGTTTTGCAAAAGCATGAAGAATAGGAGCGAGACAACCAACAGCCTCGTATACATAGATTCCTTGTAACCACGCCGCATAATTATCTCGCTCCTGTCTGTATTCTTCTGCTTCTCGGTAGTAGCGAAGCTCTGTAAAGTCTCCGTTCCAGTATGTGTCATAGGGAACCCCTATAGACATATAGTAGGAGCACAGATTATCCGCATACTCCGCAAACCACGGCTTGACAGCTGTCGGTTCAGCGTCAGTTATGCCCGTATCGCCGGAAGATGGTGTTATCCCTTCACCGTCTTCCACTTCACGTTTCCCTTGGGAGACATTTCTTCGATAACTTCATTGACCATCCTAAAAAGGATATCCGAAAGAGTGCTTGCAGTTTCGCCGTCCTCTCCGTCTTCCGAGTTGGCAAACTCTTTGTAAATAGCCAGTCTTTCATTTCTCGGTACATTCCTGTGGAACGCGTCGAAAGCCGCACAGAAAAGGTCTTCCTGCGCCGTCAGAAGATGGTCTTCAAGGTTTCCGAAAGAAAATCCGCTCTTCTCAAGTCGTTTGAGCGACGCAATTGTGTAGCCGAGGGTATATGCTGTTCCGTTGTATTCAAACTGAATTGTAGTTCTGTTAGCCATGGTTTATATTTCCTTTCTTTAATCAGGTATCATCTGAAAGTGAGGGAGCTGTCAGTGCGGTTACGGTGACAGTGCAATGAACAACTTCGTTTACTCCCGCGCCGTTTACTTTAAGAGAGTACATTCCCTTAAAATTGAACTTGCCGTTAATACCTGTTGCTGTGTATGTGCCGTCGTTCGCACTTGTACCGCCAAACCAAACGGAAAGGTCTGTTTCGGTGTTCTGACCTGCCTCAAGAGCCTTGTATTCCGTCTTAGTGTAGTTAGCTTCAAACTCAATGCTTTCCTGCTGCTGAATGCCGAGTACACTGACAGATACGTAATGCGAAAGAGTTGTAGCGTCAAGCGTTTCGGGAGTACCGCCGAGGTCGCCGAAAGAGTTTATATCAATGAGCTTTGTGTATGTGCTTCCTGTGTCTTTCTTCATCAGGAATACGCCCATCGAGGTTACAGGGGTAGGTATAGCCATCTAAATTACCTCCTATAGATAACATTATTCTTGTCCGCACATCCTGTATAACGTGCGATAATTCTGTAAATCGTGCCGTCGTTTAAAGAAACAGGCTGCGCCGCAGTCCTCAAAAATCCGCGCATGGTGAGCTGTCGGTCTATTTCAGCGAGAATTGCTTTCGCTTCCGTTTTGCGTTCCCCCGCTTTGTTGGAGTAAATATTCACCTCATAAAGCAGATTCACGTGATTCTCGCGGTTAGAGCTGTCAATCGTGTCCGAACGCACAAGATTGTCCGCTTCCACAATGCTTACAAACGGAAATGACGAGGGCAAACGCTCTTCAATGCCCGATACAGACAGAGCAGGGAACTTCTCTTTGAGCGCATTGTAAAGTTCCGTGTATAGCACATTTTCAATGTCAATCATGAGAATACCTCCTTTGCAATGTCGTATATTTGTCGGCGCATTTCCTCGGAAGCGTCCCACATACAGCGGTTGGCATTGTTGCCGTGAGTTCTTATTCTTCCGTTGCCGAGGTCTTCACCGTTCGTTCCGGGGTCTCCGCGATAGTACCATGTGTAGTTTTGACCGTAGCCCTTGCCGTATGCGCCACGAATCATGCCGAGTTCGTCAGCCTTGGGGTGGGTCACGGGATTATATACGCCGGTTCCGAATTCGATAAACAGTATTGATTCACCTGAAGCGTTTATGGCAAGCGTATGTTCGTCAAGCCATGTCGGCGAAGAATCAACCACAACATCATTTACACCGTCATACTCCGCACTTTGGAAATGGATTGCCGCCTGCGTTATGCCTATGTCGGCGAGTTTTTCAAGAAACGTGTTCAGTTTTGCTCCAAGACTGCGCGTGTAGTCCTTAATCTGACGCGCGACTTTCCACGTGTTTCTTATTCTGATGTTTATCATCCGTCGACCGTCACCCGCCTTATCGCATAGGAAACGCTGTTTATCGACCGTGCAACTTTCGTCACAATGTAGTCGTATTCCATGCGTCCGTTCGCGTCATAGGTCAAAGGCTTGTCAATGCACAGCACGGTGTGTTCGTCAATCTCAAAATTCGGGTGGTCTATCACAATAACCTTGTCGTACTGTATATCCGTTCCGAACGTTTCAACTATAACGTCACCGTATATCGAAGTCGACTTAGCCGCCGATATGTTAGCCTTGTACTTCTTCGGTGCTGAGTATTTCGCAGTGTGTTCTCCCGTGTAAAGTCCGTTTTCGTCTTTTCCGTCCTCGTTTCCGAGATAGAGCGCATACCAAAAATCACGCTTATTCTTTCTCAAGCATCTCATGTCGGTCTGCCTACTTTCGGAATGATTTCATTTAGAAGCTGTTCGGACACCCATTCAGAACTCCACTTTCGGTCAATACCGTTCTCGGAATGAGAGAGTTGCCCCGACGCGCCGAGCCTGTTGTACATGTCTTCCGCTATGCGTATTTTGAGGTCTCTGTACCGTTCTTCAAATGTAGCATTATCTCCCCCAAAGGGGAAACGGCGGGAGATTATGATATTTTCCGCGCTTTCAAGCAGCTCATAGAGAATGCGTGTATCACTTTCTTCCGTTCTGATTTTCAAGCGTTCAATGTCGGTCATTTTCTCCCGCCTTTCTCATTTCTTTTTGCGTGTATTAGTTGCTGTCTTCGGTTTTTCTTCCGTTGCAACAGCCTTTTCTTTTTCTTCGGTTATCACTCCGTGCGCCGAAAGTTCCGCAGTATCGGAGGAAGATATCTCAAACTTTTCTCCCGCATTGTGCCACACACCACGGTAATTAACCGAATATTTAGGTGTGAGGTAAATCATCAGGCAGTTACCTTGAGAGTTACAACTTCGTTCATTCTCTCATAGGAAGGAAGAACGATTTCGGAAGCGTAGATATTTGTGACGGCGGGATGAATTTGTACATTCTGTGTAATTGTGATACCTGTATCAACAAAGCTGACTTCTGTGTTCGCGCCGGAAATAAGTCTCGCTTCCTCGGGAGTTGTGCCGTACCAAGTTCTGCCCAGTGCACCTTCGGGAATGAATGTGACATATCCGTCGGGAACGAATGATTTGGTTGCACCGCTTTCGTTCTTATACTTCTTCGAGTAAACAATAGGTCTGATTCCGGTTTCGTTTTCAATAACATCGGAAGCTCTTGCGCCTGTTACATAGCTCTGAACAACGCCCGATGTTGAAATAATGGAGTTCTTAACAGCGGAAGTGGCTTTCAATAGGTTGAATGTTGCAGAGGACATAATGGCATATCTTATTTCAGAATCTGAAACGTCAGCCGCCTTGTTCTTCATATCCTCGAAGTCCTTAATCGGGTCTGCCGTGGAAGCCGCCGACCAAAGAGCTGTAGAGGTAAGCGCAGAATAGTTGTTAGTCTTCCATGTATCGTTGGGGTCGTAGTCGTACTCATAGGCTACGCCGTTCGCTTTTATCGAAATAGCCATATCGCCGCTTTCGGGGAAGAGAAGAGACATTCTCATACGTTCAGAGACAACGTGAGCACCGTCAATGAGGTCTCTTAAATAGTCAAAAGTGCGATTAAGTATAGCCTGTGCGTAAGGCTCATTGGTTTCTCGCACCTGAAGGAATTCCTGAATGTCATTTTCAGAGAGCTTATGAGCTGCGCGGAAAAACGGCATTTCTGTTTCAAATCTTGAAAGTTCGCCAATCTCACGATAAGTTGCCTGAGCGTCAAAAGCTGAAGGAGCGAGAGAAACAGGAAGTCCGCCGTATCCTTTTACCCAAGCAAGACGCAGTCCCGCCTTCTTTTCGGCAGGGAAAAGTCCTTCACCGAAATATGGAATTCTGTTAGAGGCTATCTGTTCGTAGTTAGCCGCAATTGCGCGCGGTGTGATAAATTCGCTAAGATTCATTATTCAAGTCTCCTTTCACATTAGTCGTTAGTCTCTGTGTCGGTTCTTATAACAAGTCCCGAAACAGCAGTGCCAAGAGTTGAAATGTCTATGCCGGAATGAGCCTTTGCTTTAACACCGTCTATAACACCCTGTACAACGATTGCGCCGTTGGGATTGACTGTCGGGTCCACGTCATAAAGAAGTACGCCGACAGCACCTGTAACTCCGCTTGAGGGAGCTGTGCCGTCTGCTGTGAGCGGCGTTCCGGCTTTAACAAGGGAAGTGCCGGCGACGGTAATGGGGATTGCATTGTAGTTATTAGTCGCAAGAATAGTGAACATCTTGCCGGATTTTGTTTCTTTTACCTGCATTTTCTATCTCCTTTTTTAAAATTTTTTAAAACTTCAAATAGTGTTCAAGTGCATTCTTATTGACTTGATTAGCTTCTGCGGTGCGTTTGCCGAGCTGTTTTGCGAGAGCAATTTCAGGACTGTCTTTTTCAGTGTTGCTCCCGCCGTTCGGATGAAGCCCGCGTTCAACATTTTCCTTGAACCTCTTTTCACATTCGGCGTTGTATTTCTTCTGATTTTCGAGAACCGCGTCCATGTCACCGTTGAATATTGCTTCTGCGGTTGACTTTGCGAGTTCGGGAGAGTAGCCGACTTCGAGATATTTCGCGGTATTTTCGGAAATAGAATATTTCTTGTAAACATCGTTGTACTTTTCCTGAAGCTCTTTCATTGCATCCAGAGTTTCTTCATACTTAGCTCTTTCGGCTTCTTCGGAAGTCATTTTTTTCTTTTCCGATTCCGCTCTCTCTTTCAGTGATTTCTTCGCCGCCGCAAGTTCGGATGAAGTCTTGTCGAACATCTCTTTCTTGACATATGCCGTCAAGTCGACTTTTTCAGGCACGTCATAGTTTTTGAGAGTTTCAAGCTGTTCCTCTGCGGTCATTGTGTCAAATCCTTCGATTGTTGAGGTGTCAATTTTAGGCATAATCAATTCTCCTTGCGTTTTTCGGTCTTCTCTGACCTTTATTATTTCGCGCTTTTTATCCTGCATCTCCGCAGTCTGCGAATTTTATAAAGCGACTTCTCTGCCGCCGATATATTAAGGCGTGAGCCGTATATCCGTTATCTTCTTTCTATAGGCGCGAGATAACATCTGCAATGCCAGTGTTGCTTGTCGGGCGCTTCATTTATCGGGAATATCTCTCCGTCAAGAGGTTGGCAAATCTCGCATACCTTTTCGTCCTCTTGCGTCACCCACATCACATACTCAACTCCCGCGTCCTTGTATGCTCTGAGAACCGTCTCGTCAGTCACTATATCGGCGTATTGAGCGGTCATATTCGACCATAGGCTTATTGCACGTCTCCACTCGTTGTTAGCGTCTGAGCGCGTCCTGAGAGCTTCTGAGAGCCTGTCGCGCTTTCTTAAGACTTCGTTCTCGTATTCGTACTTTGTTACGGAATTCGGAGACGAGAGGACAGTCTCGACAAGGGTCTTTTTTGCTTTTTCGGAAATTTTTCCGATGTCCTTGTAACCGTATCGGCTTACTTCTTCGCCTATTTCTTCATATATGGCAAAGGCAAGTTCTAACATCGTGTCCCGAAAATCGTTATCAAGGTTCTTGTAGAGTGTCGCGACGGTCTTTATAACGTGAAGCTCGTCGAATTTAGCAAGCCTTATCGAGGACTTAGCTTTTTCAAACCGCCGTATTGTCTTCTTCCGCAGTATTTCTATCGCTCTGTCCGTCGTTATGTACCGCTCTTTCATTCTCAAGCTCCTTTTCTAAGCTGTTTTCAAGTTCAGACTGTGCTTCCTCGTACCACTCCATACCGCGCTGATATGCGTTCTCTACATCTGTAAACAAACCTGAAATGTCGTAAGCATCACGCGGATGAACCTTTTCGTTGTTGAGCAGTTCGCAAAGAACCTGCGCTTTCGATTGAATGTCGGTGAGATTTTCGCGGGTAAACTGAATCTTAACATCGTTCGGGTCGAGGTCGAGAACTCCCTTGTCTTTGTAGATTTTGAGAATCAACTTCAAAATCTCTCTTTCGGAACGAGCGAAGAGCTTTTCAGTGTCGTTTGCTCGCGCGGAAGCGTCCTGCCAACCGTTGCGGAATCTCGTTCCCATGCCCGTGTCTGCGGCGGAAGAGTTTCCGGCTCTTGTCGGCATACCAGTTATTTCGTCAATGTAATCGTACAGCGCGTCTATTTCCGTCTGAACACCCGTCTGAGAGATTTCGGAGGATATGCGGTAAACCTTTGCTTCCGTTCCCTGACCGCTTCTGATACAGATACACTGACCGCCTTTTGCGAGTTCCTTGTATGTGTTCTCGTCGATTTCGCAGTTCTGGAACACGTCATAGGCGTTTACAAAGTCAACAACGTTGTCAACGCGAGCGGATTCAAGCGTGTTTATCATGTTGATAGGGGAGAGAACCGTCTCAAACGCTCCTAAACGAGCTTCATTCAGCGGATATTCCACTATCGGAACACGCCCAAAGTCGTAAGCAAGCCAGTCTACAACGTCGTTGCCCTTTACGGTGTATCTTCCTTCCGGCACATAAACGTAGTAAATGCGGTTGTCATCCTCGTCATATTGTTTCAGTACACCAGCGAGAGGTTTTCTGCCGATACCCGAAGAGTAGATAACAAACGCTTCTCTAGGGTCGAGTGAATAAAGCGCTGCGGGGCTTCCGTCTTTTTCGCTGTCGGGGTCGGGAAGAACCATTCGCGGCTCAACTCCGCATATGTGCATCCAGTCAGAACATTCCTTATCCTTTGATTCTTTGCCCTCGGAAGTCATAAGAACGTTCAAATAAGCTACCTTGTCGGATACGTCTTCTTTTCCGTTCGCCGCTACATACTGAATGGGAGAGCTGAGAAAAAACGAGGATTTAAAAGTGACTATCTTGTTCGGAAGATTGACAGTGACCTTGTTGTTGTTGTCGGGTCTTACGGTCTTGTCTTTATAGCGGATATCCATTATTCCGCGATAAACGTCATATAAGTAATTTATTTCCGCAACATTTGCGCTGTCAAAGCCGAGCGAATTATCAAGCACGGACACAACGTTGTCGGCGGTTATTTTTTGTTTGTTCGTTAGTATCTTTCGCCGACCATGAAGGCTATCACAAGTAGTAAGGCGAACAATATCATTTTCAAGCACGTGAAAAACCTCCGTGTAAACAAAAATAGGGACTACCCGTATGTTTTCCATACGAATAGCCCCTATCGGCTCTTACTGTAACCCGATTGTTACAGCGTTTTTATAGTGTATTTAGCTTTTCTCGAAGCGGTTATTTCAAGTATAGTGACCTCTTCGCGCGATTTCTTAATTTTAACGTCATTGCCGCGTTCCAAAATCTCGTTAATTATGAGAAGCGCGTCTTCTTTGACGTATCTGTGACGGTGCGCGTGTTTCTCTTCTTCCATAGCCACCTCAATAAGGTCTTTGTATTACTCTTACCGTCTGCGTCTCAAACGATTGAATGAAGTCTGCAAGCATTGAGAATGCATCGGGTACATCGTCATGTGCGTTTCTTCCCGCCATAGTATAACTGCAAAGCATACCGAGAGCGCGTTTATACTCTTTATTGTTCTTTATAACACTATTGTCCTTGAAAAGGAAATGCTCTTTGACAAATGGAGAATCAACTATAATTCGCGTAGCTTTGTTTGCCGTCGAATATTTTGTAGTGATTCTTGTTATGCCGCCGCGCGTTTTTACCTCTTTTTGAACCTTTTCCGCGATTTTTCCACCCGCAGAGTTTGATTCAAAACGGCTCAATTTGACTTTGTGCCGCAAAAGAATCTCGACAAGCCTTGTTTCAACTATTTCGGGATTATTGTTGTCGCAGATTATTTCTTCGATGTAGAAGTCATTGCCGTACTGGTAAGCAATAGGCATTACGCAGTAGTCCGCTCCTTTGTCCTTTGTGTCGCAAACCGATATGATAGCATCCGGCGAATCCGAGGGAAGTTCAAAATAACGTCTGAGTTCGTCCTCGTTGTAGAGAAGTCCCTCGCGCTCTATAGGTTGATTCATGAACAAGGCACGCCATGAGCAGTCGTCAAGGTTGTTTTTCATGTCCTCGAAGTACGCCTTGTCAAAGCCGACACCGTAGCGGTAATTGAAGTTGCTTTCACCGTCTTCGTCAACCGCAGGCATTACAAGAAACTGCGCTTTCGAAGAATCCGCGTACATTAATTGCAGTCTTCCTATAGGGTCATGCACCGACCATCTTGTAGCAAGGTGCAGTTCCTTACAGTTCAGCTTCTTTCTCGATTTCAAGTCGTTAGTGTATGCCGTCCAGAGCTTGTCAAGTCGGTCAATGCTCAATGCTTCCTCAATACCCGACACAAGGTCATCGGCGGTCAAGAGTTTTTCACAACGCGTAGCACCCGTAAGGGAAGCACCTATAGCACGGCAGGTGAGCGACGAAAATCGGTGTTTCTTGCCGAGGTCTATTGTCTGTTCCTTTGCATTGGTGATAATCGTTCCCGCCGCAGGGTATACGTCGTGCCATAAATAATCAGGGTCTGACAGAATGCTGTTTACGCCGTCATATATTGAGTTAGTAAGCGTTCCCGAATGTCCCGAAGCAAGGGAACAGCTGTCAGGAAACGCGCCTATCATCATCGAGTGAAGAAAGATTTCAAGCGTCGATTTTCCTGTACCGGGCGGAAGAGAGATTGATAATATATCAAGTTCTCCGTCCACAAGCTTTTGCATTGCACGGCAGACAGGTTCGAGCTGCTTTCTTCTCGGTATCCAGAATCTTTTCTCAGGCTCACGCTGAAGTTCTATATACTGCATGTAGCTGTCGAGCCTTAATCCTTGCGCTTCAAGCAAAAGCACAGCCTTAAAAAGAGAATTCGCGTCTTTCGATTTATTTTGTATAATTCGCTCAGTACAATATCTCTTCAAAGTCTCCGAATACCGCCACTTTTCAGCGCAGTTATTCATCGAAGACAGCACCGAATACAATGCCGTATAATGCTTCATGTTTTCAGGTTCGGCTTTGATGTGAGAGAGAATATTGTCCGCTACATCAAGATAACGCTTGTCGGTGTGTTCACCTGCCATTATCTCCGCTTGCAGTGCTTCCATTCTCGTCCACCTCTTCCATTCGCCTGAAATAATCACGAAACACAGGCTTTATCTTCTGATACCACCTATACTGTACCGTGTGAACAGCCGCAGAATCATCTATTACCATCCACAAGTCAAGATTGCTTTTCCTTTTCCACCCGATTTCAAACGTTTTCGGGATGAAATCGCATTGCGTATACACCGTAACATTGCACGGTTCTTTCAATGCTTTCAGTCCTTCGGCTATAGCAACCATCGTACAACGTATTGAGTTCCATCCGGCGATTCTTCCGCTAATGTACTTCTCATGCTTGCCATACCTCAACAATGTTTGCCAATACCCAACTCCGCTATCTTCGATAAAACCTCCGAAAACGTATATATCGACATATCTCATACACACCTCGGAGGTCTTTTTTGTTTTTGCGCGATTTTTTCAAAAGACGCTTAAAACAACAACGGTTCTTTCATACACAATCGTAAAATACAAGGAGAACGAGCATACTATAAAAGATTTTATGAATAACATAAACCTTGAGAAACACAGCATAAACAGCTCCGAGAATTACGGTGGTATTTCGGGTCTATCTTTCACTTTCGACCGTTGCTGTTCTAAACGCCTTTTTCTTTCTTGCGGATATTTGGGAGACTAACACGCGCCCCACGCTCTACAGCTGTCAACCACCCAGTGTCTTATATCGGGTATCTCTTCCCCTAATTATACAAAATCTTCATTTTGCCTAATTCGATATGTGTTTGTCTGGGTGTGTCTGTACGCTCTCATAATGCTTTATACGTCTAACTAAGTCCTTCCCTACCCTGTCGGGTTTCTCTCAATAACTCCGCTCTCACGGCTTTGTGGCGTGTCTCATGTGTCACTTACGTCTTTGCTGTCGTATATCTCTATTACATCGTCAAGTTTTGGGGCGTCGATTTGTTCTGTGGGCGTTTGTGCGACCTCTAAGCGGGTATTGTTTGAAAAGCCTTGTGAACTGTTGTTGAGTAAAAACATTGCGTATACGGGATTGAGTGAGCCGTCCGCGCCCTTTTGGACGGTGTTTGCGGCTATGAGTGTCTTCATTCTTTTTATAATTGTAGAATGACGTTGACCTATACGCGACTTAGTCCCCCACTCAATCAGAGTGACACGGTCAACTCCGAGAGCAACGGCGAGACTTGCCAACGAGGGGAAAGCGTGATATCGGCTACACCAGGCGATATAATTGTTGCATCGTTGCTCCACCTCGTCGGCGCTGTCCAAGTCGACAGCCGGTAACGACATAAGCTCTTGCAATGCTGTGAGCGTATCGGGGTTAACCTCTGTCAGCGGGGTTCTCGGGTCTGAACATCCGTTCAATTCACATTCCAAGCGTTCGCGAGCCGCAATTGCTTTACTGTGATTGCTCGTCCTTCGCCCTTGTTTTTTCCGCTTCTTCGGTTGTTCTACATTTGTAGGTTCTTGCGCTGTCTCAAAGTCTGATATATGCTCAACTTTCACTTCACTTTCTCCCTTCCGTAAAATTTATTATATAACTATATTATAACAATAATATTGTATTTTAACATTCTCCTATAGTGCTAACTAATAGCTAAGATATAGTTTGTTCTGTAGATTATAAGTAAATTAATATTTTCCTTCTTCTTCCTTTTCTTCCTCTCCCCCCCTCCCCCGTGATTGATTATAGCACATAGTTTTAAGTTTGTCAAGTGTGGAGCGTGAGCAAATTATGTCTTAAATATTAACAGCAAAAAGAAAAGAGGCTTGCGCCCCTCCCTCATTATATAAGCCCCTCCAATCGCTTTTTTATGTCCTCGTCAAAGTCCGATTTTTCCGGCGGCTTGTCCGGCTTGAGCGCGTCCGCAACTCTCGCCAGGACTTCCCGCCGCGCTTCTTCTTTCGCCTTTTCTTCTACCTTTGTAAAATCCTCCGTCCCTGCGTAGCTGTCGACCGCTCTTGTAATGTAGGCATTAAGCGACAGCCCCGCCGCCTTGGCTTTCTCCGCCCACTGGCTTTTCTTTCCTTTTTCAGTCGTCAAATTAATGCGGTCATATGATTGTTTTATGTAGTCGTTTGCGTATTTTGTAGCGTCAAACTCTGCCATTATCGCACCTCCGTTTTTCCTCAATTTTAGCACACACAAAACGCAAATGTCAATATACTATTTGCACAAAACATATGCATTATATTTGTGTAATATTATTTAATATATTTGCGTTAAACCTATTGACTATTTGCGCAAATAGTGATATAATATAAGTGTCAAAGGGAGAGAGCAAAAGCAACTCCCAAAAAAATAAAAAATGAATGGAGAAAACAAAATGAAAACCGTAAAAGAAATCGAAAACACAATGAAGCTGCACCACATCGCCAGCCGTCGCGGCTACATCTCCAGAAAATCAGCCGGAGAGGTCGAGACTTACAAGGGAAGATTTGGCGAAGGCTACATCATTCTCCGCCCCCGTTGGGACACGGCAAAGTACGTCTACGTCGAATATTATATCGTAGACTAACACTCCGCCTGACGAGTTTCAATCCACGTCCCCCGTGTGGAGGACGACCGGTGACTTTACATACACCCCGCATTGGTACACGAGAAGTAATCGTAAGTCATGGGCGGAGTTTGAAACATCCTACGGCTACAAAGGAATCATCGAAGAGGTTTGAATCATGAAGAAACTCACATCATCGTTACTCATCATCCTGCTGGGAGTAGTTGCCTGCTCCCCCATCAAGCAAAATCGTTACCAAGACGGCACATACACCGCAGTCAACAGCGGCTGCGGCTACATCGTCACAGCCGACGGAAACGTATGGGAGTATTTCGACCGTACAATTCCCAGCGGTTCTTCCGTGTCCGTCACCTTTTCGGACGAGGGGACGAAAGAAGTCGAGGACGACGTAATCACAAACGTTGTCGCAAAATAAATCAAAAAAATCTAAAAAAACTTTTGCAAAACCTATTGACAAACCGCGGACTTTGCGGTATAATATAGGTGCAAAGCAAGGAACGAAACAGAAGGAGAACATCATGAAACTCATCGACAAAAACACAGGAAAAACCCTTTACGCAGTGCTCGGTGGCGAAAACCTCACACTCGACGAAGCTATCGAGTGGGCAGGAGCAGAAGTCACCGAAGACCAGAACTACATCATCAACGGCGAGGAATACTCCTACGAAGACCTCGACTGGGTGGCTAACAGCTACCAGCCCGAGAATGACGACCCCGAAGAGCCCGAGAGTTGTTCCGTGACCCTCACCCTCGTTAATGAGGATTACGCTCGCCCCGACTCCGACGAGGTTAAAGCCTACTACGGATACGAGGGTGAGAAGGAAGCTCGCCTCACCGCCGCCAGAATCGATAAGTGGGAATCTTCCCACAGCTGGCGTTCCCGTCGCCCCGACGACCTCCCGACTGACGGAGGTGTCAATGGCTACGAGATAGCTTTTGAGTCAACCCCCGAACTCCACATCATTCTCAACACGCAGCCCGCCGAAAACCTCCTTTCTGCTTACGTCGTCGAGAGCGGAAACCTCCTCAAAGTAGCCGACGAGGACGAGGAGGGCGGAATCGAACTCCGTGAGCTTCTCGAAACCAAGCATAGCCGTGCGGTCGAACTCCGCTTCTCATACTCCTTCGCCGAGCTCGCCAAGGAGGTCATCATCGACCAGGGCAAGCGAATCACCGCCGAGGAAGCTATTAAAAGATACGGTTTTCTCCGCCTCATCGACGACATTTTCGCACAAAAGTGCTACGTATATAAGGACTACGCGCTCGACATCATCGGCGAATATCACGAGAGATATGACGACGACGAGAAAAACGACTACTACGACGACGAGCACAGCTACGCTCGCACGATTAAGAGACTCGCCGAACCCAGCTACCACATGACACAAGTAGAGCTCATCGAAAAGCTGGCAAAGCGCGACTGTTTCCCAGAGGGGGCAGTCCTTTAATCAAGTCGGCTGAGCGACTATAAACAGGGTTTAAGCTCAGCGCGTTCCCTCCGTTGTGGAGGGAGGTATCATAATCAAAGGAGAAAGCAAAAATGAAAAGAATTGAAACAATCGAAGAACTCGAAACTCTCCGCTCCAAAAAAGCTATTAAAGTATTTGGTAATTTTGAAGCAGTCATAAACAATCACAAGCCGACAGAATTCGAGGGCGATGACGAGATAATAGATTTAAACAACAGAATGATTTGGAAAACTGAATGTTACCTCGGAGAATATTGCGAAGTGTACGACCTTTGCAACGGCTATTATATGTTTTGCGACCGTCACCCTGTCGAAAAAACGCTTTCCCGTATTGCCGCTAAAGTCGGAATTGGAAAGCCTATCGACGAAATTGAGCACACAGTAGAAATTTACAAGGTAGTTGAATAACCACCCCAGAAGGAGAGAAACAAATTGCAAAAGCTCATCCCCCTCACTATATACGAGGTCGTGAGAACCGCAATAGCCGAAAATGGCAAAGCGGAAACCGCGACGACGTATCATTTGGTCGAAGAATACGCGAAAATCGCAGAAGAGCGCGATATCCTCAAATCAAAACTGGATATCAAGCAAGGAAAAACCGCGAAATATCTTGTAAAATACGCCGAGCACATCATCTCAATACCCCGCCGCGAGTATGTAGTGACGGGGAATCAGCTCGACCAGCTTTTGAAAGATATCAGGCGCGGAAAAGTCGAGTGTAAAGGCTTTAAAAATCCCGCAACACTCGACTTTGACAACTCCGCGAACGAGCGAATAACGGAAATCAACAAATAATCATATCGAAAGGAGCAAATCATGGCAAAAGTATCATTGAGTAACTTCGTCAAACTGCACAATTACCGCGAATCCAGAATGACGTTTGACAGCAAGCGCGACATGAACACAACTCCGTGCTACGCTCACGTCAATTTTTACGCGAACGAAAAGCACATCATGTCAATCTGCGCGGATAATCAGGCGGAAGTCGATGAGATCATCAAATCAGCCGAAGCGGAAACTGCATTTTCGACCGACATCAACCGCTCGAAAAACATTATCGCCTGCTATCGTGTGAAAGGAACGCCGTTCTATTACGCTTCTTCCCCCGAGCAAGCCGAGGAATACCGCGCAAGGCGTGAGAAAATCCACGGATTGCAGAACGAAATCGACTTTGAAAACATGGTAAAAAACGGTCAATTCCAATATTAAGGAGGTATAAGTCAATGTTATTGTCAGATTTTCACCGTCTCCGCATAGACGCGGAGGACTGCACATCACTGGAGCAGTTTATCGCCGAGGAAGGCGGAAGCCTGCCCGAAGAGTGCTACCCCGCCGACGGAAGCGGAGACGCGCCCATCAAAATTTTAACCATCATTTGGGAACTTTCGCACTGCTTCACCGCGTCTAAAGTCCGCGAAGTCAGCGGATTAACGCAGGTGGAGTTTGCCCGAAACTACCTAATCGGCAAAAGAACCGTCGAAGGGTGGGATATGGCCGAAACGCAACCGCCCGAATACGCTCTCGAACTGCTGGCGGCGGATGTAGTATCATCTAAAATTAAGGAGGTGATGGAGGAAAACTGAAAAA
>CAKSCN010000004.1 GCA_934444485.1 uncultured Eubacteriales bacterium | reverse complement strand
TGTCACGCCGCCGTCGTAAGAGTGCGACATATAGTGAAAATCCGTGGTTGTTCGGGTTACCATGAGCAGAGAGCCGACGTCAAGCTCGGTCATTGTCAGCTCGCGGTTGCCCTGTTGCCAGCGGCAGCCTTTGTTCGGCCACTTTTTCTCGGCAAGAGGGGCGGGTCCGGGGTGAGTCTCGTTCCATGTTTCGCCGCCGTCGTCGGAATAGAAGAGTATCGGATAGTAGGCGGTCGGATGAAGCTCGGGACGTGTCTCCTGTGCGGAGATTATCATTCTGTTTCGGGATTTAAGCACAAACGGCTGTTTTACGTCGCCGTAGCACTTATCCGATATTTTCACATGGCGGGGATTTTCGTCGTCGGGGCTGTCGCCGATAAGGACGTAGGTGCAGTCGTCGGCTCTGTAATTGTGCTTCACGCCGACGTACTTGCCGATAAACGGCACATAGACCGACGGACCAACGGCGTTCTCCGGCTTTATATGCTTCTCCCACGAAATGCCTCCGTCACGGGACTCGACGTAAAAGCGGTCGCAGGCGGTATCATAGACGCTCTTTTTGTTGTACGGAGAGTAAAATCTGATATATCCCTCCGGGGTCACGCAAAGTCCGCACCAAGCAAATACGAGGTCTCCCGAGTACACCTCTTTCGGTGCATAAATATCAGAGAGGAATCTTTTGCTGTCGGGGGTGAGATTTTTTTCGATTTGGCTTACATAGTTGTACATAAAAAACTCCTTACTGTAATGATTGACGATTGACAATTGACAATTGACGATTATATTTCAGTTCGCAAATATTTTCAAAAAGCTTTTCAGGTCGTTTTTATCTATCTTTCCGTCCTTTGTGACGTCGAACATATATCCGCATTGACAGCCGGTGTATTCGCCCTTTTCGACGCACTTTGCGAAGAGCGAGAGGTCACGAAGCGTCACCGCACCGTTATTGTCAAGGTCGGCGAGCATCTCGAACGAGAGGTCATTTTCCGCACAGTACTCCGCAAAGTCACAGTTTTCATCGAAGTGGAGAAGCGTACCGTCACGACCGAGATAAACAAGGTATGCACGTGAAAAAGCGGAGTTTACGGTGACGCACGCAGGTCTTGCGAGGTCATATAGTCCGCTCTGCGCCGCAGTTTTGGCGTTTTCCGGAAGCGATGTGCTTTCGCCGTTTCCGACGTAGAGAGAGGCAGTGCTTCCCGACACAAACCAATCGCCGCAAAGAGACACTCCGGTACGGTTGAGAAGACTATCGTGCGAGGTCTTTGCAAGCTGTACCGTCTTTCCGTCAAAGACTGACGCAACAAGCTTTTTCGACTCTGCCGAAAGAGAATAAGGCGCAATCACACGCTTCACGGCGTCTTTGTTCTCCATGCCGTCGAACGCACCCTCGGCAACGGATTTTGTGCCGTAGGGAATGATGAGGTTTCCGTCGGCGGTATCGTGCAGGACGTCATACGAAAGCAGCGTGCCGCCGGAGCTTATGCTGTAGCTTTCGGTTTCAAAGACTATCTCCGAGAAAATATCGTCGGTAAGGTAAAACTCTCCGTCGGCGATATCGGAAAAACACTCCTTAAAATCCGCACCGCCCTTTTTGACCTTACAGATTACCGCCGAAACGGAATCGGTTTTCTCACCGTTTTTGAAAAATTCGGAGTTTTCGCCGCAGTAAACGTCGGCATAAAGATACACATCGTTTTTTCCCGTAACGGCACTCGCCGCAGTGTAGCTTTCATCGTCGCTTCCGTTTGAAACGCCCGCTCTTCCGAAGACAAAGCATCCGCCCGACGCCGCACTGCCCGATGACGACGACGTTCCGACGAGAAGCCCGGCTCTCACGGTGCAGTTTGTGACGCCGTAAAGCTCGGACGCCATGATATCGGCATTCGCAAAAGAGCGGCGCACATACGACGAAATACTCGTCCCGGCAATACCGCCGACCGCTATAAGACTTATGTTTCCGCCGCCCGAAACACGAAGCTTTCCCGAGTAGGCACAGTTTTCGGCAACAGAGCTCTGCAATAATCCGACCACACCTCCGCCGTAAAAAAGAGAGAAGCGTGTATTCCCTGCGACGGCGTCTATTTCGGCGGCAGACGTACAGAGAAGTATTTTTGCGGTCTGCGAACCTCCGCCGCTCGCTCTGCCGACTATTCCGCCTATCGCAGTGTCGCCGAGTATTCCGTCACCGTGTATTTTCACCGCCGAAAAGCATTTGTAAATCTGTGATTTTCCGGCATAGCCGACCACTCCCCCGGCTATATTGAAGGTTCCGGCAGAGGTTCCGGACGAAGTTTCCTTGCTGAATATCTCGATTTTTCCCGAAAGAACACGGCATTCTTCGACATTGCCGCTGTCGGCGACCGAGAGAGTCGTACTCTTTATAAATTCACCGTCACGCCATGTTCCGAAAGTGACGGTCATTTTTTCGCACAGCCCGGCGACGGCTCCGGCAAGCGTTTTTGCCGACTCGACCGAAACCGAGACGTCCGTCATATCGAGATTTCGTATAATGCCGCCGTTATAGCCGAAAAGTCCGACTGCGGCATTTGCCGACGCATTTTTGTACACGTACTCTGTCGTGCCGTCGTCGAGCGTCTTTGTCTTGTACACGGGCTTTCCGTCCTCGGTATAGACCCTATACTCCGTGCCGCCGACCGTTGCGGTCTCAATCTCGTACTTTTTCCAGCTAACGGAAAAGGAATCGGTAACGGTGAGTCCCGAAACGGTGTGTCCGTCTCCGTCAAACACTCCCGTGAAAGGATATATTCCGACGGGAGAATTTTCGTATATCGCCCCGACTCCTATCGGCGTCCAATCATGCCCGGAAATGTCGATGTCGTCGGTAAGCCGGTAACAGAGAGGTGCATACTCTTCGTTTGTGTCCGGCGAGTTGACAACTTCGGCAAGATGCGCAAGCTCATCGGCACTCGAGATAATATACGGGTTCTCCGAACTTCCGTCGCCGCCCGAAAAGCTCCCCGACGCACCTCCGTCCCACGCCGCCGCAGTAAGTACCGCACAAAGCACGGCAACCGTAAGTGCGGCAAGCATAAGTGCTGCAATTTCTTTTATCTTCACGTTCAAACGTCCTTATATGTACACATTTTCACAATTAGCATTATACCATTGTTTGTGCGCCGTGTCAACCGTTTTTTAAAATACGCACGTCTTAATAACCGTTTTTTGCGCAATTTGGCAAAAAGCATTGACAAAATTTGAAAAATATGCTATGATTATTACATTGTCCAATATTATTTGAAAGGAAACGGCGGCATAAATGGCAGTAAACGATAAAAATACAGGCATACTTGAGTCCGACGGCTTCAACAAAGCGCAGATAGCCGTATACAGGACTGTTTTCAGAATAACCGAGAAAATCCCCGAGGAACGTGAAAAGGAGCTTTTCGAGCTTTACGTCACAAAGAAGCTCACGTCGAACGAGGCTTACACCGACGAAGAATTCAAGAGCATGAGCTACCCCGAGCTTTGTTTTGTACACAACGCTCTCGGTTCGTGCGTTGACGAGCTTCTTGCAAACACCGAACTCGAAAAGTCCGAAAAGCACGAGCAGACCGAGTATCTTCTCGACTTCAAGAGGGCGCTTCGCAGTGCGGTTCTCGCAAGGCTCAGAGAGAGCACGCTTTACGTTGTTATCGCACGTGTGAACGACCTACCCCTTCGCCATGAGGGTGGTGTGATGTTCGTTTTCACGGCAAAGGACAAGGCGGAGAAATGGAACGCCTACGCCGGCGAAAGGCGCATACTCGAGGTGCCGGCGGCGCTGTTTGAGAAGGTATTCTCGGAATACTACATCACCGGCTACAAAAAGGTGACGGTGGATCTTCTTGCGGAGATATCGCTCACGGAGCTTTATCACATAAGAGAGGACAACGAATACGGCATACACTCCCCCGAGGTCTGCGCCGGCATTATAGACTTCAACCAGATGCTCGAGATATTCCGTGTCAAAGCGGCGGAGGAAAAGCGTGAGACGAACGAGGCGGAGCAGAGACGGATAAACGAAATGTCCACTGCACTGACGGAGAGTCTTGTCGAGGCGGACCTCATCGTGACCTACTCGGTTGAAACGAAGGACGGAAACGAGGTTAAGTCCGCACCCGTTCTCACCGACAAGGCAGGCAAAAAGTGGCTCATACTCTTCACGGACGCCGCCGCAGTCAGCCGTTTCTACAAGGGAAAGACGGAGGGCTTGAAGGTTGCGCCCGAGACGCTTTTCGATTTCTATGAGAATATGCTCGGCAAGGACGGAGCAATAGAGGGTGTAATAATAAACCCGACAAGAGAGAATTTCAGACTTCCGTCGAAGTATCTCGAACATTTCACCGCTTCGAGCGAGCTTGCGGAGCTTCAGAGAAAGTGCAAGTCCTTACAGGAGGCTGACAGCGAAAAGGGAGTCGATCCCACGCCCGAAACCGAAAAGGCAAGACGTGAGCTTGCGAAAAAGCTTCTCGGCGAAAAGTGCATATATGCGGCGTTTGACGGCGATTTCAGAAAGATTTTCCCCTTTATCAGAGAGGACGGCAGGCTCGAGCTTTTCACGAAGCTCAAATACGCAAACGGTGCGGCGGCTCAGTATGCGGCGAAAAACTGCGGCACTATGGTCGTAAACCGCATTCCGTCCGAACGCTTCGAGGGATTCTTCAGAACCATGGAGCATTTCGGCGTTAAGAGCTTTCTTCTTGACAACGGCGGCATAATGACGGAGCTTCTCATCTCCGACCTCTACCCTCCCATGGAAAACGAAAACGTAATCGAAAAGACGGGTGCGGTATTGAGAGGTCTTTCACTTCGTGAGCTTCAGCTTTCGTACAGGGGAAGAAAGTATCTTTCCAAGAAGAGCGACGAGGATAAGAAGAATTACGACTCTGTCAGAAGCTTTTTGCGTATGCTCCTCTACGGAGAGCTGTCGGTCGGACTTTACTATGTACTTGCCGAGGGAACGTACACGCCCGGCGTGACGCTTTACACGAAGTCCGCTCTCGAGGTTGCAAAGGCACGTGCGGCAAAGCACGGTATGAAAGAAAGTGCGCTTCTCGCTCCCGGCGACAAGGAGTGTGCGGTATACGACGGAAAGCTCAAGCTTCGCATGATTGCCGCTCCCAAGGACGAAAAGAAAGTGCCGTTTGTCTGCGCTTTCTCGGACAGAGTGACTCTCGAAAGAATGAGACGTGCAATGGCGGAGTCCGAGAACAAGATAAACGATGCGGTTATTGTCGTGACCTTTGACGAGCTTGCGGCACAGGCAAAGGAGGCAGGCGGTTTCGTTCTCGACGCAGACACCTTCGGTCTTACGGTGATGAAGGACGAGCTTCCGAAGATAGTCGAGTTCAGGACGAAAAACTCGGCGCAGAGCTGAACGATTGGGTAAAACGTAAAATAATCATAAGAGGGAGGACGTTGGTTTACGCTCTCCCTCTTTTTGCCGTTATTTTGCCTCGCCGTGAGCTTCGTGCGGCGACGAGCTTTGCGGCACGATTATTTGCGCCTCGTGTACAAATCTGCCCCGTGTCGCATTGCGAAGCTTTGCGGCACGAAAATTACATATTCTGTCTGTACTTATCAGCCGCCGTCTTGATTTTCGCCTGCTCCGCTTCGGCAGGCTCATACCAGCCTCTCTTTTTCATCTCGCAGAACATATCGTGCTGAATGGTGTGTTCCTCGTTGAGGATGTTCATGAATACGCCCTTCACCTCGGGAGAGTCGCATTCGTTTGCAAAGGTGTTGTACACCTCGGTTATAAGCTTCTGACTCGAAAGTGCGTCGGTGAGCTTTTCTTTTTCGTTAAATGCAGGTATCTGTGCCATGATTTTCTCCCCCTTCGTTATGCGTTTATCAATGAGAAAAGTGCGTCGTAGTGCTTGCGGTGACGTGTCACGGTGTCCTCGTACTTAGCCTTAAGCTCGGTATCGGTGCAGGTCTCGGCGTAGTTCTGATATTTGCTTATAAGATTCTGCTCGCAAGAGAGTTCGTCCTCAATTGCGGAGAGTTCTTTTGATGTTAAATTCATTATCGTTTCCTCCGTTTTGTTTTTCGCCTTTCGTTTCGGCGACGAATATATTTTGCTCTGCGGCGACAAACAAATGCGCAAAAAAATCGGGAAGCCAAGCGTATGACTTCCCATTATGGTTACATTTTCAATTTTTGCGAAAAAGCTGTCGAAATTTATCGTAAATCAATGCTTTGCGGCACGAATTTATTTTGCAAGCTCGACCGTTCCCTCCGGCTTGAAGCACGGCATATAGCTAAGCTTGAAGAGGTTCTGTGCGTGCTTTTTGTCGATGAGAGCCTTAAGCTCGGCATTGCCGCAGACTCCCGTACGGATATACTCGTCGAGTGCGGCGTAAGTAAAGCCGAGGTTTTCCTCGTCGGTCCTTCCGCAGAGTCCGTCGGTCGGGACTTTATTCACAAGAGCGCCGGGAAGTCCGAGAAGCTTGCCTATTTCCTTTATCTCGGTGACCGTAATGTGCGAAAGCGGACTGAAATCTCCGGCGGCGTCGCCGTATCTTGTGGAGTATCCGACCCAGTCCTCGGAGAGGTTGCAGGTGTTGGCTACTCTGCCGTTATTCGACTGTCCGACGGCATAGAGAACCGACATACGTATTCTCGCAGGGAGGTTAGTCTTTGTCTCTTTGGTGAGCGGAAAATCGGTCGGCATATTCGCAAGAACCGCATCGACCGCATCCTTTATGTTGACGGTGTAGTTCTTTATTCCGAGGTGATCGACAAGCATTCTTGCATACTCGATGTCGGACTGTACGCCGCAGGGCATGAGAACGCCTATTACTCTGTCCTTGCCGAGAGCCTCCACGCAAAGTGCGGCGACGGTTGAGCTGTCCTTGCCTCCGGAAATTCCGACTATTGCGTTGCAGCCCTTTCCGTTCTTCTCGAAGAAGTCCCTTATCCACTCAACACATTCGTTTTTTACTTTAAGTGCGTCAAACATCATTTATTCTTCCTTTCGTTACGGTGCTTATCCGTATCTTTTCGTCAATTATACAATCTTTTCCTAAAAATGTCAAGTACCGTAACGGAGAATAATCACATCTTGCGTAAAAAATATTTGTGCAGAATAATTGCCGTAGTAAATCAAAGTTTATTTCTCTGTATCTTTCCGCTGGTTGTTTTGGGAAGACTTTCCTTAAACTCGACTATTCTCGGGTACTTATAGGGCGCGGTGCGCTCCTTGACGTAGTTCTGTATCTGCTTTTTCAATTCGTCGGACGGTTCGTTTCCGGGGACAAGCACAACGCTCGCCTTTACTATCTGTCCTCTGACCTCGTCGGGAACCGCCGAAACGCCGCATTCGAGGACATACGGAAGCTCCATTATTACGCTCTCTATCTCGAACGGTCCTATGCGGTAGCCGGAGGACTTGATGACGTCGTCGCATCTGCCGACATACCAATAGCAGCCGTCCTCGTCACGCCACGCAAGGTCGCCCGTGTGGTAGTAGCCGTCGTGCCAAACCTCGGCGGTTTTTTCGGGGTCACGGTAGTATCCTGTGAAGAGTCCGCAGGGCGCACCGTTCGACACGTCGATTACTATTTCTCCCGGTTCGCTGTTGGTTACAAGCTTGCCGTCGCCGTCCATGAGGGAAACGTTGTATATGGGTGCGGGCTTGCCCATGGAGCCTATTTTGTGCGGTGCGCCGACGAGGTTGCCGATTATCATGGTGCTTTCTGACTGACCGAAGCCCTCGAGAATGCGCAGTCCCGTCGCCTTTTCAAATTGGCGGTATACCTCGGGATTGAGAGCCTCTCCGGCGGTTGTCATATGCTTTACCGACGAGAGGTCGTATTTCGAGATATCCTGCTTTACCATCATGCGGAGCATTGTCGGCGGTGCGCAGAAGGTTGTGATATGGTACTTTGCGAACATCGGGAGGATATCTGCGGCGTCGAAACGGTCGAAGTCGTAGACAAAGGTAGCCGCCTCGCAGAGCCACTGACCGTAGAGCTTGCCCCACATCGCCTTTGCCCAGCCGGTGTCGGAGATTGTGAAGTGAAGTCCGTCCGGATCTACGCAGTGCCAGTACTTTGCGGTGTGGAAGTGACCGAGAGCGTACTTATAATTGTGTGCGGCGATTTTCGGATATCCGGACGTGCCGGAGGTGAAGAACATGAGCATGAGGTCGTCGCCGCCGGGAGAGTTTTCGGTTCTGTCGTAGTGTGTGCTGAAGCGGCGGTACTCCTCATCGAAGTTTCTCCAGCCGTCACGCTCGCCGCCGACTATTATCATATTCTTAAGTTCGGGACAGTTTTTCGCCGCAAGCTCCGCCTGATGTGCGACGTCGCCCGATGAGGTGCAGATAAGCGTGTTGACTCCGGCGGTCTTGAAGCGGTACTCAAAGTCGTGCTCCTGAAGCTGATTTACCGCCGGTATCGCTATCGCGCCGAGCTTATTAAGACCGAGCATTGCATACCAGAACTGATATCTTCTGCCGAGAACGAGCATTACTCTGTCGCCTTTCTTTATTCCGAGGGAGGCGAAATAGTTTGCGCACTGCGCCGAGGCACGCTTCATATCACGGAAGGTAAAGCGGCGTTCGGTTTTGTCGTTCGAGACGTGGAGCATCGCAAGCTTATCGGGTTCACGCTCCGCAAGTGCGTCAACGAGGTCAAAAGCAAAGTTGAAGTGTTCGGTATTCTTGAAGCGGATTTCTGTCGGCGTGCCGTTTTTATCCTCCGTTGTCTCCACGAAACGGCGGTATATGCGGTCGCTGTCGTCCTTGACGGTCGTTCCGATTATTTTGTCCGTGACTGCTGTATTTGCGGCTCGGCTTTCGGCGGCAACTGCGGCATTCTCACCGTCTGCACGGAGGACTATTGCGTAGAAAATGCAGTCCCGACCCTCGGCGGCAATCATTCCGTGGGGCGTATCGCTGTTGTAGTATATGCTGTCGCCCGGTCCGAGAAGCTCCTTGTGGTCGCCGACCTGAACGAGAAGGTGTCCGTCAACGACAATATCGCACTCCTGTCCCTCGTGAGTGGTAAGCTCTATATCACGCTTCTGCGCTTCTTCGCTGTAGGTGCTGACGACGTAAAGCGGTTCGGCGATACGGTTGGTAAAGGCGTAGGCGAGGTTGTAGTAGGTCATGCCGTGTGCGTTCGCTATCTCCTGTCCCGCACCTCTTCGTGTGACGGTATACGACTTCAGGTTCGGACTGTAGCCCTCGATAATATCCGTGACGTTTACGCCGAAAGCAAGCGCACAACGGTATATGAACGCAAAGTTGAGGTCGCTCTCTCCGTTTTCGCAGAGCTTATACTCTTCGGTTGAGATTCCCGTCTTTGCCGCCATATCCTGCACGGTAAAGCCCTCTATCATGCGCAGTTCCTTTATTCTCTGCGCCATTTCCTTTATCTTGAGATCAAGATTTGCGGTCGTTGTTTCCATTTCGTCTTTTACCTTCCTTTCTCGATTCTTCGGATTTCGGGTACAAAAAAAGCACCCGACCCAAAGTAATAAAACTTTGAGACGAGTGCCGAAAATTCAGCTTACCCGCGGTACCACTCAATTTGCGGAACAAATCCGCCGCTTCGGAATCCATCAATTCCTATGCTTTAACGCAGCCGTACGGAGAGGTTCTACAGGCCCACGCAAAACGGAGCTTTCTTCCTCTCGGCTTGGAAGCTACATTGCCGGGACTTTTCTTAACGGCTCGCACCTACCGCCGCTTCTCTGGAAGAAAGCACACCCTGCAAACTCTTCGTCAATGCCTTTCATATTGCGTTCATTGTAGCATAACTTTCGCTCTCTGTCAATGGGGTTTACCTATTTTGACAAAAACAATACCATTTTGTAAATCCGTGCCTTAGTTCTCGCCGTTTTCATCGGTGCCGTCCTTTTCGTCGGAGGCAACGTCTTTGGGTACTTCGTCACCCGGTACTTCGTCACCCGGTACTTCGTCACCCGGTACTTCGTCACCCGGTACTTCGTCACCCGGTACTTTGTCACCCGGTACTTTGTCACCCGGCGCTTCGTCCTCGTTTTCGGATGAGAAAAAGGGAAGCTTTCGGGAAACCTCCGGGTCTTCGGGAGGCAGAGTAAACTCGATGTAGGTGCTTCCGTTCTTGAAGCTCGGCACAAAAGCAATTCCCGTATTCTCGATACAGCAGCGGATAAAGCAAAGGTCGGCGTGCATATACGAAAGCAGACAGTAAGCCGCCGCACCGCCGCTGCACTCTATTTTCACGCAAACCGCTCCGGCATTTTCGGCGTTCTTGCCCTTAATCCGAGACACGGTCATGCAGACCTCTTTCTTCTCCGACACTCTCAAAAGCAGAGACACTGCGCAAAATATCGCTGCCGCCGCTTTTTTGGAGTGCTGTACAGGTGCGTATATGTCCTCCGTCTGCTCAAGCTTCAGCGAAAACTCCGTATCTCGGAACACCTCGTCGAGCGTGACATCCACGCTGCGGAGTATGACGCAAATATCGACCTGCGTATCGTTCGACGCATAGAGCATACGTGAAAACGGTTCGCCGCTGTAATACCTCGGTGCTTGCTCCGAAATCTCGAGCAGTCTTCTGTAAATGAAATTGCGGATGCGTTCGTCAAAGCGTTTCTCATAGGAATCGGCAGCGGCGGCATAAAGGAAATACGCCTCAATCGCATTTTCGGGATACTCCGTCTCCGTTTCGGCATTGTCGGCAAGCTCCGCAAAGCCCGGAAGCGGAACGCAGAATATCTGCCCGGCATCGGCTCCCAGAATACCGAGTGCGGCGTAGAAGACGTCAAAATTCGTTCCGTCCTGTACTATTTCACGGAAAATATGAACTCTGGAGTCCGTCATATTCCCGTCGTCCGTAATCTTCAGAATTTCCGCACATCTCTTTTTAAGGTGTTTGTCGAAGTTTTTGCCGTGAGTTTGCGGTATTGCGGAAAACAGACTGTTTCTGTAAATATTTCCGCTTACACTGTCAACAACGGCAAAAGCGCAGGTGACAACCTCTCCGCGAGGAAGTGCATCTGCGACGCTGTTATCGTATTTGTTGCCGGTTCCCATGGTGACACTACTTTCTCGAAAAAATTTGTGTATTTATATGTGTATGTGCGCCGGCAGACAATCGGTCTGACCGTCTGCCAATCCGCAAATTTTATCGAAAAAAGCACCTCCGAAGAAGTGCTTTTTGTGGTCGGAGTGAGAAGATTCGAACTTCCGGCCTCTTGGTCCCGAACCAAGCGCTCTACCAAGCTGAGCCACACCCCGATTTGCAACGTTAAGATTATAGCACAGCGAGACTCATTTGTCAAGAACTTTTTTGAAAAAGTCGTTTTGTTTACTGTAATTTAACAAATCGGGACAAAAAGGTACGGCACGCCGCAAACGACGCACCGCACTTCGCATATTTGCCTTTGATATATCCGTTATCAGCCTGCGGCGTTTGAACCGTCGGCATTTGCGCTCTGCGCACCGTTACCTGATGCGGCGTTCGTATCGGAGGGAGTCGCCGTTCCCGTATTCGTTCCCGTATTTGCGCCCGATGTGCCGTTTCCGACAGTGCCGCTCTTGACAGTAACTATATAGCCGTCGGCGTTATTGCCGGACACGGTATATTCTCCGCTTTCGGGCACGGGAAGCGAGGTCGAGGCACCGTCGGACTTCTTGTAGTATACCTCGTACATCGTGCCGTCCCAGTCGGTGACGTAAAGCGGATAATCACAGGGGTAGTTTCTGAGGAGGGTTATGTACTCCTCGAGGGTTTTGCCGGTGGACGCCATATAGTAAGCGTGCGGAACGCCGACGTATCTGTAGTGCCACGGCTCGTTATCTATTCCGGTGACGTCGGTCTTGCCGTCCGGATATCTGAGTACAAAGCCGTACTTATACGCATTGTTCGGAATCCACGCATACTCGCCCGTGCCGTCGAACTGCTTTGTGACGCCGCCGTCGGTGTAGATATTGAAGTCAACGGCGTAGCCGGTATGGTGTTCGGAATACCCGGGAAGCGCCGCCGTTTTCTGGTCCGCACCTTGCTGTTCGACCTTTTTGTCGTAGATTGACTGCTGTTCCTCGGTCGTTCTGTAGCCGGCGGTTATCATGACGTCGTTCTTGCCGGTTTCGGTGAAGAAAGCGTCGAACATTTTGTCAAGCACGGCGACGGTGCTTTTGTTGAGTTTTACCGTGTAATCCTTGACCTTATACGATTTGGACGCCTTGACGCTGTTTATGACGACAAGCTCCTCGGTCGGGACGAAATCCGGAGTGTTGTTGAAAACGAATTTGTTTGCGGAATTGACGAGAGCAAGACTTCCGGCATACATATTCTCGGAGCCTATATCCTTCTTTGTGTAGCCCTCCTTGAGTGGAGTTTCCATCTGTTTTATGAGGTCGTCCATGACCGACACTCTGTTGACCTCGGGAATATAGTTCTGCTCGATTCTTCCGAATGCGGAGAAGCTGAATATCACAAGGACAAGAGCAAGGACGGCAAGGAAGGTTGTAAGGCTGAGGGTTATCTGCGGAAGCTTTATGCGGCCGAGAAGGTCGCTCACGCCTCGGTGCTGCGCCGTAGTGCGGTAGCTGTTTGCGGAATGCGTGTTTCCGGCGTGTGAGACGGCGTTTGCGTTTCGGTTTGCCGGTACGGGGAGATTTGTTCTCCGTGTTGCCGGGAGGTTTGTCACTCCTGCCTTGCGTGCCGCTTCGTATGCGTTTCTGCGTGCTTCCTCACGCTCTTTTTCGAGTGCGAATCTCTGCGCCGCCGAAAGACCGGGGCGTTGTTCGGGCTGTGTTGTGCCGACACGTTGGGAAGTGCCGCCTGCGGACGTATTTGCCTGCGTTCGGGTACGGTGCGACGTTTTTATCGGCACGTCGTCATACGGCTTATAGTCGTTTATGTAGTTGCTTTTACTCATATTACCACCTCATCACGTTTTTCCGACGGAAAGCGACGTGAACCGTGCTTACAATTATACGGCTATATTGTAACAGCAAATTGTGACGTGCGTATAAATTCGGCGTTATTATTTATGCGAGAAGAACAGGAGGAGAACGCTGTCAAGTACGGCAAAGTCATTTTTTCGCAAATTAACCAAAACAAACGTAACAATTTTGTCTAAAATTACAATTGAAAAAGGAGTAAAAATGTGGTAAACTCAAAGCGATGTTTTACATTAAAAACAACCAATGAGGTGACAAAAATGAGAATCGAAGATTTTACCGACGCAGACATCAACGAAAAGCCCCTTGACCGCATGGTCACCGACGGAGGCTTTGTGGGAATATTCAGAAACATTGCGTGCGTGGGCGACAGCCTTTCCTCGGGTGAATTCGAGAGCACGAATGCGGACGGCAACAGAGGCTATCACGATATGTTCGAGTACTCGTGGGGACAGTATCTTGCAAGAATGGCAGGCTGCAATGTGAGAAACTTCTCGAGAGGCGGAATGAGCGCAAGGGAATACATCACCTCCTTCGCCGAGGAAAAGGGTTTCTGGAATCCCGAGCTTAAGTGCGAGGCGTATATAATCGCACTCGGCGTAAACGACCTCAACGAAAGAAGCACTCTCCCCGTCGGCTCGATTGACGACATCTGCCCCGAGGACTACAGAAAGAACAAGCCGACCTTTGCCGGTCAGTATGCGCACATAATCGCACGCTACAAGGAAATTCAGCCCGACGCAAAGTTTTTCCTCATGACGACTCCCAAACACGACCGTGCCGAAGTTACTCCCGAAAACGAAGCAAAGAAGGACGCAATGCGCAAGCTTCTCTACGATTTTGCGGACTACTACGACAACACCTACGTTCTTGACATAAGGAAATACGGTCCTGCATACGACGCAGAGTTCCGCAGACGCTTCTTCCTCGGCGGTCATATGAATGCCTGCGGCTACCTTCTCACCGCAAGAATAGTTGCGTCCTACATCGACTACATTATACGGCACAACTACCGTGATTTCAATCAGGTAAGCTTTATCGGAAAACCGATGAAAAACACGGTTGACATTTAATTCGAGTCGCAAAACTCCGTTTTACGACTCGGAGCAGATTCGTTCGCTTGCGCCAAGCTTGAGGCGTGAACCTTGTTCACTTTCTCTGCGCTTGCGAATCTATAGGTGAAAAAATAGCAGCACATGTCTGCGATTTTTTCGAGTTTAATCTAAACCGGGCTTCGCCCGGAAAAACGAAACTTTTTGCAACAAACCGCAATTTGAATAAAGTGCCGTCCTTTGCGGAAAAATAATCAAAAAAAGCAGAGGGAAGTAATCGATACATGAAGATAGCATTTTTCGACACAAAGCCGTATGACAGACCGTCGTTTGAAAAGTACGGCGAAGAAAACGGAATAAAGTTCAAATTCTTTGAGGCAAAGCTCAACGAGGACACCGCCGACCTCGCCGAAGGCTACGACGGAGTGTGCATTTTCGTAAACGACACGGCAAACGCCGAGGTAATAGACAAGCTGTACGCCGCAGGGGTAAAAATAATCGCTCTTCGCTGTGCGGGCTACAACAACGTCGATGTAAGGCACGCTTTCGGCAAGATACACGTCATGCACGTACCGGCGTACTCTCCGTATGCAGTCGCCGAACACGCCATGGCAATGCTTTTGACGTCTCTGCGCCGCATTCACAAGGCGTATATCAGAACGAGGGACTTCAACTTCAGTTTGAACGGACTCACGGGCTTCGACCTTCACGGAAAGACGGTGGGAGTGGTCGGCACGGGACGTATCGGTCGTGTGTTCATCGACATCTGCCGAGGCTTCGGAATGAATGTCATCGCTTACGACAAATACCCGGCAAAGGATGCGGGGATTGAGTATGTAAGTCTCGACAAGCTGTTTGCGGACAGCGACATAATCTCGCTCCACTGCCCTCTCAACGACGAGTCGTACCACATGGTTGACGAAAAGTCGATAGAAAAGATGAAGAAAGGCGTTTTCCTCATCAACACCTCGAGAGGCGCACTCATCGATGCGGAGGCTCTTCTTGCCGGAATAAAGGCGAGAAAGGTGGGTGCTGCGTGCCTTGACGTATACGAGGAGGAATCGGACGTATTCTTCGAGGATTTTTCCGGTCACATCATCGAGGACGACACTCTCGCAAGGCTCATTTCGATGCCGAACGTTATCGTGACGTCGCATCAGGCGTTTCTCACGGAGGAGGCTCTCGGGAACATCGCAAAGACCACGGTCGAGAACCTTGTTGCCTTTGAAAAGGACGGCGTGAGCGAAAACGAGCTTTGCTACCGCTGCGGAAAAACCGAGAGCTGCAAAAAAGAGAGACTCAAGAAGTGTTTTTGAGCTTGAATAAATCTATACGAAAAAAGCAATGCCGAGGTTTCCGTAAAGGTCTCCTCGGTTTTCCGTCATTTATCGCTTTTCTTTTGAATCTTTTCCTTTGTTCCGTCGGGACGCTGAATATAGGTATTCTCGAGTATGCCGCCCATATGGTTTCTGAACTCCTCAATGTACTCACGGTGAAGCGACTTTCTTTCCGCCGCCTCTTCATCGGTAAGTCCCTCGGACTTGTGCTTCTTTGAAAGCTCGTTTATTCTGTCTATTTTCTTTTGTTCCATGGTCATGCACCTTACTTTTCTTGCGTTTGGGTGTATTTTATCACATTTGCGCCGAATTGTCAAGGCGAAAGATTGACAAATACGCAAAGTTGTGCTATACTGTTATTTGGTAAATTATTGAAAGGCGGCTGTTTGCGCATGGAAGAAAAATTTTACACGGTATCGAAAATCGAGGGCGACTACGCAACGCTTCTCTCCGACGACGGCGGCGAGGTATTCATCGCGCTGGCGCTTCTGCCCGTCGGAACGGATGTCGGCACAAGGCTTCGGTACTTCATGTTTTCATACGAAATAATCGACGGATAAGGAGGAAGCCGAAAATGGAACTTACATTCAGAAAAACCGAGACGGGAGATCTTGACAGAGTAATGGAGCTTTTCGGAAAAGCGTCGGCAACAATGGCTCTTCTCGGAATAGACCAATGGCAGGACGGATATCCGAACCGTGAGCTTATCGAAGAGGATATTGCCGAGGGCAGAAGCTATGTCGTTGCAAACGGCGGCAAAATAATCGGCACTACCGTACTTCTCACGGGCGGAGAGCCGGACTATGAAAAGATATACGACGGAAAGTGGCTCACCGACGGCAAGGGCTACCTCACCATTCACCGCATAACGGTAGACCCCGAGTCGAGGGGAACGGGTGCGGCGTCGGCGATATTCGCATATGCGGAGAAAGTCGCAAGGGAGAACGGTCTCGGTTCCGTCCGTGTTGACACACACAGAGGCAATATTCCTATGCGCCGCTCTCTCGAGAAGAACGGGTTTACTCACTGCGGCTCTATATATCTGCGTGCGAACGGCCGTCACAGAGTCGCCTACGAAAAGGTACTTTAATAATTTGCAAAAGCATGAAGGGGGCTTTGACGGTGTCTGAATTTACGAAATCGGTGTTTCGTGCGGCGGCGTTTGCGCTTTTGGGTGCGGCGGCGTCGGCATATGTTTTATCACGAAAGCGCAGGCAGTCGGAAAAGGCGCTCAAAAAGGCGCTGGGCGAGCTTGCCGAAAAGGGAGCGGACGGTGTGCGTATAGACTGTGCAAAGGTCGGCTCGGTCGAAGAGGAATTCAACAAAACGGCAGAGTCGCTGTGCGAGCATGAAAAGAAGCAAAGCACGTTTTTAAACACGGTGGCGCACGATCTGCGCACTCCGGCGACCTGCATTTCCGGCTTTGCGGAGGGTATGCTCGACGGAACAATACCGCCCGAGAAACGTGACCACTACATCGGCGTTATCTCAGCAGAGTCAAAACGCATGGGTCGGCTTGTCGAAACGCTTCTCGAGGTTGCACGCATAGAAGCCGGGACGAAAATATACACCGCCGCAAAATTCGACGTCTGCGAAACGGCACGGCTTGTTCTCATCTCACTCGAGAGCAAGATTGACGGAAAGAAGCTCGACGTAAGCTTCGACGCTCCCGAGAGTGCGTTTGCGTATGCCGACAGCGACGCCGTTCACCGTGTGATATACAATCTCTGCGACAACGCCGTGAAGTTCTCCGACGAGGGCGGAAAGCTCTGCGTTTCCGTAAAGCCTGTCGGCGAAAAAATCGAGGTATCGGTATACAACACCGGAAAGGGCATTTCGGCGGAGGATCTGCCTCACGTTTTCGACAGGTTCTACAAAGCCGATCCGTCCAAGGGACTCGACTCGAGCGGCGCCGGTCTCGGTCTTTACATTGTCAAGAGCACCGTCGAAGGGTGCGGCGGCTCTGTTTCGGTCGAATCGGAAGAGGGGAAGTGGTGCCGCTTTACGGTTTCTCTCCCTGCCGCAAAGTGAGAGTGCGTCGGTCTTTACGGTGACGAACATGAAAAGCACTTTTATTGACCTTATATATCCGCATATGTGTACGGTCTGCGGTGAGATAATCTCGGGCGGCTGTCTCTGCGGCGAATGTGAGAGGAAGATACTCTCCGAGTTTTGCGGCGGTGTGAGTGAGAACGGGGCATTGTACGTCATTCCCTACCGCTCGGACGAGGTGAAGAAGATTGTATTTGCTATGAAGCGGACGAGAAACAGGGAGCTTTTCGCCTTTGCGGCGCATCTTTGTGCGGAGTCTCTGCGCTCACGGCTTCCAAATGCGGACAAGTACACTCTGACCTATCTTCCGAGACGGCTCTCAAACAGACTGTCCGAGGGAGTTGATCAGTCGGAGATGCTTGCACGCACGGCGGCGCACGAACTCGGCTTACCCTTTGCAAAGCTTCTTTCGAGAAAGCCGTTCACTCTCGAGCAGAAAAATCTCGGCGCCGCCGAAAGAGCGGAGAACGTGAGCGGCATATTTACGGCTAAGGTCGGCTCCGTCCCGAAAAACGTGATAATTATCGACGATGTCACGACGACCGGAAGCTCTCTTCTCTCTGCGGCGAAAGCACTTCACTCATGCGGTGCGGAAAGCGTTGTTTTATTCGCCTTTGCCGGAAGATGAGCTTTACGTCAAAAAAAGTTGCAGAATCTTTAAAAAATGCGTGTTGCAATGGTGTACCGCAAGGGTATATAATGTTTGCCGTATATTTATAAGGTGCCGCAAAATGTGCCGTGACGTATTCACAGGCGCCGCATTTTGAAAGAGACTGTATTATTCGGCACGGTGTATTTTTATAAAAGGAGTAACAAACGCTTATGGCTAACGATATAGCGATAGACCTCGGCACTTCGACGGTTCTCGTGTACCTCAAGGGCAAGGGTGTTGTTCTTTCCGAGCCGTCGGTAGTCGTGGTTGAGGTGAACAGCGGCAAGGTCGTGAAGGTCGGAAGAGAGGCGCAGCAGCTTCTCGGCAGAACGCCTGCAGGTCTTGCGGCGGTGCATCCGATGAAGGACGGCGTTATCGCTCACTATGACATGACGCTTCAAATGATAAAATATCTGCTCAAAAAGACCGTCGGTCAGACCTTTTTCAAGCCGAAGGTTCTTGTATGCGTTCCGGGAGGAATAAACGAAGTTGAGGAAAGAGCGGTGTGCGAGGCGACTCTCCGTGCCGGTGCGAAGAAAGCGTACCTTATAGAAGAGCCTCTTGCGGCTGCGATAGGTGCGGGACTCGACGTTTCCCGTCCCATGGGCAACATGGTGGTTGACATTGGCGGCGGCACGACCGACATTGCGGTAATTTCCCTCGGAAACGCCGTTGTATCACGCTCGATAAAGGTTGCCGGAAACAAGATAGACGACGCCATAGTAAAGTACATTCGTCGCAAGTACAACATTCTCATAGGCGAGACGACGGCTGAGGCGATAAAGGTAAAGTACGGTTCTCTCGTGCGCACGGATGAAAACAACTCGTTCGAGGTTAAGGGTCGCTGTCTCATCGAGGGACTTCCCAAAAAGGCGGTACTCACGACGGGCGAGCTTATTGAGGCGATGGACGAACCGATAGCGGCTATAGTCGATGCAATCTGCCGTGTTATCGAGGCGACTCCCCCGGCTCTTGTGTCCGATATTGCGTCCGCAGGCATAGTTCTCACGGGCGGCTCGGCAAAGCTTAAGGGACTTTCGCAGATAATCGAGAGAGTGACGGGGATAAAAACCGTCGTCGCCGAGAATCCCCAGATGTGCGTGGTTGAGGGTACGGGACGTTCTCTCGACAACATACCGGTTATCCCCGAGGGCGTGCGCAACATATCGAGAAGCAGAAACTGACGGCACTGATAAAAGTCTTCTCGCTAATAAAAATATACGGGAGTGTCACAATATACCTGATGCTCCCATTTTACATTGAATTCCGAAAGGATAACTGCCATGAAAACGAAAAAAACGGATTTTTCCATCGAGGACACCGAAAATCTTCTGAAAAAAGCTCACATTGCGGCGACGGACAGCGACGTCAAAAGGCTCACGGCAAGACTCGCAAAAAAGGTGAGTGCCGGCGAAGAGCTGCTTGAGTATGACACTGCGGACGGCGGTGCAACGGTACAGCGAAGCTCGGCGGTTCTTCGTGACGATATTCCGCTTTGCCGTTTCGGTGCGGTATCCGACAAACCGCTTCGCATCAAGGCGGCGCAGGTAATGGAGGGAAAGTAAATGGAGCTTACGGAAATGTCCGTGACGGAGCTTTCACGGCTTCTCGGGAAAAAGGAGATATCGTCGTCTGAGCTTACGTCGGCATATCTTGAAAGAATACATTCGGACGGACTCAATACCTACATCACCGTGACCGAGGAATACGCTCTTTCGTGCGCCGCCGAGGCTGACAAAAGGCTCGTTCACGGAGAAAGGCTTCACCCTCTCGACGGCATACCGTTTTCCGTGAAAGATAATCTCTGCACAAAGGGTGTGAGGACAACGTGCGCCTCAAAGATGCTTGAGAATTTCACTCCTAATTACGATGCGACAGCGGTTGCAAGACTGAAAGATAAGGGTGCGGTGATGCTCGGCAAAGTGAATCTCGACGAATTTGCAATGGGCATAAGCACCGAAACCTCGTATTTCGGCAGGGTGAAGAATCCGCTTGACAGGGAACGCAGTGCCGGAGGAAGCTCGGGCGGAAGTGCGGCGGCTGTGGCGGCAGGCGAATGTGCGTTTTCGCTCGGCACCGACACGGGCGGTTCGATACGTCAGCCGGCGTCATACTGCGGTGTTGTCGGCATGAGTCCCACCTACGGCAGAGTTTCACGCTTCGGACTTGTTGCGTTTGCGTCGTCGCTCGACAGAGTGGGGGTTGTGACAAAAAACATCTCGGACAATGCGCTTGTTCTTTCTGCGATAAGCGGAGCGGACTCAAACGACACAACCTCGGTTGACGTGCCGGCCGAAATTATGCCGTCGGAGGACGGTGCGGAGAATCTCACGGTGTATATCCCGGAGGAGTTTCTCAGTGTACCGAGTGAGGCGGCGGTCGGAAAGTGCTTCGGCAATGCGGCGGAAATTTACCGCAGTCTCGGAGCAACTGTAAAGTACGTCTCGATACCGGAGCTTAGGTACTGTCTTGACGCTTACTCCGTGCTTTCATGTGCCGAGGCGTCGTCAAATCTCGCGCGTTTCGACGGAATACGCTACGGTTACGGTGCGGCAGACGGTGCAAGGTCTGTTGACGAAGTGCGGAGCGAAGCGTTCGGCGGCGAGGTCAAGGCGAGAGTTCTCTTCGGCACTCTCCTTCTCGGAGAGAGAAGAGACCTTTACGAAAAAGCTCTCAATGTGCGGCAAAATGTCACGCTCCGTCTCGGTGAGCTTCTTTCGGGCAAAAACGGCGTCATTCTGGCACCGGCAACAAACCGCACGGCGTTCAGGTACGGCGATGAGTCGGGAAATACGCTCAACGATTACTCCGACTTTTTCTCGGTGAGCGCAAATCTTGCAGGTCTTCCGGCTGCGGCGTTCCCGTTCGGCAAGGGAGACAACGGACTTCCGATTGGTATGCAGCTTTTCGGTGCGAAATTTGCGGAAAGCACTCTTTACGGTGCGGCAAAGCTTCTCGAAAGGGTGGTGGCGGCGGTATGACAAGAAACAATTACGAGGCGGTCATCGGACTCGAGATACACGTTGAGCTTACGACGGCGTCGAAAATGTTCTGCTCATGCGGCACGGGCTTCGGTGCGGCGGCGAACACGCAGTGCTGTCCCGTTTGCATGGGTTTTCCGGGGACTCTTCCCGTACCGAACGGTGAGGCGGTGAGAAAAACGGCTCTTGCCGGGCTTGCTCTCGGTTGTAAAATCGCCGAAGTTTCACGCTTTGCGAGAAAGAACTACTTCTACCCCGATCTTCCCAAGGCTTATCAGATATCGCAGGACGAAAGTCCGCTGTGCGTTTGCGGCGGCATAGAAATAACGGGCGACGACGGTTTGCCGAAAACTGTGGGAATTACACGCATTCATCTTGAAGAGGACGCCGGCAAGCTCATTCACGAAAACGGCGGAACTTACGTCGATTTCAACCGCTGCGGAATACCTCTTGCGGAGATTGTGACCGAGCCGGATCTCAGAAGCGCTGCGGAGACATCGAGGTTTGTAAAAAAGCTGCGCTCACGGCTTGTCTATGCGGGAATTTCGGACTGCAAGATGAATGAGGGGTCTCTTCGGTGCGATGTCAACATATCGGTGCGCAAAAAGGGCGAAAAGACTCTCGGAGTGCGTGCCGAGATAAAGAACATAAACTCCTTCCGCTTCATGGAGGAGGCAATAGAGTACGAATACACACGTCAGGCGGAGCTTCTCGAAAGCGGCGGCAGAGTCGAGCTTGAAACAAGGCGTTATGACGAGAACACCGGCAAAACCTATTCCATGCGTCCGAAGGAGAGCCGTGCGGACTACCGCTTTTTCGACGAGCCGGATATAGGCGATATTGTTCTTGCTGAAAGTGAAATTGAAGCGCTCCGTTTATCCCTCCCGGAGTTCCCGGATATTCGTGAGAGGCGTTATCTTGCGGCAGGCATTTCGTCCGAGGATGCGGCTGTGATTCTCGGCGAGCGAAGATTCTCCGACTTTTTCGACGAAGCTCTGACCTTTGTCGGAGGCGGCGGTTCAACGTCCGGATTTTCCAAGTTTTACACGGCGTCGCTCTCTTTTATATTCGCCGGTGAAAAAGGAACGTCATGCATTGCGGCAGAGCACTTCGCCGAGATTTACCGTATGCAGTCGGACGGAAAGATAAGCGCCGGGGCGGCAAAGAAGCTCACGAAGCTGTGTGCGGAGTCGGGAGAAGAACCGTGCGCCGTCGCCGAGCGTAAAGATATGTACATGATAACAGACAGGGACGAGATTCTGCGTTTTGTCAAAGAAGCACTCGAAAAATCCGCAAAGGCGGTATCGGACTTCAAAAACGGCAAAACCTCGGCGGCAAAATCGATAGTCGGACTTGCAATGTCGCTCTCGGGCGGCAAGATTGATCCGAAAACGGCGGCAGAGCTTGTCGAAGAAAAACTGAAAGCATAAAAAAGAGCCTTTCCGTAAAAAGCAAAAACGGAGAGGCTCAATTTTTTATTATGGGTTAACCCTTATTCTCTGCCAAAAGCTTATTCTTGATGTTCCAGAGCTTTTCGGAGAGGTCAACGTAGTATTCGTGAGGATTCTCAAAACGCTTTACCTCGTCCCAGAGTCCGTCAACCTCGGCGGCGCAGTATGCTTTTATCTCGGAAAGAGACGGAAGCTCATACACGCACTCTCCGTTTTTGAAGATCGGCACAAGAAGCTCACGTGCGGTAAAGTCGGTGAGAGTCTTTGTTTTCCAGACGGCGTTGGGGTCGAATATCGTATGCGGCTCGTTGTCGGAAACAATTTCGTCGTGAACGCATATCTCGTCCGCTATCGCTTTGCCGCTCTCACGGTCATAGTAACGGTACACCTTCTTGAAGTGAGGATTGGTTATCTTTGCGGTATTTTCGCTTATCTTTATCTTCGGGATGATGTTTCCGTTTTCGTCCTCGACCGCCGCAAGCTTATACACGCCTCCGAAAACAGGGGAGCTTTTTGCCGTGATAAGGCGTTCGCCGACTCCGAAGGTATCTATCTTTGCGCCCTGCATCATGAGGTCCCGGATAAGGTACTCGTCAAGCGAATTCGAGGCGACTATCTTACAGGTAGTGAGTCCTGCGTCGTCAAGCATTTTGCGTGCCTTTTTAGAGAGGTACGATATATCTCCGGAATCGAGACGTATGCCGAAATTCGTGATGCCTTTTGGCACAAGCACCTCTTTGAACGCACGTATGGCGTTGGGTATGCCGCTTTTCAGGGTATTGTAGGTATCGACGAGAAGCACGGCGTTTGTGGGATAAATCTCGCAGTAGGTTTTGAACGCTTCGTACTCGGTATCAAACATCTGTATCCACGAATGCGCCATTGTTCCGCCTGCCGGCACGCCGTAGAGTTCGTCGGTAAGCGTACACGCAGTTCCGGCACAGCCGCCTATATACGCCGCTCTTGCTCCTATTGTTGCGCCGTCTGCTCCCTGCGCACGGCGTGAGCCGAATTCAAGCACGGTTCTTCCCTCTGCGGCACGGACGATGCGGTTTGTCTTGGTGGCGATGAGCGACTGATGGTTGAGCGACAGAAGCACGAAGGTTTCTATAAGCTGAGCCTCTATTGCCGGCGCTCTAACGGTGAAAATAGGTTCGTGGGGGAATATGGGAGTTCCCTCGGGGACGGCATAGATATCGCCGGTGAAGCGGAAGTTGCGGAGGTATTCGAGGAAGCCCTCGTCAAATATTCCCTTTGAGCGCAGATACTCTGTGTCGTTTTCCGAAAAGTGCAGGTTCTTGATGTAATCGACGACCTGTTCGAGACCTGCGGCTATAGCGTATCCTCCGCCGTCGGGAACGTCTCTGAAGAAGACGTCGAAGTACACTGTCTTTTTGTAAAAGCCGTTCTTAAAGTAGCCGTTGCCCATGGTAAGCTCATAAAAATCACAGAGCATTGTGAGATTCTTTTCGATTGCTGTATTCATGCTTTGTTTCTCCTTTTTGAAAGCGGGCGGTTAAGAAATCACGTTTATCTGAAAGCTTCTCATGACATCAAGTGCGGCTGTGTGGAGTGAGTCGTCGTTTGAAGCGCAGAGAGAGGCGTTTACCGTAATATCGATTTCCGGGCAGGCGGTCTTTGCGATGACGGCGTTTGATATGACGCATATATTTGTCACGACTCCGCAAAGCTCAATCTCGGAATAGCCGGAGCTTTTAAGGTATGCGAAAAGCTCATCCGAACCGAAGGTGTACTTTTTGAAGGTGCGGTCGGTTTTTTCGCTGTATTCTTTTCCGACCTCGCCGTAAAGCTTATGTCCGTCGGTACCGTCGATACAGTGCGGCACGGGAAGGTGCTTCCCCTCGTAGGTGTCGGAGTAGTTTTCGGGATGCGTATCAAGAGTGAACACGACGTCGTCACCGTTTTTTCTGTATTCTCTTATTCTTTCGGCAATACCCTTGTCAAGCTCCGCCGCTTTCGGAAAGCCGAGAGAACCGTTTACAAAGTCGTTCTGATAATCAACGACAACAAGGCACTTTTTCATGTGCGTCTCCCCTTTCGAGTTTTCACCATTATAGCAGTCTGTATGTGTATCTTAAAGCGATAAATGTAAAAAGTTTTGGCGGTATTCGTCAAACAATCTGGAAGATGTAAAACTTAAGGTAGTCGGTCTCGGGGACGTTCCACAGAATGGGGTGGTCGGGCGACTGCTGACGTGCTTCAATCTGTCTGAGGGACACTGCGGCGTCACGTGCGGCGTCATGGAGCATTTTCACAAAAAGCTCGTTCGGCATGAAGTGCGAGCAGGAACAGGTTGCGAGATATCCTCCTCTCGGGAGTATCTTCATCGCACGGTAATTTATGTCCTTATAGCCCCGGTATGCGTCCTTTACGGTGGATCGGCTCTTGGTGAACGCCGGAGGGTCGAGGATTATGAAGTCGTAATCGTGCTTCTTTTCGCTCATCATATTTGTAAGAAGCTCGAAAACGTCGGCTTTGAGAGTGTGAAAATTGGTAAAGCCGTTGAGGGCGGCGTTTTTGCCTGCGGCTTCAAGAGCAAGCTCGGACACATCGACCGCCGTCACCGACTCGGCATTTGCCGCCGCAGCATTGAGTGCGAAAGCTCCCGTGTGCGTGAAGCAGTCGAGGACACGCTTTCCCCTTGCAATCTTGCGTATCGCCATGCGGTTGTACTTCTGGTCGAGGAAAAAGCCGGTTTTCTGACCGTTTATGTAATCGACGGTATACTTAATGCCGTTCTCGGTTATCTCGCAGAAGCCGTCGAGGTTGTCCGCAAGGTCGAGTCCTTTTGCGGTGTAGAACGCCTTATACTCGCTCATTCCCTCAAGCTCACGTATTGCGACGTCGTTTCTCTCATACACGGCGTCGATTTTTTCTCCGCATTCACGAAGGTAATTTACGAGTGCGGGAAAGATAATGTCCTTTCTCTTCTCGATGCCGAGGGAAAGCGTTTGAGCCACGAGTATGCTTCCGAAGCGGTCAACGGTAAGTCCGGGGAATCGGTCGGCTTCTCCGAAGATAAGACGGCACGCCGAAAAGTCGTCTCCCATGACGCACCGTCTGTAGTCTACGGCGTATTTTACACGTCTTTCAAAGAACGCTTCGTCAAACTTATCGTTTGCGTTATCCGAGATGACTCTTATTCTTATTTTCGAGCGGCTGTTGATAAAGCCCGTGCCGAGGTATCTGTCCTTTGCGGAGTAAACGTCCACAAGGTCTCCGTCGGCGGCGTCGGGAGTATTTGTGACCTCGTCGGCATAGACCCACGGGTGTCCCTCTCGGAGCATTCTCTCGCCCTTGGGAGTAATGGTTGCTTTTGCGAAAGCTCTTTTTGTATTATCCACGGTTATTCCTCACTTTGCAGATTGTCTGTAGGTAAACATTGTACCAAACATTCCGCAAAAAATCAACACAATTTTTGAAACTTTGCAAATATGAAAGTTCATCGCTTGTTTCACGCCGTTTCGACAGGCTCTGCGGTGTATAATCATAGCGTGAAAAACGCAAAAAGGACAGTCGCCTCATGGAAAAGACAATTTACGCAGACTCTCTCTTTATAATAAATTTCTGCGTTGACGCACTCTCTCTTTACGCCGGAGGAAGAATATGCGGTCAGCGTGTGACAAAATCCGGAATAACAATTGCGTCGATACTCGGGGGACTTTATTCGGTTGCGGCGGCGTACTACGGACTCTCGGGACTTCTCTCGGCGGCGGTGGGGTTTGCGGCGGCGTGTCTCATGTGCTTCTGCGCTTACGGTGGTGCGAAGCGTGTGCGCACTCTTCTTCTCTCGGTGGTGTCGTTTTACTCGGCAAATCTGCTTCTCGGCGGCTGTCTCGAGGCGGTATACAGTTTGTCGGGACGGCGTGCGGCTCCCCGTTTCGGTGCGGTAATTGCGGCGGCGGCTCTCGGGTGCTTTGCGATACGTGAGTTATGCGCAAGAGGGCGGCGTGCAAGGTCGGCGGAAACGGCGGAATGCGGCATTACGCTCTGCGGAAACGAGAAAAAAGTGCGGCTTTTATGCGACAGCGGCAATCTTTTAAGGGATCCGTACAACGGCAACGGCGTGATAATCCTCTCGGGAAAGGTTTTTCCTGAAATTGCGGAGAAGCTCCGTTCAAGCGACCTTGTCCCTCTTTCGGCGGCGAAGCCGAGGATAATTCCGGCGTCCTTTGCCGGAGGGACGGGTATGCTTTACGGTCTTGTCCCCGAGAGAGTATCGGTAAAGTCGCAGGGCGGCGGTTTTGTAACGATAGAGGCGACTGTGGCGCTCTCGCAGGCCGACAGCGATTTCGGCGGCAACGACGGCATAATCCCGGCATCGCTTGTTGTATAATGCCGATTCGGCAGAAAGGACGGTAACAGTGAACACTTACACAAAAGAAGAAACCTCACGCTCCGGTTCAACACGGCACAGTACCGGGCTTTCACCCATAACAAAGCTTGCGCTTATGCTGCACGGCGGCACTGTTCTCCGGACGTTTTTCGGACGCTTTTTCCGAAGTGAAGTACACTATGTAAACGGTGCGGCAAAGCTTCCGGCTCCCCTCACAGGTACGGAGGAACAGCGTTGTCTTGCGGCGCTCATGCCGGGAGAACCGTGCGAGGCGGCGGCAGAGGCGAGACAGCTTCTCATAGAGCACAATCTGCGGCTTGTGGTTTACATTGCGAAAAAGTTTGAGAACACGGGTACGGGACTTGAGGATCTCATTTCCATAGGAACGATAGGTCTTATAAAGGCGATAAACACGTTTCACCCGGAGAAAAACATAAAGCTTGCGACCTACGCCTCCCGCTGCATCGAAAACGAGATACTCATGTACATAAGAAAGACGCAGGGACTTCGGAACGAGATTTCCCTCGACGAGCCGCTCAATGTTGACCGTGACGGAAACGAGCTTCTTCTGTCCGACGTTCTCGGAACCGACGCCGACACGGTATACAGGGGAATTGAAGAGGAGGAGGAGCGGGACTTCATAAGGCGTGCCGTCGAAAAGCTTTGCGACCGTGACCGTGCGATAATCAAGATGCGCTTCGGCATTGGAACGAACGCCGGAGAAAAAACGCAGAAGGAGGTTGCGGAGGCTCTCGGAATATCGCAGTCCTACATATCGAGGCTCGAAAAGAAAATCATCGAAGAGCTTAAAGGAGAAATAGAAAAGTTCTACCAAATGTGAGCGTCTGTTTCATTCAGTTCACAGATAAAGCCTTGATTATTTCCTTTTCTGCGTGGTATACTGTCCTTGTAAGATAAAACTCAACCGAAAGGACGGTAAAAAAGAATGTACATTGCAAACGAGAAACGCTACGAAAAAATGACCTACAACCGTTTGGGCAAGAGCGGACTGCTTCTTCCGGCAGTGTCCATAGGTCTCTGGCACAATTTCGGCGACAACGCAAGCTACGACGGAATGAAAGAGCTTCTGTTCACCGCCTTTGACAACGGTATCACGCATTTTGACATTGCCAACAACTACGGTCCGCCCTACGGAAGCGCAGAAAAGAACGCCGGCAGGCTTCTCCGTGACAACTTCTCGGCTTACCGTGACGAGCTTATCATTAGCACCAAGGCAGGCTACGATATGTGGCCCGGTCCTTACGGCGACCACGGAAGCAGAAAATATCTTCTCGCAAGTCTCGACAGAAGCCTTAAGAGTCTCGGTCTTGAGTATGTTGACATATTCTACCACCACAGACCCGACCCCGACACACCTCTCGAGGAAACGATGGGTGCGCTTGCGCAGGCTGTAAATTCCGGCAAGGCTCTTTATGCGGGACTTTCAAACTACGACGGCGAAAGGCTTGAAAAAGCGTCGAAGATTCTTGACGAGCTTCACGTGCCTTTTGTGATAAATCAGAACCGCTACTCCATTCTCGACCGCACCGTCGAAAACAACGGTCTTAAAGAGACGAGCGCAAGACTCGGCAAGGGAATAATTGCGTTCTGTCCTCTCGAGCAGGGACTTCTCACCGACAAGTATCTTCACGGCATTCCCGAGGACAGCCGCATGAAGAAGGACGGCAGATATCTCAAGGAGGCGGCTTTGACCGAGAAGCGTCTCGAACAGATAAAAAAGCTGAACGAGCTTGCGAAAAAGAGAGGTCAGACGCTTGCGGAGATGTCGCTTGCGTGGATACTGCGCGACGGCATTGTAACGAGCGTGCTTATAGGTGCGTCGAAGCCGTCGCAGATACTTGACAACATCAAGGCTCTCGAAAACACTCGCTTCACCGACGAAGAGCTGAAGCTTATCGACGAGATTTCTGCGGAGTAACAAGACAAAAGGCAAATGACCGACGAGGGAAAACGCTCCTTCGCCGGTTTTTTTGTGCGTATACGTTATCAATACTTTGCGCCGTTTTTGTCGAGTATGGCGTGGATTTTGCCGATATCGGCACTTCGCACTTCACAGCCGTCCTTTATTGCGACAGCCGCCGCAGTTCCGGCTCCCTCTCCGATACAGCAGACTATGGGCATTATTCTGTACGCCGACTGTGCGACGTGGGTTGTGGATATCGTTCTTCCGGCGACGATGAGGTTGCGGCTTCCCTTGGGGATAAGACAGCGGTACGGAATATGGTAGCATTTGCCCTCGGGGATATGCTTTATCGTCGTTCCCGTGCCGTCGGGACTGTGGATATCGATGCAGTAGTTGCCGCAGGCTATAGAGTCGGTGAATTCACGGCACGAGAGGATATCGTCCTCGTTTAAGAGGTATTCGCCGTCTATCATGCGGCTCTCACGCACACCGATACTTGCCGCAGTCGAGACGAGACGGGCGTTTTCAAAATACGTACTGTTCTCCTTTATGAAATCGAAAAGCTCATACGCCTGCTTTCTCGCCTCCGCTTCGGCTATCGACACGTCAAAGGGATCCGTGGGGTTGCGCTTTATTATCCGTGTGGAGTTGAAATGCACAAAGCCCTTTGCCGGCACCCAAAATGCGAGGATATTTTCACGGGGATTCTTTATGCGTCCGCTTTCTCTTGCCTCTTTGTAGAGCGTCTGAAGACGAGGCATCTCTTTTTTCAGAAAAGCGTCGGTATCCTTTACGTTTGCGACTCTGAAGCAGAGCGTCATGGGCTGGCAGAGGTTATCCTCATCACGTCCGAGTCTTGTCGGGAAGCCGCACATGAACGCAAGGTCGGCGTCTCCCGAGCAGTCGATATAGGTCTTTGCGGCAAAGGTGAGTCTTCCTGCCTTTGTTACCGCCTCTACCGACTCGATTTTTCCGTCGCGGCAATCGGCGCCGCAGAGCGTTGCGTGGAAAAGCACCCTCACGCCGTTTTCGGCGCACATATAGTCAAGCACGACCTTGAGTTTCTCTTCGTCGAACGCCCAGCTTTCCGCCGATTCCATGCCGCCGCACTCGGCGAGTCTCTTTCTTATTTCAGCGAATATACCGACATTTATCGCAACCGACTTTTTCTCTCCGTTTTCGGTCACGCTCATGTGGTAATCCATAAACGGATTGACAAGGCAGTTTGTCGCCGCACCGCCCAAAGCACCTGCGCTTTCGATAATTATTGTGTCAAGTCCCTCTCTCGCCGCCGCTATTGCCGCCGCAACTCCCGTAAAGCCGCCTCCGACGACAACGACATCGTAATTATACATAGCACTGTTCTCCTTTGCGTACTGTTATCATGGTTTGATTGTACCACGTTTCGGACGCAAATTCTTGCACTTTCGGAACATTTATCTTGAAATTTTGTGACTGTTGTGCTATAATGTAAACAAAAGAGCAAGAGCGGAGGGCAAAACGGTGTCACGGGAAATAATGAGCGGAGCGGATATGCCGCCGCTTGAGGACATACTCGAGGCAGTGACGGCAGGTCGGAGAATGAGCGTTTGCGTAACCGACCTTATGGGAATACTGCGTTACGAAAAGCTCGGCATATCAGAGAAATACCGCATACATTCGTCGCATTTCTGTTCGGACACGGCGAAGTCAACGTCGAGGGGGCTTGCTCTGTGTCTCGAGTGCAAGGACAAGGCGAACCGTCTTGCGAAAGAGGGAAAGTTTTTCTGCGGACGCTGTCGTTTCGGGGTATGCGAGGCGGTATGCCCGGTCATCTTTGAGGGCAGGGTGAGGTGCATTGTCTACTGCGGAGGCTACGACACCGGCGAAAACGAGGGACTTGCGAAGCTCAAAAGCGCCTGTGCAAAAGCGAGAGTGGCATTTGAGCCGGCAGTACGTGCCTTTGAGGAAAACACGGAAAAGGCGGAGTCGGATGAGCCGTACATGAAAATCGCACGCTTTATCGGGGACTGCATACGCCGCATTCTCAGCGAGGCGTCATACGGAAACAAGATGCCGGCGGAGAGCTTCACCGATTACATACGGCGTTATTCCGATCTCGAATACGCTTCCGAGCTTTCGCTGGAGATGTTCTCGAGGATGCTTTTCGTAAATCCGAAGCATTTGGGGAGACTTTTCAAGCGTGACACGGGAGTGAGCTTCAAGAGGTATCTCTCGAATCTTCGGCTCGGAAAGGCAAAGTGGCTTCTTGAAACGTCGGACATGAGCGTTACAGAGATTTCTCTTTCGGTCGGCTTCGGCAGTGCGGCTTACTTCAACAGAGTGTTCCGTGACAAATACGGCTGCACACCGACAGACCTGCGTAAAAGCACGTAATTTCGGCGCATATCTTGACATACTGTGAAAAATGTGTTATACTTCAACCTGACAAAGGGGTGTGATTCCAATGACTCTTGCCAAAGTTGCGGCGGTTGCCGGAGTATCGGTCTCGACTGCGTCAAAGGCGTTTTCGGGAAGCCGTGAGATAAGCGACGAAACGAGGGAGCTTGTTTACGCTGCGGCGAAAAAGTGCGGCTGCTACGAAAAGTACAAGAAGGATCGCTACGACAGGCGTGTTTTTGCGGTAGTTATTCCTGAAATCAAGAGCGAATACTACCACAAGTTCGCACTTTCTCTCGAGGAAAAAATCGAAAAGAACGGCGACGTCATGCTCATATCGGCAAGCCATTTCGACGAGAGCCGTGTCAAGGAGCTTTTCCGCTACTACACCGAATTCTGCCGGGTTGACGGTATAATCATAGTGGGCGACACGAGGCTCATCGAGAATCCCGAGAATTTTCCGGCAGTTGCGATAGGAAAAAACTGCGGCGGCGGTATAGAAACTGTCGAGTCCGACACGGAAAACGGTATTTCCGAGGCATTTGATCTTCTTGTGAAGTACGGTCACGAAAAAGTGGGGTTCATCGGCGAAAATCTCACGGTTGAAAAAGAGACGATGGTACTGAAGGAAGCGGAGAGGCATGGAATATATATGAGAAAGGACTATGTGTTCCGTTCGGGCAAGCGTTTTGCCGAAGCCGGGAGCGAGGGGTTATGTGCCTTTGAGGAGCTTGACGAGCCGCCGACCGCCGTTGTGTGCGCATACGACTACATAGCTCTCGGAGTCATAGAAGAGGCTCACCGCAGGGGGCTTTCCGTACCGGGGGACATCTCGGTCATAGGCATGGACAACATCGGCTTCACCGCCATGGAGAACATTTCGTTGACGACGGTTTCGACCGACATAGAAAAGCTCTGCGAGGTTGCCGTTGCGAAGCTGTCCGAGCGTCTTGCCGGGAGGTTTACCGCAAAAAAGAACAAGCCCGACAGCAAATTCATTCCGTCGAAGCTTATCGTGAGGGGAAGCGTGGCAAGGAAAAACTAAAGCTTTTCGGTGATGTATTTTGCTTTGCAAAATGTGAAGTTGTGGGTGAAATGCTCCTAAAGTCGCTTTGGAATTGAGAATTGAAAGTGGAGAATGGAGAATTGGGGTTGAAAAGCTCCTAAAGTCGCTTTTCTTCATTGAATTGTATGGTGCGGATTTGTGCGTGTGCGGGGACGGAAAGCTGCGCTTTTCAATAATTGACGATTAACGATTGACGATTAAAACGGTGCCTTGGAAAAAACAAAAAGGGAAGCTTGTGCCTCCCTTTAAGAAAATCTGAAATATTCAGCTTTTAAAAATCACTCGCTGGATGAGCTTTTCGACAAGAGTTCCGGCTCCTCAAGTGGGGTGCAAACACAAAAATACGATGCGGATACCACAGCAAAAAGCGTGAGTTCCCCCTTGTGAACATCTTAAAATTTTGCGTTCTGCAAAAACGCTTTCAGTCTGTCGCTCTGCGGCGAATAGAAGAGCTTGTCGGGTGCGCCCTCCTCGGCAACAATGCCGCCGTCCATGAACACGACTCTGTCGGAGACCTCCCTCGCAAAGCCCATTTCGTGGGTCACGATTATCATGGTCATCTTCTTATCGGCAAGGTTCTTTATAACCTTGAGAACCTCGTTCGTTATCTCGGGGTCAAGTGCCGAGGTCGGCTCATCGAAGAGCATTATCTTCGGGTCGAGTGCCAAGGCTCGCACTATTGCAACTCTCTGCTGCTGTCCGCCCGAAAGCTCGCACGGATAGTTGTTTATCTTGTCCGCAAGTCCCGCCTGAGCAAACAGGTCGAGGGCTTTTTCTTTTATCTCGGACTTTATCTTTTCCTTGTTCGCCTTGAAATCAGGTCTTTCCTTCGCCAAAAGATTGGGTGCGAGGAGTACGTTTTCAAGTGCGGTATACTGCGGAAAGAGGTTGAACTGCTGGAACACAAATCCGAAGTTGAGCTGCTTTTTGCGCAGCGACGCCGCCGACATGGTAACGGGGTTTGCGCTGTCGAACATCACCTCGCCGTCGAGGTACATAGTGCCTGTGTCCGCCTTTTCGAGAAAGCTTATACATCTGAGAAACGTGGTCTTGCCGCTTCCGGACGAACCGATTATCGATACGACCTCGCCTTTATCGAGGGTGAAGTCAACACCCTTGAGAACCTCGGTCTGTCCGAAGCTTTTGCGTATGTTTTTGAGTTCAAGTATCGGCATAATATTCTCCTTTCAATGCATCAGCCCTTGTAATAGTTCAGCTTCTTTTCTATCTTACCGAAAATGAGCGTCAATGCGCCGGAGAATACAAGATAGAACACTGCCGTATAGAAGAGCGGCCAAACAAGTCCGTCGGTCTTTGCGAATTTCTGCGCCGCCCATATTATCTCGTAAACCGATATTACTCTCGCAAGAGACGTATCCTTGACAAGGGTGATTATCTCGTTGCTCATGGGGGGGACTATTTTCTTTATGACCTGGAAGAGTATTACCTTAAAGAAAATCTGCGTCTTTGTCATGCCGAGAACCATTCCGGCTTCATACTGTCCTCTCGGCATACTCTCGATACCGCCGCGATAGATCTCGGAAAAATAGCAGGCGTAGTTTATGACGAACGCTATCATGACGGCGGTGAATCGGAAGTCGCTCGAGCTTTTCCATGTTGCGAGCCACGACATTATAAAGTTCGGGTCCGCCGCCTGAGACGCCGCTCTGCCGACAAAGCCGGGGACATAGAATATCGCTATGACCTGAAGCATAAGCGGAGTTCCTCTTATTATCCACACAAAAAGCTTTGTTATGTACTTGAGCGGACGAAACTTCGACATAGAGCCGAAGCTCATGATGAGTCCGAGCGGAAGAGCGAACAGAAGCGTCAGCGCAAATATTTTAAGCGTGACGGCAAATCCGCCGATGAGTGAATTCGTGACAGTCTGAAGCATAGTTTCGGTTCCTTTCGTTCGGGATTTTCACCCGAATATTAAACGCCGCAAAAGCAGAGTCCCCATAAGGAGCGCTCTGCCTGTGAAATTGCGGATGTGCGGCGGAATTCCGCTTTTACTTTGCGAGTGTGAGGTTGTACTTCTCTGCGAGCTTTACGAGAGAGCCGTCTGCGATAAGCTCATCGATTATATCGTTTACCGCTGCGGTTGCGTCGGAATCCTTTCTGAAGCCGATGCCGTAGTTCTCTTCGGTAAGGGAGATGGAGTAGCCGAGATCAGCGTAGCTTGTGCCTTCGCCTGTCATTGCGTTTGCCATTGTGATATCGATTACGCAAGCGTCCTCAACACCGGTTGCAACCTCCATGAGTGCGTCTGCCTGAGTGGAAACCTCAACAACGTCGTAGCCTGCGTCCTTGATTGCGGCTTCACCTGCGGAACCGGACTCTGCAACGAAGGTAAGTCCGTCGAGGGATTCAACCGTCTCATAGTCTGCGAGCTTGTCCTTGTTCATTACGACTACCTGTGCGTTTACAACGTAAGGCTTTGTGCAGTTCATACCCTTGAGGACTTCATCGGTGAGCGTCATGCCGTTCCATACGCAGTCGATTGCGCGGGAGTCAAGCTCCATTATCTTGCCGTCCCAGTCGATTTCGACGAACTCTGTTTTAACTCCGAGCTTCTCTGCAACGAGATTTGCAAACTCCGTATCGAAGCCTGTCCACTCGCCGTTTTCGTCGAGGTAGTTCATCGGCTCATACTCGGTGATACCTACAACGAGCGTTCCCTTGTCCTTTATGTATGCAAGGTCGCCGTCGGTCTTGGTGTCATCGGTCTTGGTGTCGTCTGCGGTGTCGTCTGCGGGGGTCTTTGTTTCGTCGCCGGTGTTTGCGTCGGTCTCTACGTTTGCGTCGGTGTTTGTCTTGTCGTCTGTGACATCGTTGTTGTTTGTGTTTGCGCATCCGGCTACTGCCGCCATCATGAGAACTGAGAGTACAACTGCAAGAATCTTTTTCATTTTCGTTTTCTCCTTTAATATAAAATGTTATTTGTTTGTCGCTGTAGTGCTTTAGTCAAGTAAAGTATCAGCATGGTGATATAATACACCTTTTAATGCGATTTGTCAAGGGGTTTTGCAAAAAAATATATTAACTTTTTGTAAACTCGAAAATTTGGCATCGGACGCAAAAAAAATAAGCGGCAAGCCTTAAACCTGCCGCACGCTTAAATCATATCGGGTGCTTTATTCCTCTGTATCGGTTTCGGGCTTCACGCCTTTTGCCGCAAAGGCTCTTACCGCAAAGTAAACGATACCGATCACCTCGCAAAGGTAGTAGGCGTAATTCTCACGGAAAGCAAAGCCTTCGCCGAGTACGAGAAGCTCGGGGACCGCCTTAACCGCAAGGGCAAAGGCACTTGTTCCGGCAAGGGCGGCATACACACGGTGCTTCACGATGCTGTTCTTATCGTTTTCCTCGTCGTCATCATCGGTCTTTTCGTCGGTGACATTCCCATCCTTCTCGGTCTCTTTCTTAACCTTCGGGAACGAGTTCGGGTAGACGGTAAGTCTCGCTTCATACATGAGCGCAAATGCGCAGACGGCGTAAACGGCAATGAAGAGCGATCTTCCGAAGAGGTTTACATATGCCGCAGTTTCGATGAAATATCTGAGAAGGGCAATTGTAAACCAAAGCGAGGGGAAATTCGAGAGAAAACCTACGGCTCTGCCGCACTTTCCGGCAGCAAGCATGATGAAGTACACCGCACCGAGTGCCGACGAAACAAGCAGCAATACTTTTGTGACGACTATTATGCGCACCATCGACGCCGGCATTTTTTCGGTTGCCGATGCCGCTCCGAAGTCAGCGACGGCGTACACGAAGAGTACTGCGAAGGCGACCGCAAAGATAACCGACGCCGCTCTTACGGCAGTGCCGGATACGGTGCGGTGGAGAATGACGGAGTCCTTATCGCCGGAGGCATAGAGTATACCGAAGCAGAGAAATCCCACTGCCGCAACGCCTATGGCAAGTGCGGTGTGGTTCGAGCCGAAGTTTACGAAAAGAGTTGCCGGTTCCACATTATTCTTCAAAAAGAGAAATCTCACGGCGACTGTAATTACCGTTAACACAAATGCGGCAACGGCGGCTGTCATTTTTTTGTTTTTCATGGCGTTATTCCTTTCCGTGTTTTCCTAAACTTTTTCTGCAATTATCAATAATGCCGAGAGCCGTTTCGCCAAGCTCATGCGAGCCGCACGCAAGCACGGAGCAAGGTTTATCAAACGTAAGCTCTTCTCCGTCAAAGGTGCATATCATTCCTCCGGCTTCCGTGAGAATGAGCGACGATGCGGCATAGTCCCACGGTGAGAGCTTCGCCTCAAAGCTCATATCACCCGAGCCGCAGGCGATTGACATAAAGTCCGCAACGGCGGAACCCGAGCGTCTGAGGTCGGCGCCGGTCATTAGCATTGCTTTTGCGATATCAAATGTAAGCTCGCAGAGGGTATCCTTATAGTAAGGCGCAGTTCCGAGAAAGATTATTGCCTTATCCGCACTTCTTTTGACGGTATGCATTCTCTCGCCGTTGCGGTATGCGCCCTCTCCCTTTACTGCGGTATACACGGTATCGGCATAAGGGTCGTAAACGACGCCGACGGTCGGCACTCCGCAATCGAGAAGTCCTATGCTAACGACGCTCTTTTTCATATCACGGATAAAGTTTGTCGTGCCGTCGATAGGGTCGATGATAAAGGACAGCCCGTTTTCAAAGACGTGTCTGTGTTCGCCCTCGTCCTCTTCTCCGATAAAGACGGCGTCGGGAAAAATTTTGCCGAGGTTCTCAAAGAGGTACTCCTGCGTGCGCTTATCGTACTCCGTGACGAAGTTTGCGCTTCCCTCTTTTTCGGTGACGGACTTTGCTTTTTCTCCGTCTGCGGCGGAAAGTATTATCCTGCCCGCTCCCCTTGCGGCGTCAACGATTCTTTCAAGTTCGGATTCGTACATTTTCTTCACCGTCCGTTTTCTCAATACATAAAGCTTAAATCGCCGAGGTTTTCAAGCACCTCGAGGTATCTTTTGCTCTCGTACTTTGCCGCCGAAAGCGACAGCGTTCTGTAGTTTCCGCACTCGACCTCGGAACAGCCGAAGACGGGACCGTCGTATTCGAGTATACTTTTGAGAACGGACTTTATCGTTTCGTACACCTTCATATGGTCGGCGTTTCTCACGAGGAGGTAAAAGCCTGTCTGGCAACCCATAGGTCCGAAGTAGATAACGTCGTCCGCTATCTCGGAATTTCTGACGAAGGTTGCAAACATATGCTCCATGGAGTGCATTGCCGACGGAGTGATATAGTCCCCGGCATTGGGCTTTCTCATTCTGAGGTCATAGGTTGTTATATCTCCGTCTATGCGTGAGATGTACATTCCCTCGGATATCTTTGTATGATCTACGGTAAAGCTCTGTATTTTCTGTATTTCCATAATATCTCCGTTTCCGCCGCACGCCACGGCAAGGCTCGGCACGGCAACATCTGACAGGATAAGTATATCATCATTATAGCACTTTTACATGAACAAAGTGAAAATATAGATAAAAATCGGTGTGTCATCTCTTCATTCTGCGGTACTCGGTCGGTACGACGCCAACGCTTTCACGGAAACGCTTGGTGAAGTAGCTGTGGTCTGAAAAGCCGCAGTCGAGTGCGACCTCAAGGACGCTCATATCGGTGCCTCGAAGCGTTCAGAGTCGAGAATGCCGTGAATTGCGAGGTTGAGGGAGTAAAGGAGACTGTTTAACAAAAGAGGACTGCAAGCGTTAATTCTGCCGCAGTCCTTAATTTTAATGTTTTGAAAGCGATTTTGAAAAAGTCAGATATCCGTTAATGTAAAGTCCGCATCGGGTGGCAAAAGCTTTGATGTAAATCGTTTTTCGGTAGCAACGGCGGCAAAACACGCAAAACCGCTTTAAGCACGGTGCTTTTTGATAAATCCGGATATTATGTGGTTAAAAACAAATCTTGAAATGACAAGTCCTACCGCAATTGCGCCACCTATTTTTACGGTATAAAGCAGATTGTTTAAAAAGCTTGCGTTTTCGCCTCGGAGAAAATCCTCCATGGTATAGAATATTCTCGCTCCCGGGACAAGCGGCACCATGCCTATGATGAGGTACAGCGTCACGGGAACTTTGCGCAGACGTGCGAGTATTTCTGCCTGAAAGCCGAGAGCCGCCGCAGCGAAAAAATACTGCATTACATCGGTTTCAAACATTCCGCCGAATAGCAGATACACGAGCCACGAAAGCATTCCGCAAAGTCCTGAAAGCAGAACGTCCGCTCCCCTTACGTTAAAAATAAAGCAAAAGCCGCACGAACCCAGAAAAGCATAAAGGCACGGCAAAACAAACTCTCTCACAGTCTCACCTCCGCATGATTACGATTGCCGCCGCAACACCTACGGCAATGGCGGTTGCGGTAACGATTGCCTCCGTAAGCCGCAGAGAACCCGAGAGATAATCATTGGCAAGGAAATCACGCATACTGTTTGTTATGGCAATTCCCGGCACGAGCGTCATTAAAACGCCTATGATAATTTTTGTTCCGTCCGCACCCGGCACATACGCTTCAAGCGAAAACGATACCAAAGCCGCCACGGTACTGCACACGGCAATTCCGGTAAAGTCTCCGCCGCCGATTCGCCTCATAAGCATATCCGTTATGCAAGTCAGAATCCCGACAAAGAAAGCGATAGCTCCGCAGATAGCGTTTCCACCGAAAAACATGGTAAACGATGCTGAAATAATACCGTAGCCCAGCATACGCACATATTGCGGATAAACGGGGCTTGCTTTTATTTTGTTGATCTCCGTTTCCACCTCGGCACGGGACGGTGCGCAGGCACATATTCTGCGTGACAGCGAATTTAGTCTGCAAATCTTGTCAAAATCGTAGCTGTAGCCTTTCACACGCCAGGTTTCCGTGCGGCTCTGTCCCTCGGCGTTGTAAACGGTCACCGTTATGTTTGAGCCTATTGCAAAAACGTGTGAGCCGTGTACTCCGTCATACGAAGCGCATATTCTTGAAATTGTATCCTCAACACGCCTGATTTCTGCGCCGCAGTGAAGCAGATTAAACCCGACGCTCATGGCAATATAAAGTACATCGTCGAGGACGGTAAGCTTTGTTTGTTCCATTTTTCCTCCCGAACGGTAATCTCCCTGTATTTTATCACATTTATGCGCTTTTGGCAATATGTTTTCGTTAAAAATTTAAAAAGCCGCACTTTTTGCTGTACGGCTCTTACTTCAGAACTTATCGACTCTTGCGAGTATTTTTTCGACTCCGCTCGGCGTCATTTTTACGGGGTTCGTTGCGGTGCAGGCGTCCTTTACGGCGCTTTCCACGATATGAGCCTTTGCGGCGGCGTAAGCTTCCTTTGTCACTCCGGCGTCGGCGAGAGTTGCAGGTATTCCGAGGCTTCGCTCCATTGTGTACACACGGCGGATAAAGGACTGTGCGGCGTACTTTTCGGAGTAGGCGTCGAGTCCGACGAGGTGTGCAAGCTTTGCGAGTCTCGCTCTGATACGCACGAAGTTCTCCTGCGTACCCTCACTGCCCTCGGAAAGACCGGCGTTATACTCCAGAACGTAGGGGAGCATCATGGCGTTGGCTCTGCCGTGGGGTATGTGGAAGTTTGCGCCGAGTGCGTGTGCGATGCCGTGGACGACGCCGAGAGACACTGCGTTGAACGCCATACCGGCAAGGCAGGAGGCGGTGTGCATTTTCTCGCGTGCGGTAAGGTCTGACGGAGCTTCGTATGCTTTGGGGAGGTATTCGAGGGTAAGCTCGACCGCCTTTTCGGCAAGTGCGTCGGAAAAATCGTTTGCGGCGGTTGAGATGTACGCTTCGACGGCGTGAGTCAGAACGTCAAAGCCTGTATCGGCGGTGACGGTTTTTGGGACGCTCACGGTAAGCTCGGGAGCAAGTATTGCCGTTGCGGGGAGAAGGTCGTCCGAAACGAGGGGGTACTTCACGCCTTTCTCGGTGTCGGTGATTACCGAAAAGCTTGTGACCTCGGAGCCTGTTCCGCTTGTCGTGGGAATTGCGATGAGCGGTATTTTCTTTCCCGTTTTGCGCTCGTATATCATGACGGTTGACTTTGCGGCGTCTATCGACGAACCGCCTCCGAGGGCAACTGCGACCTCCGCTTTTTTGTCAAGGAGAAATCCGAGAGCGGCGGCGACGGTCTCAACAGGAGGGTCGGGCTTTATTTCGGAGAACACCGACACGGTTTTGCAGTTTTTCATGTACGAAGCGACGCTGTCGGCAGTGCCGGACTTTTTCATGAAGCCGTCGGTAAAGATGACAGCCGAATCGGCGCATATTTCACCGAGTTTTTCGAGTGCGCCGTTTCCGAAGCACACTTCTGTTTTTACGCTGAACTTTTGCATTTTATCCTCCGTTACCAACTTTACCAATACAGCTCGACGTTCTTTGAATTGAAGTAGTCCTTCCATTCTTTTGACGGTTCTGCGTCCGTGACAACCGCATGTATATCTCCTATATCGGCGAATTTGACGAACGAAATCTTATCGAACTTCGACGAATCCATTGCAAGGATAACCTTTTTTGCCGAGGCGATGAAGGCTTTCTTTATTCTTGCGTTGACGTCGCTCGTATCGGACACGCCTTTTTTCATATCGATGCCCTTGCCGGAAATGACGGCGATATCGACGTGGTAGTCGGCGACGACCTCTTCGACACGGGGACCGAAGAAAGCGAACGAGCTTTGTGCGAACTCGCCGCCGGTAGAGATGACTCTCCAGTTGTTCTTGGAGGGGGTATCCATGAGAGCCTCGACGGAGTTCGTGATGAGCGTTATGTTCTGCTTATTGAACATACTTTTGACGGTAAAAAGAGCAGTGGTACTCGAGTCGAGGAGGATATAGTCGCCGTCGCTTATAAGGTTTGAAATTATCTCGGCGATGTACTTTTTGCCCTCGACGTTGGTCTGCTTTCTGACCATGTACGGAAGCTCGACATTGAGTGTATCGGTCTTGACCGCTCCGCCGTAGGTCTTTTTTGCAAGTCCCTCTTTTTCGAGTTTGTCGAGGTCACGGCGTATCGTTTCCTCGGTAACTCCGTAGGTCTCCGCAAGCTCGGTCACTATGACCTTGCCGTCAAGCATGAGCTTCGCAAGTATTTCGTTTTTTCTTTCTATCGGAAGCATGAGGTCTTACCTTTCGTGTTTACGTATTTTACATACTGCTGCAACAAATGTATGCTACAATGTAATTGAAGCATACTCGGGGGTGATGAATTTGTTATCGTTCAAAAGGATTGCGTGCATTCTTTCAGCCACGGCGGTTATTTCGGCACTCGCCCTTGTCGGCTGCGAAAATCCGGAGAAAGTATCAACAGACAAAAATCTGAACGATGCCGTCTCAATTGCGGACAAAGCAGACGAAAGCACTGACGCAGGCAACGACTCGGAAGAAAGCGAAAACGCCGTTTCCGGCATAACCGATTTTTCCGGCGACGAAATTCTGAAAATGATTGAAGAAACACCCGATACAATAATTTGCATAGAGCTTTTTGACGGAGAGCTTTCACTCGAAATTCCGGTCGGAAACCTTAAGTCGGAAAGCTCCGACGGCATTCGCATGACTCTCGTTTACGGCATTTTTGACGGAGTGGATCTCTGCCGTCAGGGAGAAACCGAGATTTATTCTTCGTGGATAAGCGGACTTATCGGAGATGAAATATACATCAATTTTGTATACGAGGGCGTATGGGACACTGCGGTATACAACATAAACGACCGCACTTACCGTTTTCTCATCGACAACTGCGAAGCGGACGAAAGAATTGCGCTGTACCGCAGTTTTAAAGAGGAACAACGTTCCTACTACACTGCGATATGCCGCACAACAGCGTTTTCACCTGACGGTAAAAAGCTTATTTACTTTGCCTCAAACGGCAATACCGAAACATCGGTGACTTTGTTTGTTCTTGACACCGAAACGGGAGAGAACAAGGTTATAAGCGAGGACTGCTTCACGTCAACGCCGTCATCAAGCGACGATCCGCTTGAGGTTTTATGGGAAAGCTCCGACAGCTTCTACCTATTGTTTCCCGAGCGGCCGCCTAAAGGTGAAAAGTTTTATCACGATATCAAAGGCACATTCTCCGACGGTGAGTGGAATATCGACGAGGAACTTTTAACGATACTGTCTGCACTTTCAAAAGGGACAAGGCTGCAAAAAATCCTCTACGATAAGTAAATCACATTTTAATTAAGGAACCATTCGGTGCAAATACCGCAACAGTCTTCGGACTTTTCCCGATGAAATCGGGTTACAATAATTCTGAAAAAAGCGAGGGCGTGTACCGCACTTTTTTCACCTATAGATTTGCGAGCGAAGAGAAGTGAACAAGGTTCACGCCTCAAGCGAGGTGCGAACGAACAAATCTGATCCGTGTCGAATTGCGAAGCTTTTCGACACGAACAAGGCACCTTTCGGGGTGCCTCGTTTTTTAAAGAATACTGTTCCAAAGCTCCTTATCGGGGTTGGGGATAACTGCGCTGTCGAGGAGCATACCGCCGTTCTCGACCGCATTCTTGGCTATGTCAATTGCCGCCGTGACTGCCGCAACCTCGCCGGTGAGAAGCATATACGACTTGCCGCACATACCTCTTGCGACACGGATTTCGATAAGGGAAACGTCCGCCGCCTTTGCCGCAGCATCCGCCGCAACTATTATGGACGGTGCGGAGAAGGTCTCGAGGACGCCGAGAGCCTTTGCGTTTTCGACGGGTGCGCCGCCATAGAGTGCCGGGAAGATTTCCTCTGCCGGGTTGCCGAGAACGAAAGAGTCGATGAGCTGTTCGGGGAGAGCCGTTCTCGCCGCCTCTACCGACGCATTGACTGCACTCAAAGCTCCGCTCACGATGATTATGTACTTTCCGGGGCAGACGGTTGACGCCTGAATAACCTCAGTGTCTGCGCTCTTTATCATTAAGTCCGCAGCCGAAATACCTGCGGAAACGGTCTTATACTCTACCATTCCTATAGCTTTATTCATGGTCTTATCTCCTTATTCCGCACTTATTCTGATATACTTATCCGTAACCTCGGTAACTTTCCCGTCTATCGACGCATGAACCGGTGTTCCGAGCTTGCCCTCGGGGGCGTCGGCTATTTTATCGGCACGCTTGACTGTGTCTCCGACCTTGACCGTGGGTACACTCGGTGCGCCTATACACTGCGAGAGGTTTATTCTGACGGAGGTCGTCGCTACCTCGACATCGGTGAGCGGCGCTTTTTTGTCGTACTTTAAGAGTCCGAGTCTTGCGGTGAGCTTCGACATGGGGACAAGTCTGTACTTTCTTGTCGGCGACACGGGCTTAAGAACTGCGTCCTTGGGAGGTGTGACTCCGCCTTTTCTGAGTGCGCCCTTTGTCTCGGCGATCATTGCCTGAGGGTTAAGTCCCTGGGGGCATGAG
>CAKSCN010000003.1 GCA_934444485.1 uncultured Eubacteriales bacterium | reverse complement strand
GGTGTAGGTTGCGGAGGTATCGACTTCCGCACCGATAACCACGGTGCCGTCGGATTCTGCGTAGTAGTCGTATACGCTTGCTGTGGGAGCGGTTGTGAACGTACCGCCGTTCTTGATGATGACTCTTGTGAGAACGTCTGCATTTGCGTTCGAGGAGCTTACCTTCTCAACCGTACCGCCGTTCAATTCAAGAACCGATACGCCCATGCGCTTGTAGCTCCTGATGTTTTCGGTGAACGCTGTCGAGTAAGTCTCTCTTGCGGTTACCGGAACGCCGGGCTGAAGTGTGCCTGTCATGGACGCATTTGATACCTTACCGTCGTTGACGGTCGCATAGATAAGACCGAAGGTTGCGCTCTGACCGTTTGCTGTGTTGTTCGACTGGTTTGCGCCGAGCAGGAGGTTCGCTACAGTACCGCCGTTTATAATCATTCTGCCGATGCCGTTGTAGTAAGCCATATGACCTGCGGCAATCGTTTCGACATAACCGCCGTTTACCGTAACGGTTCTGTCGCCGTTCACAGCGTTTACGAGCTTTGCGTAGCCGTTGTTGTAGTTTGCACCGGTAAGGAGCATTCCGACATTGCCGGCGCCTACCGTTGCGGAGGACGAGCCTATCGCAATGTTTCCGTTGTAGTTGTATACTCCTATTCTCGGTGTGGTCGAAGCTTTCTTGTAGCCGTAGTAAGGAGCGGAGGTTTCATAAGGAACGAATGCGCTTATGAATCCGCTTCCGCCCGCTGTGTAGCCGGAGCCTGTTGCATAGAGGAAGTATACGTTTGTACCGTAGCTTCTTCCGTTAAGGTAGTAGTAAGGCTTGCCGTCTATCTCGTAGTAGCCGTTGCCGACATAAGCGGTATCGGTGAAGGTTACGTTGTAGTTTCCGGTTCTGATAACCGCTTCGTCGGTGTATACGTTGAGAACCTTGATATCGGTGTAAATACGGTCGCCCTTGGGAATATCCGTGCCGCCGACAAGGTATGCAACGGAGTTTTCGTCGAGACCCTTGACCGTAACCGTACCTGCCGCGCCGCTTCCGGTGACAATCATTTCATCCGTAACGATGAGCGTACCGCCGTTTGTGAGCTTGCCGTTTGCGTTTACGTATGCGCTCGTATTGACGCTCTGATTACCGAAAGTATAACCCTCAACAACGTCGGTGGACTTTACGGTAATGGGGTCTGTCGCAGTGTTAACCTGAACAAAGTCGAGCTTCTTTGCCGTGAACATCGTGCCGCTTGCCTGTGCGCCGCCGAGAGGATAGGACGGGTCGTCGCCGCCGTCGGGATGACCGCTCTTGTCGGAGACGTAGATAACGGTGTTGTCAACACCCCAGAGTGCTGTAAGGGTTGCGCTTGCGGTTACGGTGTAAGGAAGAGTTACAAGGTTTGTGCCGTCGGCAGACCAGCCGAGGAAGGTGTACTTTTCGCCGTTTGCGAAGGTAGGCTCCGCAATTGCTTCAATCGTGTCGCCGTTTGCGTATTCAGCCTGTTCGGGAACGGTTGCGAATTTGTTTGCGCCGCCGTCGTACTTAACGATAAAGTCGTTGTTCTGATAATCTGCGGTGTGTGTGCCTGTACCGAGTTCGGAAGCCGCAATCTCAGCCTTGCCGTCAACGACCTCGAGCTTCTTCTCGTTTGCCGTGCCTGCGTCGATGTAGACGTACTTCTTCTCCGTCACGAAGGTGAACTTTGTGATGGTTCTTGTCTCGGAATCGAGAACCGCATTTGCGGAACCGTTTATGCCGGACTTGAGGTAGTAGTCGATATTCGCCGTTTCAACGGTGTATGTAAGTCCGTTGTTTACGATAAGCGCATTGTCGTTTGTGGGGCTGCCGGCTGTCGCCTTGATTGTGCCTATCGTGCCGCCGTTTACGACAACGAGAGCCGAACCGTTGAGTATTCTCTTGTCGCCGCCGTTGATACCGCCGACGTAAACAGTGCCTATCGTACCGCCGTTTATCGTTCCGTAGACATTACCGGTTGTGGTGCTTGCATTGTTGTTGTTACCGTGCGGTCCCATGCCGAATTCTGAGATCGTTGCGTCTTCGATAACGAAGTATGCATCGGAGGTTACGTTCATTCCTGAACTACAGTATGCACTTGTTCTGACACCCTCTATCTTGAGCTTCGGACTGTTTACGATTATGGGCTGAGGATTTGTAAGTGTATGCGTGCCGGCGCCGTCGTCAAAGTAGTTGATATGCATACCCTTAGTTCTCAGGGTACCGTTCACATTCTTTGCAAAGCCGACGATACTGAAGTTGTCAAAGGTGACAGGCTGTCCGTACGCAGTATAATAAATCTCGCCATTAATTGAACTGCTTTCGGGGTTTCCGATTGTTACATCTATGTTCTTCCATGTGACTCTGCCCATGGACGCGCCGATATCCGTGTTGATCTTTTTGTGTTTGAGATGCGCTTTTAAGTAGAACATTGAACCGTATTCCGAGGTAAATACCGTATCCGTAAATCCGGCAAAGTCTGTTTCAGTAGCATTCTTATTGGTCGTCACGCTGCCGAGGAATACTATATAGTTAACCTTTGTTCTGTCGTTATACGAAGAAAATGCGGATTTGAAGTTGCTTACAATACTGCCGAAGCCATTACCTGTTGTCGCCGGATTTTCGGGAGATTTACCGTCGCCCGTACCGCCGTCGGTTACATAGTAAACATTTGCGTTTTCGGGGTAGGTTTCCCAGATTCTTACATCAACCTCTGCGCCTGCGCTCTCGCCGTCGGTGTATCTCATCTGATAGAGACCTGCGGAGAGACCGGTTATCTCGGTGATGCCTGCGTCATAGAGTGTGTACTCGGTCTCTTCGTCACGCTTAATCTCGAGCTTCTGCGTTGTTGCCTCGGCGAAGGTGATCTTTGCGTCGGAACCGAATGCCGTTGTTGCGCTTGTTACGGTGTAGTTTTCGGGAACGCCCTCAAGGACAAACTCAAACGTGTAAACGCCGACGTTGTCGAGAGAGAGAACCGCCTTGTTTGTGCCTGTGCCGCCCTCGCCTGCCTGTGTGAGGGTGTAGCTTGTGTATCCGTCGGGAAGAGTTACGTTGATCTTGGGATAGGTCTTGGTGTCTGCCGCAAGAACCACGACGTACTCGCCGTCAACCATTGTCATCGGGATTGTGTACTCGTGCTTATCGAAGCTGAAGCCGAGATCCTTTACCGTTTCGCCGACGGAAACCTCCGCCTTCGTAACCGCCTTTACCTCATCGGAGGTTGTGTCAAGGTAAGGAACTGCGCTCATTGTGACGTCGTCATAGGACGTGCCTTCAGCGAAATCCCAGAGCCAGAAGTACTTGATGTCGAGAACTGCGTCCTCATCGTTGTGGAATATTCTTATGGTATGCTCCTTGGTCGGATCAAGACCCTCTGCGAGCATATAGCTTCTGTGGTTCGGGAAGCTTCTGTAGATATTCTGAACCTTGCGTTCGCCGCCGTCTATCGAGTAGGTGATATTCGTGCCGTTCTTGCCGTTGTTCGTGCCGTAGGACCATGTCCAGATGCCGATACCGCCTGCCTTGAACTTGAGGGTTATAACCTGCTCTGCCTTGCGAGAACGGAGAGGCTTGTAGCTTCCGTCGGGTTCAACGGCATAGCCGCCGAAATACTCGGTGTTGGTAATCTTGGTGGGTTCAAAGCCGTATGCGTCAACGAGGAGATCGCCTTTGCCGTTCTTTACGCAGTAAATTTCTGTCGGAAGAACCTTTTCGGTGTACTCGGACGCTTCGGGAGCGTAGGAGGCGGGAAGATTGGGTTCGAGGTAGTTTACAATCGTATTTGCATATTCCGCATAGCCTGCGTCGCTCGGGTGAACTCCGTCGGTGAAGTATTTCTTCCAATGCGCATTGTCGGAGCTTGTTACTGCGTTTCCGCCGTTTTCGCCGGCAATCTTAATTGCAAGCTCTCTGAACGGATATACTATCGGGATATTGTAGTATGCCGCAAGGTCGGTATAAGCCTGACCGAATACCGGCGTCGAGCTTGCAACCTCAGCGGCGGATCTTCCGGAATCACCGGTGATAACGAATACGATATCAGCCTTGGGGTTGGAGGCGTAAATCTTTCTTACGAGAGATTCGATGTAAACATACTGCGTGTTTCCGCTTACTCCGTCATAGGCGTCGTTAATCGCCATTTCGATGAAGTTGATGTCGGGCGCTTTGCCGCCGTTCTTGGAGAAATATCTGTTCTCCGCTCTGAAAAGACCGAATATCACGCCCGTGCCGCCTATTGCGTCGTTTATTTCCGTAACGGCTGCGTTCGGGAACGCAGACTTAAACCATTCTCTTGTGAGCGCTCTCCACGAGGTCTTCTCCGCACTTGTAGAGCCTGTACCTGCGGTAACGGAGCCGCCGAGATAGCCGACCGTTACTTTTTTCTCCGTATTGAGCTTGTAGAGTGTGTTGATGAGAGCGGGCTTTTCGGTAGCCACAGTGAAGTTAATCGTGTAAAGCACGGTGCCGCCGTCCCTGATCTCGGTCTTGTAGCCGCCGTCAACATTAGTTGTAACTACCTCTGCCGTTTCGGACTCAATGCCGGAGTGGGTGTAGGTAACAACGGGAGTCGACGCACCGTAGCCGAGAGCTACATTATAGGTTGTCGTCGCACGGTCAAAGTCTGCAATCGCCTTGCCGTCAACGAGAATGCCGGTGATGATGAAGTCGGTCGAGCCGTTCTTGAAGTTTACGGTTACGACGGTGTCGCTTCCTTTCTTCACGGTGGAAACTGCCGTTCCGTCGGTTCCGAGAGTGCCGTTTTTAATCTTTACGCTGTTTGTATTGCCGGTCGCCTTAACGGTGAGTGCGGGGATATCCGAAAGACCGGCGAGGTCGTACTCATGGGTCGTTACATTGCCTATAGACTTTCCGCCGACGAGAACGTCGGACACGGTGAATTTGCCCTCAAAGTCGGACTCGTAATCCATAGCGTCGATAACGCTTCCGAATGCGCCGACATAGCCTATCTCGAATACGTCGGAGATAACCTTCTTTGTACCGTCAACCGTTTCGGTGTTGGAGTCGGCGAAGTTTACCATAAACCATCTCATAGGAACATCCATGGCGTTTTCGTAGATGATGGTCTGCCAATTTCCGGGATCTGCGGTTACGCTTTCCACAACCTTGCCTGAGCAGCTCTTGGCAAATCCGTCGCTGAAGAGGCTGATTGACGGAACTTTTTTGCCTGTACTTCTGTATACAAGCTTTATCGTCGTATACTTTGCATTGTTCAAAGCGCTTTCTCCGCCGCCGGGAGAAACAGAACCGTTCGCTTCCATATCGGACTTTGTGGTTTCGTCATAATACTGCCATACGGGGTTTATCACAGTTTTGGTTCTGCCGAATTCATCAACGGCATCACCGCCCGTGCAGCGGTTGCCCGACGGTTGCAGTATACTTGCCTTCATTGCAAGAGGCTCTATGTCGGTCTTCTTTGCGCCGCTCACAAGCTTGAGAGTGCAGAGTCTCTTGGTCGTATCTCCGGTTTTGTGAATGAACACCTCGGAGGAGCCGGTTGTCTTGTCGTAAGCCGTGCCTGAAAGGGACATACCGTCCATGTTGCCCGCACAGTGAATTTTGACTACGCCTGTTTCATACGCACCGTTAAGGTCGTACTCAAACTCGGTCTTGGAGGCGTCGAAGCCGGGAATTGTCTTGCCGCCGACCGTGATATCCTTAAGCGTGGGTTTGCCCTCGAACTCGGAGACGTGAGCCTTTGCGTCCTCGAGAGAGCCGAAGAGTCCCATGTAGCCTATCTCGACATAGTCACTGAGGTGGTCGGAAACCTTTTCGCCGGCGTAAGGCCGGAACATAAATGCCCAAAGGTAGGGGAATTCCGCCGCCGCAAGAGTATCGGTCATATCGATGTAGACGGTGTTCCACGCATTTGCGGTCATTGTTTTGCCTTCGTCGAGCTTTGCGGTGAGAGACACGTTCTTGCTGTAGCCGCCTTTTCCGTCAGAAATGAAAACACTGCACATCGGAACGGTATTAGACGCAGTCTTGAGAACCACCTTGATTACATTCTCACCGGTCTTCGTTGTGAAAAATGCCGGCGCTATGTCGCTGTTCGGGTAAACACTTGCGTCAGGGATAACTCTCTGATACTTTCTTTCGACAAAGTCCGTTTCCATGGTCAGAGTGCAGCGCTGATCCCTTGCGCCTGCTGTTCCGAACCAGATGTCTCTCGGCTCTGCGGCTTCCGCAAGGACAATCTCTTCGTCATCTGCTTCCGGGAGTTCTTCGTCCTTTGTTTCCTCTTCCTTTTCGGTCGTTACAGGTGTTTCTGTCTCAATCTCTTCCTTGGGAGTCACTTCCTCTTCGGGTACTGCCTCTTCTTCGGGTATTTCCTCGGCTTCCTCGGACGGCTCTTCCTCGGTCACTTTGGGTTCTTCTTCGGTGGTGTTCTCGGATTCTTCTGAGGGCTGTTCCTCGGGGACTTCAAGCGCCTCTTCGGTTTCCTTTTCGGGTTCGGAGGGTTCAAGCTCGGTCTGCACCGTTTCGGCAACAGTTTCGTTCTCGCCCTCTGCTGCAAACACCGCTCCGCTCATACTCGACGCAATCATCGACGCCGAAAGGAGCATTGCAAGTATCGCCGCGCGGATTCTTTTTGCATTCATAACCATCTCTCCTTTAGTGATTAAGAAATTTGTATACGTGTATATTATAGTACATAATACAAAAAAAGTCAAGCATAAAAGATGCGATTTTGTTATATTTTTCACTCAAAGTATGCTTTTTTGATAAAGATTTTGAGCGGTGTGTATTTTATTGACAAAATCGGCAACAAAACTCATATGCTTTACACACGGTTTTCTGTTAGGCTTGACAAACCGAGGGGGTGCGGAGTATAATATTATGTGCTGAAATTTACAATAACGCAAAACGGAGACACACATTTATGAAGAAAATATCCGAAACGCTGAAAATCTACCGTGAAGATCCGAGAAATCCCTCCATTCGTGAGGCAATGGGGACATACGCAGGTGCGGTCGGCATACTGTCGAACATCCTCCTTTTCGCCGTAAAAATGGCAGTCGGAATGCTGTCGGGAAGTATATCGATAATCGCCGACGCCATAAACAACCTCTCGGACTCCGGTTCGTCGCTCATGACGATAATCGGTTTCAAGCTTGCGTCGAAGCCTGCCGACAAGGAACACCCTTTCGGTCACGAGCGCATGGAGTATCTGACCGGACTTTTTGTCTCGGCGGCGATAATCATAATCGGCTTTGAGCTGCTGACAAGCTCTTTCGAGAAGCTCTTCTCCCCCGAAAAGACGGCTTACTCCGCAGTATCTGTTGCGGTTCTCGTGCTGTCGGTTGCGGTGAAGCTTTTGCAGGGGAGATTTTACCGCAAGGTGGGACTTCGCATAAACTCCGAAGCTCTTCTTGCGACCTCGCAGGACAGCTTCAACGACGTAATCTCGACAGCGGCGGTTCTTGTCGGTGCGGTAATCACCATGCTTTCGGGACTCGAGCTTGACGGTTACATAGGTATTGCCGTGGCGTTGTTTATTATGTATTCGGGCGTGAAGCTTGTTATCGAGACAGCCGATCCGCTCATCGGCAAAGCCCCGGACAAGGAGCTTGTGGATAGAATCGTCGGCGGCATAAAGAAGTACGACGGCATACTCGGCTTTCACGACCTTGTTATTCACTCATACGGTGCGGACAGATGCTTTGCGTCGGTACACGTTGAAGTTCCGGCAGAGCGTGACATACTCGAGAGTCACGAGATAATCGACAACATAGAGCATGATTTTCTCACGAAGATGAATATTCACCTTGTAATTCACCTCGACCCGGTCGTCACCGACAGCGAGGAAACCGACGAAGCGCAGAGCCTTGTTTACACCGTGATAAAATCGATATCCCCGGAGATAACCATGCACGATTTCCGCGCCGTGTTCGGCAAAGGTCACTCGAACCTCATCTTCGACATATGCGTTCCCTATGGGTTTAAGTACAGCGACGACGAGCTGAAATACATGATTGACAAGCGTGTCAAGGAAAAACGCTCGGACTTTCACACCGTCGTGACCGTCGATAAGCAGTTAGCGTAAAGTTTACGGTAAACACACAAACAGAGCCGCTTTTGAGGTGCGGCTCTATCTTTTTTGCCTGTGCTTAATTTGTGTGCGTCTTGCGCACTCCTGCGCCTTTACGCTTTCGAGAACTCGCCTTTTCTGTGGGAGCAGAGGGGACATCTGTCGGGAGCGTTCATGCCCGTGACTCTGTAGCCGCAGTTGCCGCACTCCCAGACCGTGTTTTCACTGCCCTCATAGCGGTCGCCGTTTTCGAGGTCTCTTGCCGTCATGGCGAAGTTTTCACCGTGCGTTTTCTCGACGGAGCCGACCTGACGGAACTTCTCCGCAATTTCGGCAAAACCCTCGTCGTCCGCAACCGAGGCATACTCGGGGTACATTGTCGTGCTTTCGTACTCTTCACCGGCTTCGCAGGCAAGCACGTTTCCGAGGTCGTCCGAGATATCGCCGAGATACTCCATCCAGATGCGTGCGTGTTCCTTTTCGTTATCTGCCGTTTCCTCAAACTGCTTTGCAAGGACGTGATCACCGTTTTTGTGCGCCTCGTCGGCAAAAATCATGTACCGTGTATGAGTAAGCGCTTCACCGGCAAGTGCGTCTCTCATGTTCTGCTCTGTTTTTGTGCCGGAAAGCCCGGACTTTACTTCGTTATTCATAACCTTATCTCCTATCGTGCAAACAATTGATGTATTTCGGACGAGAGTTACGTCCGATCGATATATTCTATGCCGAGGGAGATTTGTCGTTACCGCAAGTCTTCGGTCGATTTTTGCGTTATGCGCTCAAACAATACAAAAAACGCCTGCCGCAGACGCTTATGCCCCGACAGGCACTTAATTTTTACGATTGTGACGAGAGTACGCCGACCTCTTCGTCGGTGAGATCCCTCCACTCGCCCCTTGAAAGAGTGCGGTCGAGGTCGAGTCCGCAGAAGCGTATGCGTTCAAGCGAGGTAACGTGCTTTCCGATGGCGATGCAGATGCGCTTTACCTCATGGAAACGTCCCTCGGTGACGGTGATGACCGCCTTGTTCGGCTCACCCTCGACAAGCTCCATTTTCACGGGGCAGGTTTTCCCGTCGTCGAGCATAACCCCATCCTTCACACGCTCCGGGTCGTCTGCGTCAAACGGAATATCGCACTCGGCAAGGTAGCTCTTTTCGTGGCGGTTCTTCGGCGAAAGAAGCTTATGCGCAAGTGCGCCGTCGTTGGTGAGAATGAGAAGTCCCGTCGTGTCCTTGTCGAGCCGCCCTGCCGGGAAGATATTCTTGGTGAGGTACTCGTCGGGAAGAAGCGACAGCACGGTTTTCTCACGCACGTCGTCGGTTGCGCTGATGAGTCCTGCCGGTTTATTCATCATGATGTAGATGAAGCGACGTGCGTTAATCGGTGCGCCGTCAACGGTAAGCTCTGCGTTTTCCTCGAGTTTTGTGTCGGGCTTTCTAATCACTGTGCCGTCAACGGCGACACGCCCGGAACGTATGAGTCCTGCGGCGTCTTTTCTCGTACACGGCAGTGAGCCGGAGAGCAGTTTGTCAAGTCTTATCATTTTCTCTTTCCTTTCGCCGTCCGACGGACATATGAGCGGTAAACAGTCAAAGTACTCCGCCCCATTGAGAAGCGGAGTACCCGATTGCTTATTTCACGAACGCAATGTCACGTCAGCGAATGTTTTCGTAGCCGGTCTTGCCGTAGTTTCTGCCGATTACAGCCATATCGTCGATTGTAACCTTGCCGTCTTCGGTGATGTCAGCTTCCTTGATGTAGTCAGCGCTTGTGGAAACGTTATCGTCGAAGCCTCTGAGGATTCTTACGAAGTCTTCGAGGTCAACCTTTTCGTTCTTCTTAGCTGCTGCGGAGTCGTAGATATCGCCGCCGAGTGCGGTTGCGGTATCAGCCGTCATCTCGTCAACATCGTCCGCTACCGTTACATCAACCTTTACGGTGAGGTAAGCGGTCTTGGAGAATACGAACTCGTACTCGCCGGGAGCAAGCTCAACGGAGTATGCTGTTGTGAGGTTGTCGATCTTTTCATCAAGCGTGAGAGTCTTTACGAGAGCGTTTGTAGCCTTGTCGTAAATGTTAAGCTCTGCCTTCTTCATGCTTGCGTCAGCTGCGCCGAGTCTTTCGGAAGCAACGTAAGTACCGTTAACGGTAACGACCTTCTCGATAACACTCTCGGTTACGTACTGAACAGCTATAGGCTTATTCTTGCCGCCTGCGAGAGGATCTGTTACGTCCATTGCCGTGTAGAGGGTGGTGTTGTTTGCTGCGTCGTAGTACTTGCCGTCGCCGAAGTCTGCGGTGAGAACTGCGTTGCCGAATCTTGTGTTTGCGGTAAGCGTCTCAAACGCCGCCTTGTCAAGCACCTCGAATGTGAATGTACCGAGCTTTACGGGTGCGGCCTTAGCGTCGATTACGTAGTTACCGCCCATAGCGTTCTTCGGCATATAAACGTCTGCGTAGATACCGTTTGCGGCGTCATTTACGCTGTAGTCGGCGAGGGAGAACTTTTCAGCCTTGTCGCCGTATGCGAAGTTAACGAGCTTGAGAGATGCAGGATACTTAATACCGAATGCACCAACGTTGATAGCGTCGCCTGTTACGTAGAGGTCAACGACGTAAGAGCCGCTGTGAACTGTGTAGGTAGCTTCGCCGTAGTAGTAAGCTGCGTCTTCAGCCATGTATACGGGGTAGAAGCTTACAGGGCCCGTTACGGTGTACTTAGCGCCGCCTGCGTACTCAACGGATCCGCCGTCAACCGTTGTCCAACCAAGGAACTTCTTGCCCTCAGGGATAGTTTCGGGAGCTGTGGGAAGCGTGATCTCGGAACCGCCTGTGTAAGATGTGGTATTGCCGTCGATTACAACGTCATACTCGATACCCTTGAAGTAGGATACGAATGTGAGGTTGGACTTAACTACGATTGCTGTGCCTGCGGCAACGAGCGAGTCGTCATCCATGTTCTTCCAGCCTGCGAACGTCATGCCTCCGGGAACTGCACCGGTGTACTCAGGGGCTGTTACGGAGGTGCCGTATTCAACGTCGTTCATAACGGTTTCGTCGAACTTAACGGTGAACTTGAGAGTCTCCCAAGCTGCCTCATATGTTGCACTGCCGGTAATCTCGTACTCGGTTTCAGCCGCAACGATCGTGTTGTCAGCGGTGTTCTTCCAGCCGATGAACTTCTTGCCCTCTTCAGCTGCGGGAGCTGCGGGAGTCGTAATGGTTGTGCCGAGAATACCCTTGAAGGTTGTCTCGCCGAACTTAACCGTGCCGCCGTCTCTCCAAACAATAACCTCAGCAAGGTCGAATACCTTTACTGTGTTGTCATCGAAGTCGGAGGAAGGTCTGATAATTACCTTAGCGTTATCGGGGCTGAGTGTTGCCTTAAATGTGAGGTACTTGTATACGCCCTCAACACCGCAGGACTCAGCGGTAAGCTTACCGAAGTATTCGCCTGCAGCAACGTAGTATGCTCTGTTTTCGTTCTTTGCGCTGTAGCGGATAGTAACATAGTACTGATCGCCGGCATCAATGACCTCGCCGAAGTCGTATTCCATCTGACCCTCGCCCTTGTACCAGAGTACTTCAACGCCGTTCTTTGTTGCGGTACCCTTCTTGGAGGTGTCGGTTGTTTCAGCGCCGGTCTCTTTACCGTCCTTAGCCGCAATAACCTTGCCTACAGCGTTTTCTTCAACGTAGGGGTTATCGTCGGTATACTTGACAGTGCCGTTGAATGCGGGATCGTCTACGGGACCGTCGGACCATGTTGCTTCGTAGGTAGCGTCGCCCTTTACGGTGTACGCTGCGCCTGCGGCAATGATATCGGTCTCGTCAGCGACGTTCTTCCAGCCTGCGAATACCTTGCCCTCTTCTCCTTCGGGAGGTTCGGGAGCGTCGGGAGCGAGAACCGCTGCGCCGTAAGTGTCCTTTATCTCATGATCACCGAACTTAATGGTGTAGACGATATCCTCGAACGAAGGAACGAGAGTTACGTCCTCAGTGATAGCTGCGAGGTCAACAATATCCTCGGTGCCTTCCTTAACCCAACCCTTGAACTCCATGTGTTCGGGAGCGGTTACGTCCGTAGGAGCGGCAACAGCAACGCCGTTCTTACCGTATACGGTCTTTGCGGTTTCGCCGTAAGCGAAGGTTACCTTGTAGTCGGCATAATCAAATGTGTATGTGCCGCTCTCAGCGAAGGAGAACGCCATTGAGCCGAACCAGTTTTCGGGCAGAATCTCGTTTCCGTTGTAGAGGTAGTACTTCTTGCCATCGGGGTACTTCTCAACCGTGAACTCGCCGACCTTTGTTACGTCAGCGTTGTGGTGGAATACGAAGCCCTCGCCGCCGGAGAGAACGAACTTCTTGTAGGTGTTGCCGTCGTTTGCGGCAGTAACTGTCGGGTTTACAACCTTTGCGCCGTCGTTGAAGATAACAGCATAGTCAGCGTTATGAGCTTCGATGGTACCCATGCCGAGACCTGTAACGCCCTTGCCGTTTACTTCGATTCTTGTGTAGCCGGTGATTGTACCCTTGCCTGTGCCGGTGTCGTTGCCGACATTGACGCCGCCTTCAAAACCATCATTGAATACAGCGTAAATGTTGTTTGTTGTGAAAGCTCCCTTGGTACCGAGGTGCGTGGACATCGGGAGACTGAAGATAAGGGGCTTGCCGCCGAACTTATTATAGTCAACCGCACCGCTTTCGCCGCCGGCTCTGAATCTTATCTGATTCTGCTTTGTGCCTTCGGGAAGCACATAGGAGAGACCTTCGCCGAATGCAAAATAGTTGTTCTGCGCATTGAGGAAGTTCCAGCCGTTGCCGCTGGTAAGTCCCTCAAATACGAGGTTCTCGAATGTGAGGAATGCAACAGTGCTTCCGGTTTTGCCGACGGGGTTGCCGGTAAGTACTCTTACTCTCGCAGTACCGGTGTAGTCATCCGCACCGTACTTGGAGGTTACCGTAATCATGCCGGTGTTGACAAGCAGTTCTTCGAGAACACCGCTTACAGAACCGTCGCCGCATACAACTACGGTTGCCGTATCTTCAGCGTTGGGAGCAAGCTCAGCTGCAAGGAGTATTGCCTTCTTGAGCGTGAGAACAGCAAGACCGGGAGTCTTACCGGAGTTGTTGTCGTTACCCTGTGCGGAAACGTAAATTACGTTATCGGTTGTGCCTGTGGTAACAACGGGGTAGAATACGGTGTTGCCCGTTACCTTAAGAGCAACTGCGTTTGTCGTACCCTTTTCGGTTGTCCAGCCGAGGAACTCGCCGCCTTCGGGAACGGAAACGTCTGCGCCGCCGTAGATAACGGTTTCGCCGTTAAGTGCGTCGATGGTGTAGAGAAGGTTTTCGTCGTTGTCGCGGAACTCTACCGTGTAAACTTCGGGAGCGTTGAGGTACCACTCAACCTTATCGAAGTAGACTGCTTCGCCGTCAGTCCAATCATCGGCTCTTATGTTGGTGAGCGGTTTTACATGGAACTGCGGAATGTTGCAGTCGTACGCGGAAAGATCGTAGGAGGTGTAGTCAAACTTTGCGTATGTCCACTTGCCGGATTCCATTGCGACATCCTGTGCGGGAACCGCCTTAAGGGAGGAGTCCTGCCAGTTGGAGGACTGATTCCAGAACGTGAACTTTCTTGATGCGGTTGCTGCGCCGGGAGCGTAGTAATATCTTACAAGAATGGTCTTGTAAATGGTGGGGTCAAACATTTTCGGACCCTTGAGTGCGGATTTGTTCTCAGGAACATTTCCCGCACCCTCTATTGCGAGAGGATCATTGACTGTTCTCGCTTCGTTGGGCGTGTACATGTTTGCCGCATAACCCTTGAACGTAACCCTTTCTCTCTTGAAAGCGTCCTTGTTATTTACGAAGCTTGTTGTCTCCGGCTGCCATACAAGGGGATTCTTGTGTGCGGTTACGGTGTAGTCCGCCTTGAATGTAATCTCAGCGGTTACGGGAGTGAGCTTTATCTCGTCCTTGGTAACAGCCATGCCGCCGAGAGTCCAGTTCTTGAATACGTACCAGTTCTCCTCGTCACGATCTCTTGTCGGATCTTCGGGGATATTGGCATCGATCATTGCGTTCTCGTTGATATTATAGGAAGCAATTTCAGAATCGTCCCAATCAAGAAACTTAACTGCAAAGGTGTTCGCACCGACAGTGTTCCACTGTGCGTAGAGAGTGGTGTCTGCCTTGATAGCGGCAATTTCCTCTGTTGTGAGAATGTCGCCGTCAGCCGTGAGAGACCAGCCCTTGAATGTGAAGTTTTCCTTGTGAGGAATATCGATTGTGGTAACTGTTCTTGCGGGGTGAGTACCTGTGGTTGCGAGAGTGGTTTCGCCGTCATTCCACTTAACGGTGATACCGTCGATAGTGGTGGGGAACTCGTAGTTGTTTGCGCTGTATTCGTCCTTGAACACGCCCCATGCGGCTACGTCGAAGAAAGCGTTTGTAACTTCATCTGCTGTAAGACCGATTCCTGTTGTACCGAACGGACGGAATGCAAGGTGCTTAAAGGTTGTATCGGGGTTGCCCGGCTTCTTTGTCATCTTAATGACAACTCTTGTCCACTCGTCTGCGTTGACAGCGGTTGCGGACTCGGCATATTCGCCGCCCGACCCCTGATAAATTGCGAGAGAAGGCTTCTTGCCGCCGATGTTCGTGCGAACAAGCGCAACATACCAGAACTCATCCGGGAACTCGGGAGTGCCGATTTCGTAAGAGTTGAAGTAGAAGCCGCGCGCATTGTTGCCGCTTGCCGGGTTCGGAACGGTTCTTACGTAAGCGTACTTGTTGGTGTAGTCCCAGCCGAAGCCGTCGCACTTGCCGAACTCAGAACCGCCGCCGTAGATGCCGCCTGCGCTGTCAAGCTTTGCCGCTACCTTGCTGTAGTACGGATCGTTGACTGTCTCAACGGGTTCGTCGGACTCTACAGTGATTGTGCCGGCGGTGCAGGTGATAATTACATCATCCATGTTGTAGTCGAAAGTATCACCTTCGGGAGCATTCGGTGTTACCTTATACTCGCCGGGCTTAGCGTCTTCGCTTATCTTAAATGTAAGAGTAGCGAGTGTTGTACCAGCAGGTATAACAAGGTCAGTCGGATTAGTATTGTTCATCCAATAGAAATTCTTTAATTCTTCTACTGAATCAGGAGTCAAAAATCCGGTAATAGCTCCCTTATCCGTGTAATTAACTACCGTCATGGCAGTTTTATCATAATCAAACTCAACAAGTGTAGTAACGAGCTTGACTTCCGTTTTGTTAACGAGTTCGAGTGTAACTTCTTCACCGGGCTTTGCGCTTGCACTGGTAAAATAGTACTCACCCGTACCGGCGGCACTTGCAACAAACGTGAAGCACGAGAACATCATGAGTACTGCAAGAAGCATCGCCAAAGATTTAGAAAATCTGTTCAAAACCAAAACTCCTCTCCTTAATTATTTAAGTGCTTCGTAACCGGACCACTTAGCAACGTAACGTGCCAAATATGCAACGTCTTTACCGTTGACTTTGCCGTCTCCGTTTACGTCAGCAATAGCTGCATCCACGCTCTCATATCCTGTCCATTTTGCAACACTACGAGCCAAGTATGCAACGTCTTTACCGTTAATCTTTCCGTCTCCATTAAGGTCGCCCTTGAGGACGTTTCTTACGGTTCCGTCCTTAGTGGTAACTTCAACGGTCGTGCCGGTGAGGTCAACGAAGCCGCTTTCGAGTGCGGTTGCGGTGAAGGTGTAACCCTCGGTGGGGAAAGTTGCGGGTGCAGTAAAGTGTGCTTCAAGGAGAACGCCGTCCTCGGCGATGCCGCCCTTTGCGAGAGTAACCGTGTTGACTACCGCAACGAGGGTGATTGTTCTCTTTTCAGCGTCGTGTTCGATCCAGTAAGCCTTTTCCTCAACGCCGTCGATTGAGAGCTTGCACACGTCGGTGACTTTGGCTGTGGCTTCCGCCGAAACGTAGGTGAATCCTTCGGGATATGTAAGAGTTACGCCGAAGGTGTCCATTGCCTTTTCCGCCGTCAGTCCGGAAACGCCCACTTCTATTTTAACATCCGCTCCGGCTTTTGCCGTTGCATTGTTGACGTAAAACTCGGGTATTTCCGCCGCCGACGCCGTGAAAGGCACAAGCATTGCGAAAATCATTGCCACTGCAAGGCAGAGACTTATCGTTTTGCTTCGGGACGCAGAGAGTCTTTTCATTTTATCGCTCCTTCTTATAGATTAGTGTACGTTCCCCTCAAACCGACTCCGTTTCGCAACCCTGCAAAATAAGCTTTGCCGAACACCGTGATATGCTTTTCGGCAGGGTACGGGGCAGACTTTCAGAGACTATACCTTGATGATATTATACATTCTTTCGGTATTAAAATCAAGTCTTTTTTGACAATTTTTCAAAGTTTGTGCAATTCGTCGGTTTTGACCTTGCAGTTTTGTTTAAATTAAACACACGAAGCGGAATTTTTTGTTGTTTCTTACAATTTTCGGGCAAAAAATGCGGTCAAAGTCTCGGGACAAAAACTCTCGGAGTCCGTGCTTCTCCGGGTTCTTCGGTGCGGCGTTTCGTCAATGAGCGGCAAGCAACACAAAAAAGCCGACACGAACAAACGCATCGGCTCTTGAGGTTATTCGGTTTTACTTTTCGTTACGCCGCCGTTTTGTCTGCGGAAGCGTCTGCGCCGTCGGCCGTACCGTCGGTTGTTTCGTCGGCGGACTCGTCGGTAACTTCCTTGTAAAGCTCATACTTGGAAAGCTTTGTCTTGGTGAAGTCCTTCGTGCCGAAGAAGGTGGTTGTTATCTTGGAGAGATCCTTCTTTGCGATGTAGGACGCCGACTTGAAGAAGAGCGGTGCGACGGGAGCGTCTGTGACTATTGTCTTCTCTGCGTTCTTCATTGCGTCGAATCTCTCGGCGGTGGTCTTTGCGTTGCAGAGGGTGTCGATTATCTCATTGTACGCCTCGGACTCATAGCCGGTGAAGTGAGGTGTGTAGAACACGTCGGGGTTCGTTACGTCAACTGTGTGTCCGCTGTACTTTGTTGCGAAAGGATAGAGCATCGACGAAGCGTCGCCGGTTACGCACATATAATCCATTGCGATAACGTCGAAGTCGCCGGTGTCTACTATGTTTATCATCTCTGCGGAGGTGACGGGAACGAGCTTTACGCTGTAGCCGAGGTTCTTCCAAACGCCCTGTGCGTACTCTGCAATGTCCTTCTCGTATGCACGGTCTGCGTTATATGTGAGGTTGAACGAACCCTTGCCCTTTGCGGCGTCTCCTGCCGTCGCGGAGATAACGTCGCCTGCCTCACTTCTGAAGCTCTTGCCGTAGCCGGAGCCGTTTACGCCGTTCGGTACAAGACCGGTTGCCGGCTTTGCGCCTCTGCCGACTATCGCCGCTATCTCGTTTCTGTCAAGAGCGGTGCTGAGTGCGTTTCTCACTGCGGCGTCGGAGAGGACGTCGTTCTTCGCATTAAAGAAATACGTATAGGTTGTGAGGGTGTCGGCGGTATTGAAGCCGCTCTGCGAGGACATTGCGTCGTAGCCCTCTTTCGAGAACGAGCCGAGGTAGAAGAGCGTATCGACGGGATCGGAGGGAGTTGCGTTGTACGCCTCGAGCTGACCGTCTGCGCCGCCTTCAAAGTTTACGGTTATTCTGTAGGGGTTTACGTACTTTGTGAGCTTTTCTCTGGTGCGGAGCGAATTGTACTGCGTGCTTCTCTCGAGTATCATGGAGTCAACGCCGAAAGTCTTTACCGCAAACGGACCGTTCGTACAGATTGTTGTGGAAGCCTGCGCCCACTCGTCGGTCTTTACCTTGTCCTCACGGAGAGGAACGAGTACGGGGCTTGCGAGAGTTTCAATGAAGTAGTTTACGTCGGTGTAACCCTCCTCAAAGGTAATCTCGAGGATTTTGTCGGTAACTGCTGTTACGCCGAGGTCGGCAACGGTAACTTCGCCGGACTTAACCTTTGCGGCGTTCTCGATGGGGTAAAGGAGAGCGGCGGCAGGGTTGTTTGCGGAGGGCTGGAGTATACGCTTCCATGCGAAGATGAAGTCGTCCGAGTCAACGGGGATGCCGTCCGACCACTTCGTGCTTCTGAGGGTTATGTAGAGCTTGAGCTTGCCGTCTCTTTCGTCGGTTTCGCTCTGCCACTCACTTGCGACAGCTCCGACGGGCTTGCCGTTTGAATCGAGCCTGAAGAGTCCCTCGTAGATGAGGTCCATGTACTGAAAGGCGTCGGAATCGAACACGAGCTTTCCGGGGTCAAGGTCGTGCGGTCTCTCGCCGACGTACATATTTATCTCAGCGCCCTTATCGACTTCCTTTTCGGTCTCTTCTTCGTCTGTGCTTCCGGAGCAGCCGGCGAGAAGCGAAACAAGAAGTGCGGCACTCAAAAGCATTGAAAGCAATTTTTTCATTACAGTTTTTCCTCCTAACGGTGTGAACGGCGACGGAAACCGCCGTTTTTGCAAAATGCAACTTTAAGCTAAGCTACATTATACCACGTTTCTCCGTGATAATCAACACAATTTGCTTAACATTTTGAGATTTTAGCATTTGCACAATTTTCACCCCCGAATTTTGTAAACCTTGCACAAAAAAGGAAAAGAGGCCCGGACAGCCGAGCCCCCATGAAAGAAGTTATCTTAAAGCTTCGATACGGCGAAATCCGAGCATTTATCGGCAAGAAGCTCGTAGCCGTCCTCGTTGTAGTGGTAGCCGTCGTTCGCACGGATATCGGCTTTGCCGAACACGACGTCGTAGAGGTTATTGACGGGGAGTCCGTGCTTTTCGGCGATGCGCTTTACGGCCTCGTTGCGAGCCTTTACTCTTTCGTTTCCGTTGCCGTACTCGGCAGGGTTGCCGTTCACCGAAAGGGGCGTGCCGAGCATAAGAGCGAGCTTATCCGCACCGACTCTCTTTATGAGGAAACCGACGGCTTCATTGTAGTAGGTCTCGTAGTCCTCTTCGTTCACGGAGAAGCCGTGGAGGCAGTTGTTGAACTGTACGAAGTCGTACCTGTAGTCCTTTGTCATGTAGTCAAGCTCACGGATGAGGTCGGGGTTGTCGATACCCTTGGAGGTTGTCATGAAATCGACGTTGAGGGGAGCGGCGGTGTACTTCTCACGGAGCATTGCCGGGAGGAACTGTCTCATGCCGTTGGTTATGGAGTCGCCGATGAAGAGAAGTCTGCGGCTTGAAGCCTCCTCCTCGGGGGTAAGGTTGGTGTGGTCGTGCCATACGTTTACCCATTCAAAATGTTCGAGTTTGCAGTTGTGGTTCATAAAATTCACTCCTTATTGCCAAAATTGAGTATAAACTCGATTATAAAAACACTGCTCCAGCTGAAATGGTCGCAGTACTGTCCCTTTTCAAGCTTTGAGTCGTAGTTCTCGAAGATATGCTCTTTGTCCTTTGCGCACATCGCAAGTATCGACTTCTTTATTTCGTCCGCAACCTCAAAGCCGTAATCCTTTAGTCCCTTTGCGGCGAAGTATGCGACGTTGAGCCACGTCGAGCCTCTCCAGTAATCGTTGGAAAATTCGGGGTTGTCGAACGAAACGGTGGGCATCTTTCCGCAGAATCTCGTCTTAGCAATCTCCGCCATGCATTCCGCACGCTCACACGGTGCAATTCCTATGTACAGCGGCATGAACGACGCCGGAGTCAGCACGTCGGACACCTCGCCGGAGGAAAGATTTGCGTCGGCGTAGTAGTGCTTTTCGCTGTCCCAAAGCTTCTCGTTTATAAGCTTTGCAAGCGCATTTTCCTTCTCCGCCCACTTCTTTGCGTCGTCCGCAAGCGACAGCTCATTCGCCATGAATCCGAGCGCACGGTAGTTCATCACCATGAAGCAGTTGAGGTCAACCGCCCACATATCGGCAATCGACTTATCCCAGCGCACCGAATTGTCCCAGCCGGACTCGTATCTTACGTGAAGCTCGTAATCGGGGCTTCCCTTGTCATCGGAATCGTAGTGCAGAAGTCCTCCGACGGTGCGGTTCTTCACCCAGTACTCCTCGTTTTTCACGAACATGGGGTAAACCTTTTTGAGAAAGTCTATGTCTTTATCCCTCTTGTAAACGGTCACGCACGCCCATGCGAGAACCGGAGGCTTTGAAAACTCATTTACAAGCTTTCCGTTTTCAAACATGACGTCGGGGAAAAGTCCGTCCTCCCTTTGGTACTGCATGAAGCCGAGAAGCGCCTCACGTGCGAGAGCCGTGTCCCAGCGTGAAACGCCGACCGCATGAAACGCCGAGTCCCAGTTCCAGACGCCGGTGAAGCTTCCGTTCGTTCTGGGGAGCTTTCGTCCGGGGCTTATACAGCGGTAAGGACTCCACGGATAGCCCTCGGGTTCGTAGACGTTGTTCATGAGCGTTGTGTAGGCAAGCTCCAAAAGACGGTTCTCCGTGTCGTCGTTTTGTCTGTTCTTTTCGAGCCATTCTTCCTTTGATAAATACATCTCAAATCTCCTTTCGGGTACGCAGTGCGTACTGCAATCACACAAAACCACCGCAGAGATTTTTCGTTTTCCCTGCGGTGCGATAAACGTATTACTCTGCGATATCCTTCATCATGTCCGAGCCGTCCGCAAGCGAGGTTTTGCCGTCGCCGTTGTAGTCGGACTGAATCTCGTCCGCAGGTGCTTCGCCCTTTGCACGGTTCTCGAGGAACGCCTTGAGGTCTTGCGCATCTACCTTGCCGTCGTTGTTGAGGTCGCCTATGATGAAATAGCTCTCACCGAGGAGCGTCTCGTCAAACGCAAGTCCCGACTTTGCGGAATAGTACTGTCTTACGCCTTCAAGACCCGTAAGTACTTCCTCAATGGAAACCGGCATTCTGACCGTCTCAATGCCCTTGCCCTCGAACACGCTTGCGTCCTTTATCTTCTTCGCACCCTCGGGAACGACGACATTCTTTGCAAGTCCGTTGTACTCAATAACAACGCCGTTATCGTCAAAGACAAACTCGGGTCTCTCGGACGAAACCGTACCGAGAACGATGGGTGCTTCGAGGGTTGTGCCGCCGAGGTATACCGTGCCGACAACCTCTCTCATGGGAGAGAACGACGCAAACTCGGCGTAACCGTTTGTGCCTGCCGTGACCTGGTCTATGTAGATTATGTTGCTCTCGTCGAAAGCGGGAGCCTCCTTGCCGACGTAGTCGCCCTCGACTATGACAAGGGAGTAAAACTCACCGGCGGTTCCTTCGGTGTAGGTTACGGTAAATCTTCCGGTTTTGTCAGCCGTGTAGTTCTCTGCGGCAAAAGCTGCAAACGAGGTCATCACGAGCATGAGAGTCAAAGCCGCCGAAAAAATGCGAAGTGTCTTTTTCATTGTAATTCTTCCTTTCGCAGGTAAATACTTTCCGTCTCAAGTATAACATTGCGGGAATTACGTGCGGTTAATACACAGTAAACAAATTGTTAATTATTGCTTTTTGCTTTCTTTATCTGTTTTTTGGGCATCTTCGCCGCCGTCATTCTCTTCAAGCGTGTGCAGGAAGAATTCGTCGTCGGCGTAAATGTAGTCGTGGTACTCGCTCAGAACGTCGTTCACTGCGTCCGAGAATTTCGTAACAAGCTTTCTCTCCGAGCCGTCAACGACGGGAAGATATGTCACAACGAGGTACGGGTGCGGAGCGTAGACAATCGCAAAGTCGTTGAACTGCGCCGACGTCCAGCCGGATTTGTGCGCAACGTCGTACTCGGGTATTCCCTCTCCCACCGAGTTGTACGCCGATTCCTCGAGGTATCCTCTGAACTGCTCGCCGTTTGCGCCGTAGCGTGTGTAGGTGTAAATCTCCGTCCAGATTTTTATCGTGTCACGGGGACTCGACGAACCGAAGTGCGCTCCCGGGAGGACCTCGCCGGCATACTTGCAGCCGAGAGCCTTTATGAATTTGTTGTACTCACGGTAGTCGTAGTTATCGACCATCATGTGAAAAGCACAGTTGTCGCTTATGGTGAGTGCGCGGTTGATAAGGTAGCTCAGCTTGTATTTCGAGCCGAACGGAGTGTTCTTTATCTCGCCGGAGCCGACGGAATAGTGCTTTTCCTTGTATTCGAGCTCATCATCAAACGACGCTTTTCCGGAGTCGATAAGGCTGTACATATAAAGGCAGAACTGCGCCTTTGCCGTGCTTGCCTGAAACTGCGGAATGTCGGCGTTGAAGGTGAGGTTTGCGCCGGTCTCGAGGTCGAGGACGAAATATCCCATGCCGAGTCTCGACGTTGCCGCCGACGAAAACTTTTTCTCTGTAGCCTCGCTCATTTCAAATTCCGTGCCGTCGCCTCTTGAGGGGAACACGCTTCTGTTGACGTACTTTCCCTTTTCGCCGCTCTCGACGGGCTTGCAGGCAAGGTTGTGAACCGCTTCGGAGAGAAGGTCGAACGCTTCGTCCGAGGTTTTCTGCGACGAGTCGGGATCTATCATCTCTTTCGCCTTTTCGACCGCTTCGTCAAGGTATCCGAGAGCCGACTCCGTGTAGCACGAACGGTCAAGCTTTTCAAGACGTTCGAGAAGCTTTTCGGTCTTGCTGAAATCGGCGCGCTTCATGAGAAGCTTATACGCCTCCGCAAGCTCATGCGCCGTGCTGTCAGCTTCCTCCTGCTCGACGGTATCGTCCGCCGCAACCGCACGTGCTTTTTCGACCTCTTTCTCGAATGCGGCGTAGGAGGTTTTCGTGTAATCCTCCTCCTTGTACTTTCCGCAGTCATCAATGACGGCGTAGAGGTAGGTTTTATCCGCCCAGACGAGAGGTTCGTCCGACGATGCGTCCGCTTTTTCGGCGTCGCCGTCCTCCGACGGAATGCGCTTTATGAGCGTCGATGAAAAATCACCGTCCGTATGCGAACACGAGCAGAGAATACCCAGCACCGAAAGCATGACGGCAATAACGAGAAGTGTTCTTTTCACTGTAAGTAACACCTTTCCTTTTAAGTATATTTTTACGTAAAACAACATTAATTTGCAGTATATCACAAAATCCGACGAAAATCAAGGCTTTTGCGCAAATTGTTACATTTTCGGCGTGCGTATGTGTCCGCCGGGCGATTGTGGATTGACGATTGACAATTGATAATTGACGATTGACAATTGACGATTAAAGAGTGGAGAGTGGAGAGTGGAGTTATGGTGGAAAAGCTTCGCTTTTCTTCGTTGAATTGTTTAGTGCGAATTTTGAGGCGGTGCGAGAACACAGAAAGTTTCACCGATTGACGATTGACAATTAAAGAGTGGGGTGCGGAGACATTTTGCACGGTTCTTTATAAATGTTACAATTCACCGCTTGATAAAATCCTCACTGCGGTATATAATATATGTTTACAGAATGAAACACATACCGGCAGGGAGGGACGGAAACGGTGGACGAAACGAAAAAAGAAAAGGTTGTTTCCGTTGCAGGTCCCACGGCGTCGGGAAAGACGGCTCTCGCGGTGAAACTCGCAGAGTGCTTTGACGGCGAGGTTGTGTCGTGCGACTCTATGCAGCTCTACCGGGGCATGGACATAGGCACGGCGAAGATAACCACAGACGAGGCACACGGCATTCCTCATCATCTGACGGATGTGTTCGACATTTCCGAGAGCTTTTCCGTGTCCGACTACGTAAATCTCGCCGAGGAAGCGGTGAAAGACATAACCGCACGGGGAAAGCTTCCGATATTCTGCGGAGGCACGGGACTCTACCTCGACTCTTTCCTCTCGGGGCTTGATTTCGGCGAATACGACAACCTCCCGGGGCTTCGTGAAGAGCTTGCGGCAGTCGCCGATGAAGAGGACGGCAGAGAGAAGCTGCACGGGATTCTTCGGGATATCGACCCTGTCGCCGCAGAGGAAATTCACCCGGCAAACGTCAAGCGTGTTATCCGTGCGATAGAGATATACCGTTCGTCGGGGATAACGCCGACCGAGCAAAAGCGGCGTTCGCTTCTCAAAGGAAGCAGATATTCCGCACTTGTTATAGTCCTCGGTTTCGCCGACAGACAGAAGCTCTACGACAGAATAGACGCACGGGTTGACAGGATGATTGAGTCCGGACTTTTGAACGAAGCGAAAAGACTTATCGGAGAAGGACTCATGTACACGCCGACGGCAGGTGCGGCGATAGGCTACAAGGAGTTTATCCCGTATTTCGGAGGCGAAGCGACCCTCGAAGAATGCACGGAGGTTCTCAAGCGCGAGTCGAGGCGGTACGCAAAGAGGCAGATGACGTGGTTTTCACGCAGAAAAGACGCGCTGCGCTTAAATGTTGACGAATACGAAAACAAAGACGAGCTTTTCTCGGCTGCCGAGGAGGCTTTGAAACGTTTTCTTGAAGACGGTTTTACGGAGGTGAAGTAAAAGCATGACAAAAACGAAGCTCACGGCGATTTTTAAGGATATCGGAATTGCTCTTTTGTGCGTCGGAATAGCGGTATACGTAATAATACACCTGACACGCAACTTTTCAAAGCCGATAGAGACAGAGCCTGCGATGAAAGTGACACTCGAGGACTCGTTCAACACCGACGGCTACGTCATGCGTTCGGAGGAAACGGTCGAGCTTTCGGAAAGCGGCATTGTGGTTCCGGCAGTCTCTGAGGGCGACAGGGTTTCGGTCGGAAGCGTTCTCTTTTCGGTATACAGCGGAGAAAACGACTCGGAGACCGAGCAGAAGATTAAGGACATCGACGACAAAATAGCAACTCTCTCGAAGAGCGTTACCGAATCGGGAAGCTTTGTCACCGACATTGCGAGGGTTGACGAAAAGATAGAGTCGGGACTTATTGACATTCTCTACCACACCGCAACAAACTCAATCTCCCGTGCGGAGGCTCTCACCGACGACATTCTCGTCAATATGAACCGCCGAAAGCTCATGACGGGCGGAGAGTCGTCGTTCGACGATAAAATTGCCGAGCTTGAAGCCGAAAAGCTTTCCCTCCAAGGTTCACTTGAGGGTGTGCCGAAGCGCATCTATTCAAAAAAGACCGGCTACTTTTCGGGAAACGTTGACGGCTACGAAAGCATCTTCTCCCCTGAAAAGCTCTCCGGAATGACAACCTCGGACTTTGACGAAATGATAAGTACATCACCTGATACAAAGTCCGCCGAGAGCGCCGCAGGAAAAATAATCACCGACTTCAAGTGGCGCATACTCTGCCGCAGAGAGAAAAAGGACATCGCCGATTTTGAGGTCGGAGACGAATATCCGATAATCTTTCCGAGTTCGGGAAACGCAGAAATTTCAATGACTCTCGAGCGCATTATAGCAGAGACCGACGGAAACGAAGCGGTTCTCGTGTTCTGCACAAAGTATATGCCGCAGGGCTTCAATTACACCCGCAAGCAGGAAATAGAGGTCGTCAAGAAACGCTACACCGGTCTCGGAGTGCGAAAATCCGCAATACGTGTTATCGACGGCAAAAAGGGCGTGTACATACTCTCGGGAAATGCTATAAAGTTCAAGTACGCAGAGGAGCTGTGCGAGTCGAACGACTACTACATAATTGACGCCGGAACGGAAAGCTATCTCGGTGCGGACGGCAAACCGAAGGTATCGGACAGCGAAAGACTCTCGCTCTACGACAAGGTCGTCGTTTCCGGTAAAGACCTCTACGAGGGCAAAATCATAGAATGACGTGTTCGGCGCACAGGCCGCCGTATATGAACGATACATATATTATTTAAGGAAGTGATTTTATGAGCGACATACCTCCCGCACATGACGCTCTCTTTGACAACGCCGCAAGACTAAAAGCCGACGTTGCCGACGCCGCAGTGCTTTCCGGGCGAAAACCGGAGGATATAACGGTAGTCGCCGCCACAAAAACCGTGCCTCCCGAGAGGATAAACCTCCTGCCGGAATGCGGAATATTCAACATGGGCGAAAACAGGGTTCAGGAGCTTCTCGAAAAGTACGATTACATCGACAAAGAGCGACTCACTCTCCACTTTATCGGCAAACTCCAGACAAACAAGGTGAAGTACATTGCGGACAAGGTTGACATGATTCACTCGGTTGACAGCGAAAAGCTCGCCGAGGAGATAAACCGCCGCTGTGAGAAGATAGGAAAAGTGATGAAGGTTCTCATCGAGGTGAACATCGGACGGGAACAGTCAAAATCCGGAGTTCTCCCGGAGGAGGTTCTTCCCCTTGCGAAAAGTATGCTCGATATGCCGGGACTTGAGCTGTGCGGCCTTATGGCAATACCGCCGAAAATCGATTATATCAGCGTAAATGACCCGAATTTCGCCGTAAAATCCGAAGGCAACAGTTCTTTTCCTAATTATTTTCAAAATGTTAAGCAATTAGCACTTGACATATCATCAAAATTAGACCATAATAGTAATGTGCATAGTGGTATTATGCGGATATTGTCGATGGGGATGTCCGGTGACTACCGTGAGGCAATTCTGAATGGTGCTGATGTCATTCGTCCGGGAAGACTTCTTTTCGGCGAGAGACAGTGAATGCAAGTTTATTTTTAATATATATGGAGGATTTATCATGGGACTCTTAGACAATTTCATGCGCCCGCCGCAGCCCACAACAATTCCGGAGAATGAGTACGAGCCGGACATCAACGATACCGATTCGTATGACGATCCCGGACTCTCTCTTGATCCCGCTCCTTCCAACACCTCCCTCTCTTCCGGTGCTCCCATCGAAATGAGAGTCGAGAGACCGAAGAGCTACGAAGAGGTAGGTCCTATCGCAGACCACCTTCTCGAGAGAAAGACCATTCTTCTCAACCTTGAGGCTGCCGACAAGGAAACGATAAGAAGACTTATCGACTTTCTCACGGGTGTTGCTTACGCAATAGGCGGCGACATCAAGAAGATAGCAAAGAGAACTTACGTCGTAACTCCCAAGAACGTTGACGTTTCCGGCGCTGACAATCAGCCCTCCGGTGCGGAGACGCAGGAATTCGACGAAAACGCAGAAGCGTAAGCCTTTTCCGAGCAGTTCCCGGTCGGCAATATGACTTCTCTTTTCTATATTTTTTCTTCATTCGTACATCTGCTTCTGACAACTCTCAGCTTTGCGATGTTTCTGCGTGCGATTCTTTCGTGGCTGCCGCTTGACGACGGCAATCCGGTCGAGGATTTTCTGTACGCAGTGACCGAACCGCTCATTTACCCGGTTCGCTGTGTTCTCGAGAGATTTGATTTCGTTGCGGAATTTCCGATTGACATTCCGTTTTTTGTGACGATGGTCATTCTCTCTCTGTTGTCCGGACTTTTTTGACTCTCCCGGCGTTGTCTCCCGAAACGGGCAAAAAGGCAACGCTTGGAGAGGTGTGCCGATTTTTCGGTAAAACGGCCGTCAAGACTGCGATCGGCAAGGTATGCGGCGCACCGAAAAACGGAAAAGCACAGAACGGCGTATGATTCGGCGGAGGTGAGAGTGTGAGCGGACAGGGAAACGACAAGGCGGAAAATGAGAGCAAGCTTTCGGCAAAGGTGTTTGACCTTGCTGAGAGAAGCGAACGCACATCGACTCCGCTTTTTACGAAGTTTCTGCGCGAAGAGGAAAGAGCGTTTCTTCTGCCTCGTCTTGAGGCGAGCGTATACCGTGACAGCTTCGTATTTTTCGGCGGCTTTGACGGTGCGGAGCGTACCGTTCTCGGACTTTTCCCGGAATATCTTGCGCCCTTTGCAAAGGAGACTCCCGGCGAATATTTTCCCGTAACGCCGCTTCGTATATCGCTTTCCGGCTACAGGGAGCTTACCCACAGGGATTTCCTCGGTGCGATGCTTTCTCTCGGAATATCCCGTGAAACGGTCGGCGACATTTACATTGCCGACGAAAAAACGGCGTATGCCGCAGTGTACGACACGGTCGGAGCTTTTCTTGCCGAGGAGCTTACCTCAGTGGGAAGAGACGGCGTTTCGTGTGCGGTGACGGACTTTTCATCACTGCCGAAGCCGGAGCGCAAATTCGAGGAAATAACCGACACGGTTGCGTCGCTGAGGCTTGACGGCGTTGCGGCGTCGATACTGTCGATTTCAAGAGACAAAGCCGAAAGGCTCATATCGTCGGGTGCGGTAAGCGTAAACCACGTCGAGGTGTGCGAAAAGAGCTTCGGACTCTCGGAGGGCGATCTTCTCTCGATAAGAGGAAGCGGAAGATTTCTTCTGTACAGTGCCGGAACGCTCACGAAAAAAGGAAGAATACGCATCGTTGTGCGAAAATTTATCTGACCCAAAACCCAAACAAGAGGTGATTGCATTGAAAAAACCAAGCGAAATATCCGCAGCGTCTTTCAAAAAAGGCATAAGCGGTTACAGTACGACAGAGGTTGACGAGTACATCGACTACTTCAAGGCGTGCTATGATGAACTCTATGCGGCATTCGAGACCACCGAGGAAAAACTCCGCATTGTGGCGAGTACCCTTGCCGAAATTAAGGCGAAGGAAAACTCCGTTGACACCATGATTGCCGAAGCCAAGGAAATTTCCGCCGCTTTGGTGGAGCACGCAAATGAGGAGTCCGCCAAAATAATCTCCGCCGCCGAAACACGTGCAAAGGAGATAAACGACGCCATGAGCGCAAGCTGCAAGGAGACTCTGGCGCAGTTCGGCGAGAAGTACGAGGCAGAGCGTCAGAAGCTCATCGAGACCGAAAAGAAAGCTCAGGAATTCCGTGCATCTCTCCTTGAGGCATACAAAAAACAGCTGGGACTTCTTTGCAGCACAATCCCGTCAAACGACGAAGCGCCCGAAGAAAGCGTTCCCACCGTCGAGGATTTCAAGGCGGCGGCGACCGAAAAGTTCAAGGAGAAGGCTTCCGCAGTCAGCTCCGAGCATAACGGCTGAAACAGTCGCAAAGTACGGTGAAACGCCGCAGAGGCAGTTTCTCAAATTTACATATTACGCAGTAAACGGTGCGGAAAGGGCGGAACCCGAAGAGAAATGTTCCTCCCCGACCGTTTTGCCGTTTGACGAAAGGGACTTGACGCTTAAATGTGCGCATGGGTCTTTTTCGTAAGACGGTGAACACTGTCATTTTGGGTGTGCGGAGCTTTCTCGGCACGTCTATCACACGAAAGGAATGGACATTACCATGGCAAAAGATTACTCAAAATCGCTCAACCTTCCGAAAACCGAGTTCCCCATGCGTGCGGGACTTCCGCAGAAAGAACCCGTAATTCAGGCGAAGTGGGAGAGCGAAAACTTATATAAGTCTATGCTTGAGCTTAACCGTGACAATGAGAGCTACATTCTCCACGACGGTCCTCCCTTCTCCAACGGCAACATTCACATGGGAACCGCAATGAACAAGGTGCTCAAGGATTTCATCAACAAATCAAAGTCCATGCAGGGCTTTAAAACTCCTTACGTTCCCGGCTGGGACAACCACGGTATGCCCATTGAAAGTGCGATTATAAAGAAGAACAAGCTCGACCGCAAGAAGATGTCTGTGTCCGAGTTCAGAAGTGCGTGCCACAAGTTCGCAGAGGACTTCGTTCAGCTTCAGATGGCGTCCTTCAAGCGTCTCGGCGTTATAGGCGACTGGGAGCATCCTTACCGCACAATGGATCCCTCCATGGAGGCGAAAGAGGTTGAGGTCTTCGGTGAGATGTACAAGAACGGCTACATCTACAAGGGACTCAAACCCGTATACTGGTGCCCCAACGACGAAACGGCTCTTGCGGAAGCGGAAATAGAGTACGCAGACGACGAGTGTACTTCGGTATACGTAAAGTTCGCCGTAAAGGACGACATGGGCAAGCTTGCAGGCGTGTGCGACCTTTCCAAGACCTACTTCGTAATCTGGACGACCACAATCTGGACTCTTCCCGGAAACATGGCAATAGCTCTTCATCCCCGTGACAGCTACGCAGTTGTAAAGGCAGGGGACGAATACTATATCGTTGCCGAGGCTCTCGCCGAAAAGACGATGAAAGAGGGCAAGATTGAAAACTACGAAATAATCAAGACCGAACCCGGCTCATTCTTCGAGTACATGAAGGCGGCTCACCCGTTCCTCGACAGAGAAAGTCTTGTATGCAATGCGGACTATGTCACCATGGACAGCGGTACAGGCTGCGTTCACACCGCTCCCGGCTTCGGTGTTGACGACTACTTCACCGGTATGCGCTACGGCATTGAAATTCTCGTTCCCGTTGACGACAGAGGATATCAGACCGAGGCGGCAGGCAAATTCGCCGGTATGCGTTACGACGAGTCAAACGAGGCTATCTACAAAGAGCTTGTCGAGGACGGCAGTCTCTTCGCCTCCGAAAAGATTTCGCATCAGTATCCGCACTGCTGGAGATGCAAGAAGCCGATTATCTTCCGTGCAACGCCGCAATGGTTCTGCTCGGTCGAGGCGTTCAAGGACAAGGCGGTAAAGGCTTGCGAAAACGTCGAATGGCTTCCCAAGTGGGGCGGAGACAGAATGGTCTCTATGATAAAGGAGAGAGCCGACTGGTGCATCTCCCGTCAGAGACACTGGGGACTTCCCATTCCCGTCGTATACTGCGACAAGTGCAAGAAACCGATATGCACCGACGAGACAATCGCAAGCATATCCAAGATATTCGGCGAAAAGGGCTCAAACGCATGGTTTGACCTCGACGCAAAGGATCTTCTCCCCGAGGGCTTCGTATGCCCCGAGTGCGGACACACGCACTTCACCAAGGAAACCGACACTCTCGACGGCTGGTTCGACTCCGGTTCGACTCACTTCTCCGTACTCGCCAGAGACGGCATGAGATGGCCCGCAGATATGTACCTTGAGGGTGCGGATCAGTACAGAGGCTGGTTCCAGTCCTCTCTTCTCACCGCTGTCGGCGCAAAGGGCGAGGGTGCGCCGTACAAGACGGTACTCACGCACGGCTGGGTCGTTGACGGCGAGGGCAAGGCAATGCACAAGTCTCTCGGAAACGCCATAGCTCCCGAGGAAATAATCAAGGTGTACGGTGCTGACATTCTCCGTCTGTGGGTTGCGTCGAGCGACTACAGAGTTGACGTCAGAGCCTCCGACAACATCTTCAAGCAGCTCTCCGAGTCGTACAGAAAGATAAGAAATACAATCCGTATTCTTCTTGCGAACCTCGGTACTGCCGAAACCGATTTCGATCCCGACAAGGATATGCTTCCCTACGAGAAGCTTTACGATATAGACAAGTGGATTCTCTGCCGCCTCAACACTCTCGTTAAGGACGTCACCGACGCTTACAACAGCTTCGAGTTCCACATAATCTATCATGCGGTTCACAACTTCTGCACGATAGATCTCTCCAAGCTCTATATCGACATCACCAAAGACAGAACCTACGTTGAGGAAAAGGACGGTATTCCCCGCCGCAGCGCACAGACTGCAATGTATATCATTCTCAATTCTCTCACACGTCTTATAGCGCCTATTCTCTCGTTCACGGCTGAGGAAACCTGGAGCTTCATGCCTCACACCGACGAAGACAACGCCGAAAGCGTATTCCTCAACCACTTCCCGAAGTTTGAGGAGAAGTACAACGACACCGCCCTCGAGGAACGTTGGGACAGACTCTTTGCGGTTCGAGACGACGTTATGAAGGCTCTCGAGCTTTCCCGTGCAAACAAGGTAATCGGAAAGTCGCTTGACGCAAGCGTTACGATTTACGCTGACAACGCTCCCGAGGTAAAGGCTCTCTTCGAGGACTTTGCGGACGAGCTTAAGACCGTGTTCATCACCTCCAAGGTAACACTCGCAGACGGTAACGCTCCCGAGAGCGCATTCACGGATACCGAAAGCGGTATAGCGGTTGTTGTTGCGGAAGCGGACGGCGTTAAGTGCGACAGGTGCTGGTTTGTCACAGACAGTGCCGAGGACGACGGCGAGGGGGGACATCTCTGCCCGAGATGTGCGGCTATCCTCAAAAAGATTGGTTTCTGATTTCGGAAAATACAAACGGCGGTACAGTCGGACTCTCATGGGTTCGGCTTGCCGTGTTTAATGCCGTATCGGCTGATAACGAAAGGAATTTCATGCTTTCTGCCTTAATTACCCTTATTGCGGTCGCACTTGACCAATTCACAAAGGTTCTCGTCAGCCGGAACATGGCTCTCGGCGACACGATACCGATAATCAAGGACGTACTCCACATCACCTACGTCGAAAACCGGGGTGCGGCGTTCAGTATGCTCTCGGAGAGCCGCTGGGTCTTTCTCACGTTCTCGACGCTTGCCATAGCTGCGATAATTTACGTCATGATAAAGTTCCGCCGTGAGCTTTCAAAACTCTCGTCACTCAGTCTTGCGATGGTCCTCGGAGGAGCAATCGGCAATATGATCGACCGCACCTTCAGAGGCGGCGTGCTTTTCGACGGTGCGGTGGTGGATTTCATTGACTTTCGCCTTATCAACTTCGCCGTGTTCAACGTTGCGGATTCGTTCGTGTGCGTGGGGGCGGTACTTCTCGTACTCTCGGTAATTCTCGACGAAAAGAAAGCACGTGAGAAAAAAGCGTCAGCGGCAAAAGCGGAGGAAAACGGAAATGACGGCAACGCTTGACGATAACTCCACGCTTCCGCCCGTCACCGACGCAGACACCGACGACATACTCGACGGTGAGGAAAAAAGTGCGGCTGCCGCTTCCGGAGGCAGGCTTGACAAGGTTATTTCCGAGAGCTTTGACGGTATTTCACGTGCCGCCGCCGCAAAGTACATTGATGAGGGCAGAGTCTTCGTTGACGGAGTTGTCTGCACGTCGAAGTCGGTAAAGGTTGGCGAAAGAGCAAAGCTCACGGTGACAGTGCCGTTTCCGACGGAGTGCCGTGCCGTACCGGAAAATATACCGATTGATATCGTGTACGAGGACGGCGACATACTCGTCGTAAACAAGCCGAAAGGAATGGTTGTTCACCCGGCGCCCGGAAATTACACCGGCACTCTCGTGAACGCTCTTCTGTATCACTGCCGTGACGGTCTTTCGGGCATTAACGGCGTTATCCGTCCGGGAATCGTCCACAGAATAGACAAGGACACAAGCGGCATTCTCGTCGTCGCAAAGAACGACAGGTCGCACACGGTTCTTGCCGACATGATAAAGCGCCACGACTTCAAGCGCATATACAAAACGCTTCTCATCGGCACACCGAAAGAGCCTTGCGGCACGGTGAACGCCCACATCGGCAGAAATCCCGCCGACCGCAAAAAAATGGCGGTTGTTAGTGCGTCGTATCCCGGTGCGAGAGAGGCGATAACGCACTACCGTGTAATCGAAAGCTTCAAGGGATTTTCGTTTTGCGAGATGAAGCTTGAAACGGGGCGCACACACCAAATAAGGGTTCACATGGCGCACATCGGTCATCCCGTCGTCGCCGACCCTCTCTACTCTCCCAAGGACGGCAAAAACCGTTTCGGCGAGAGCGGACAGTTTCTCCATGCGGAGGTTTTGGGCTTTAAGCACCCCGTAAGCGGCGAATACATGGAATTTTCCGCTCCACTGCCCGAGTATTTCGAAAAAGCTCTTGCGGTTCTGCGGAGTGAGTCCGAGCGGTAATTTCACAAGCGAAACATGAAAGGATAATTCTTACCAAATGGGTAAATTCGATAATGTTATAATCGTCTCCGACATCGACGGCACTTTTCTCGACAGCCGGGGAAAGCTTGTTCCGAGAAACCTTGAAGCCGTGCGGTATCTTAAAAAGAACGGCGGTCACTTCACCGTTGCGACCGGTCGTGAGGCGTTCCTCATACCCCCGGCGATACCCGAGATTGCAAGCATCGCAAACGCTCCCATTATCGGCTGCAACGGCGCGTACCTTTACGACTTTGCAACCGACACCTTTGTACGTGAGATTTTCCTCGACGACGAAGCGGCATTCGAGCTTGTTTGCGGCGTTGAGAAAGAGTTCAGCGACGACGAGAAAGTCGGTATACGCATATCCGCAGACAGTGTGGAGTATGTCAACCGTGACCTTAAGTGTTTCGATTGCTTCAAGAAATTTGACGGACGCCACGTCGTAACCTCTCTCGATAAAGTTCCCCGAGGTCACTGGCACAAGATAGCCTTTGAGAGTACGCCCGACAGAGTGGAAAAGATACGTGAGTACGTTCTCTCGGTCGATTGCGGAAAGTTTACGTATATGCTTGCGTGTCCGACTATATTCGAAGTACAGTCTCCGTTCGGAACGAAAGGCTCAATGCTTTCGGAGCTGAAAGGGTGTCTCGGCAACGAAAACGCCGTGATATACGCCATAGGCGACTACGAAAACGACGAAATAATGCTTCGGTCCGCCGACAGGAGCGCAACTCCCTCAAACGGACTCGACAGTCTTAAGAAGATACCGAATATAATCGTCGTCGGCACAAACGACGGCGGTGCGATAGCCGACCTAATCGAAATTGCCGAAAAGGAACAGTCAAAGTAACTTATCGGTGCAAATGCGCTGACGCTCCGGCGTGTTTTCACTGCTTCAACATAGGAGCGCAAATCTTAAGAAGGGTTGCAAAAAAATGGACAAGACAAAGCTTTCACATCTCTCCTCGGTCGCCAACGAAATACGCAAAGGCGCACTCACGGCGGTCTACAGCGGCAAGTCCGGTCATCCCGGCGGCTCTCTTAGCATTGCCGACATTCTCGCCTACCTCTACTTTGAGGAAATGAACGTCGATCCCAAGAACCCCAAGAACCCCGACAGAGACAGATTCGTTCTCAGCAAAGGGCACGCCTGCCCGGCACTTTACGCCGCACTTGCGCTCAAGGGTTTCTTCCCCGTTGAAGAGCTCAAGACCTTCCGTAAACTCGGAAGCTTTCTTCAGGGTCATCCCGACATGAAGCACACTCCCGGCATCGACATGAGCTCCGGCTCTCTCGGACAGGGTATTTCCGCAGCGTGCGGCATGGCTCTTTCCGGCAAGATATCCGAGAAGAACTACAGAGTCTGGACAATTCTCGGCGACGGCGAGTGCGAAGAGGGTCAGGTTTGGGAGGCGGCTATGTTTGCGGCTCACTACAAGCTCAACAATCTCTGCGCTTTCATCGACTTCAACGGACTTCAGATTGACGGCGACGTAAGACAGGTCATGAACCCCACGCCTCTTGACGAGAAGTTCCGTGCGTTCGGCTGGAACGTCGTATGTATCGACGGTCACAATTTTGAAGAAATCGAAGAGGCGGTCGAGGCGGCGAAGAACTCCGCCCTCCCCACGGCGGTAATCGCAAAGACAATAAAGGGCAAGGGCGTTTCATTTATGGAGAACGAAGCCGGCTGGCACGGAAACGCACCGAACGAAGAGCAGTACAAGATAGGCATGGCTGACCTTGCAAAGCTCGACGTCGAAGTAACAGTAGGTTAAGGGAGGACGTAAAAATGGCAGATATGATAGCAACAAGAGAGGCATACGGCGAGGCTCTTGCCGAGTTCGGCGCAAAATACGATATAGTGGTTCTCGATGCGGACCTTTCCAAGTCCACGAAAACCGCAACCTTCCTTAAGAAGTACCCCGAGAGATTCTTCAACTGCGGTATATCCGAGGCTAATATGATCTCGGTTGCGGCAGGTATCGCAACCACCGGCAAGACTGTTTTCGCAAGCTCCTTTGCGATGTTTGCGGCAGGCCGCGCCTTTGAGCAGGTAAGAAACTCCGTCGGTTATCCGCACCTCAACGTAAAAATCGGCGCAACCCACGCAGGTCTTTCGGTCGGCGAGGACGGCGCAACCCATCAGTGCAACGAGGACATCGGACTCATGCGCACAATTCCGGGAATGGTAGTCATAAACCCGGCGGACGCCACCGAGGCAAGAGCGGCAGTTGAAGCGGCAATACTTCATGACGGTCCGGTTTACATGAGATTCGGTCGTCTCGGAGTTCCGGTTCTCTTCGATAAGGAAACCTACAAATTCGAGATAGGCAAGGGCGTCAAGCTCTGCGACGGCGAGGACGTAACGCTTGTCGGTACCGGCATCATGGTCGCCGAAGCACTCAAGGCAAGAGAAATTCTCGCCTCCGAGGGTATCTCCGCAAGAGTTATCAACATTCACACGATAAAGCCCATAGACAAGGAAATTCTCACAGCGGCGGCAAGAGAGACAGGTGCTATCGTCACGGCTGAGGAACACAACATAATAGGCGGTCTCGGCAGTGCCGTTTGCGAAGCAGTGTCCGAAACCTGCCCCGTACCGGTACTCAGAGTCGGCGTTGAAGACGTGTTCGGCTGCTCCGCACCGGCAAAGGAGGTTCTCAAGGCTTACGGTCTTACCGCCGAGAACATAGCCGCAAAGGCAAAGGCTGCGATTGCGCTCAAAAAGTAATACAGTTCATTTCGGCAGATAAATAGGTATAGCAAGGGGGGAGTAAAATCTCCCCTGTTTTTTTGTATCCGTATATCTACCTTGCCTGCCAACAAAAAAGGAGGAGTTTTACCTCCCCCCTTGTGCGCTTTCCGTTGCTCCGACGAAGTCGGATTCCAATAAATTCTGAAAAAACAGGGGGCATGTACCACTGTTTTTTCTCCTATAGATTTGCGAGTGCAGAGAAGGCGAGCAAAGCGAGACGCCTCAAGCGAGGTGCGAACGTACAAATCTGCGAGGGGGATAACATAAGGGGGAGTGCGAACTCCCCCTTGTGCGCTTTACTTACATCCGCACTTGTTGTTTCCGCCCGTGTTCGCTCCGCCTACGTTCGTTCCGTTGCAGCCCGTCGAAGAGCAGCACGGAGGTGCAGGAGGACAGAAGTCGCTCATCGGGAAGGTCATGGACTTGAAGAGTTCGCACGGATTCGTCGAGTCGCCGGAAATGTCGGGATCCTTCTCGGGTACGCAGTAGTCGAGTGCGTGTACGAGGATTGCGCACGGACGCTCCATTCTCACTACAGAGAAGAGACCGAGAGTGATATAAAGGTTCTTCGTGCCGTAGTTGTCGGTGAGTCCCTGTACGGAGTTGCTTACGTTCTCGGGAATCTGGCAGCACTCGCAGCAGCAGCATCCGTAGTTGTACGCTCTGTCAACAAGCTTTACGCCGAGACTTACGGGAGGCGCAACCTCAAGCACTACCTTCGGGAGATTGGTCTTGTAGTCGCCGCCGCTCGAGCAGTCGCAGCATACGCCGTTGTTGAAGCGATCGGACGTGAAGATGCTTACGCTTCCCTCTCCGCCGTAAAGGACGAGGTTCTTGTCGTAAACCGCAATACCGCAGAATTCCGTGCCTCTGTTGCCGGGAATGCACGCTTCAAATACTATTTTGAAGTAGTAGCGGACATTTACGGAGTAGTAGCCTCTGTTGAAAGCGACCTCATTTACCGTAATGCACGCCCAAAGAACCTCGGCGCTCTTTACACGGATGTTGTTTGCGCGGTCGATTGCCTCCTGACCGCATTCGTTGACGAACACACGGAGATCTTCGAGACATTCCTTGATTCTTACGGAGTCGTAGATCTTGTCTGTGCTTATGCATGTACCGCACTCAACGCCGGAATTATTCGAGAGTCCGAGTACGCCGCAGATAGAGTTATTCTTTTCGGACATATCAATATCCTCCTTGGCATATTGCCTTCTGTGATTATTCGTATTGAAAAGCGACGTATGTCGGCGCACCGTGAGTACCGCACCTCCGATACCGCTTCTCTGATACTAATCTATGCCGCAGGGATTTTTTTGTTCACCGCAGTACTGCCGCATTTTGCGATTTTTGTTGACAAAAGCGAGGTTTTGTTGTATAATCATAGTGGAAAGATATCTTTGGAGGTCATTATGGCATATTCGGCTGATGTTATCAAGAAGGTAAAAGAAGAGTTTGAGAAAAAACGCCGTGCGGCGCAGGAGACCGCTGACGTAAAGCGTGCGGAGCTTCACGAGAAAGTGCCGGGAGTGGCGCAGATAGACGAGGTTCTCGCCTCAACAGGGCTTCGTGTGTACAAAGCGGCTCTGGACGGCGGTGCTGTCGGTGCGGAAATTGAGCGAATGAAAGCGGAAAACGCCGATATACGTGCCATGCGTGCGGAGCTTCTCGAAAAAGCGGGCTACCCTGCCGACTACTCCGACGTGAAATACGAGTGTCCGTTGTGTTCCGACACGGGGTACATCGGCATAAAGCCGTGCGAGTGCTTCAGAAAGGCTCTTGTGAAGGAGTCGTTTCTTTCGGCAGGACTCGGAAGCGTACTCACCGACCAGACCTTCGACAACTTCGACCTCTCGCTCTACTCCGACGAAAAAGACGCACGGGGAGTGTCTGCAAGAGGGGTTATGCGCTACATACTCTCGGAGTCGAAAAAGTACGCCGAGGGCTTCAAGAGCGCAGAGAAGCGTGACAACCTCTTTTTCTTCGGTGCGACGGGACTCGGCAAGACCCACCTCTCTACCGCCATAGCAAAGAGAGTCATCGAGGAGGGAATGAGCGTCGTTTACGACACGGCGCAGAACATCATACGCACTTTCGAGGCAAAGCGCTTTTCATCAGGCAACGCCTCAGACGGCATAGACACGTCAAAGTACTTCGACTGCGACCTTCTTATTATCGACGACCTCGGAGCGGAATTCCGCAACAGCTTCACGATAACGGTGCTGTACGACCTTCTGAACACACGCATCTGCACGGGCAAAGCCATGATTATAAGCGGCAATTTCGACTCTTCAAACGGCGTTGCGAAGCTCTACGACGAGAGAATTTCCTCACGCATTCTCGGAGAGTTCCGAAGCTTCCGCTTTATCGGTGAGGATATACGTCTTGCCGGACGAAGCCACAAGGTGAAAGGCTCATGAGCATAGAGTACTGCGACGTAAAAACGCACTACGACGCTCTTGTTGACGAGGGCAACGACCCGGTTTACGACGGCGAAGAGCTTCGCAGATATATGGACAGGTGGGACGGAGAGACCTTCCTCGAAAAGCTCGCTCTCGGACACACACGAAACAAGGACGTATTCGAGATAGGCGTCGGTACGGGAAGACTTGCCGTTCGCACCGCTCCCCTCTCCCGGAGCTTTACGGGGATTGACCTTTCGCCGAAATCGGTAAAGCGTGCCGGTGAGAACCTCGTGAATTTCGCCGGAGTGACCGACGCCGTGCTTATCTGCGGCGACTTTCTTTCATACGAAACCGACGCCGAATACGACGTTGTATACTCATCGCTGACCTTCATGCACATAGAAGACAAAAAGGCGGCAATAAGCGCTGCCGCAAAGCTCGTGCGCCCGGGAGGACGGTTTGTGCTGTCAATATCGAAAAGTACGGAGCTTTTTCTGAAGTACGGCGACAGGACCCTCTCGCTTTACCCGGACAGTCTCGCCGCAACTCTCTCGTTCATGCGTGCCGCCGGGCTTTCGGTGTCGGTGACAGGGACGGAGAATGCGCATATTACGGTGGGAGAGAAGAAGAGAGTGGAGAGTGGAGAGTGAAGAGTGGAGAGTGGAGAGTGGAGTTATAGGGTGGATTGACAATTGACGATTGACAATTGACAATTAAGGTTACTGTCCGAGGCAATCTTTTCTCGGGAAGCGGAATATTGCGGCAAGGGAATCTTTGCATTTTCTCAACTTGGCGTCGCCGCTCTTTCGGCACAACAGAATATAAATTTAAGGGGAAGCGCAAACTCCCCCCTTTTCTATATTTGCGATTGACGATTAATCGAATTGCGGGGCTTTTCGATACGAGCGTGCCGCTTGTCGTCGTCCTTTTTTCCGCCAAAGGCGGAATGCAATTCAAATCTGTTTTCATCGACAATTCACTTGCCGATGAAAACACCTATAGATTCGCAAGCGCAGAGAAGCAAGCGAAGCAGGCAAGCCAAGCTTGCGCCTCAAGCTTGGCGCGAGCGAACGAATCTGCTTTCGCAAGGAATAACGAAGTTTTTCCTTGCGAGGACGTCGCTTGCCGACGTCCTTAATGTGGGGGATAACGTAAGGGGGAGTGCGAACTCCCCCTTACGAATTAATCAAAGTGCTGTCTGCGTATCCGTCGGGTCTCCGTTTCTCGCAAGGTCATACTCGTGCGACCAGTCAAGGTCACGGTACTTCTCGCCTCTCGGGTCGTTCTTTATGAAGTCCATGAGCATATCGAGCATTTCCTCCGTCCACGTGTTGCGGTCGATCTGAGCCGTCGTGAACTTGTTCTGCGCTATCATCTCAAAACCGAAGTCGTCCTTGACGTGAGTCTTTGCCGCACCGTCAACAACCTCCGCAACGAGGTGGGACGGAATAAAGAGGACACCGCCGCCTGCACCGAAAACGACGTCACCCGGGAGGCATACCGCACCGCCAAAGTTTACGACCGAGTTAAAGCCCGTCATAACGAAATCACGGATGGGAGTGGGGTCGATACCTCTGTAGTAAACCTGAACGCCCTCGACCTGCTTCATCTGCTCAACGTCTCGAACGCCGCCCCAAATTACCGCACCGACGGTCTTTGTCTTTGTCTTAATTGCGGTCGTGAGGTTGCCGCCGACGAATGTTCCCTTGTAAATCTTGTCGAACATATCCGCAACGACAACGTCTCCCTCAACAAGCGTGTCTATGACCCACTGATTGTAGTTTCCGTGTCTTCCCTCTTCCGCACCGACAGCGAACATAGTCTCGTGAAGGTCGGGTCTTGTGGGGCAGAACGAACAGGTTACAGCACGTCCGACAAGCTTTCTGCCGTCGTCATGGAGTGCGTGGAGCGGATTTACGCCGCCGCCGACAAACTGGTTCTCGTAGCCCTTTACGAATATCGGCTTCCACACCTCTTCAAGGGTCATCTCGTGGAGCTTTTTCAGATACTTGTCCTCGACATAAGGACGGCCGTCGGGAAGTCTCTCGCCTTTCCATTGGGGAGTGAGAGCGATTATTTCTTCTTTTACGTTAAAATGCATATATATCTTCCTTTCAAATATATTCGGTTCATCTTACATATTCTACCGCAAATATCGAAAGGTGTCATCAAATATATTTGTGTATTTGCAAAAGATATTTGTTTTGCCGACTCAATACATTATCTCTCTGCCGTCGAGGAACACACGGAAACGCTTTTTTTCGACTCCGTCACGGAAAGTGAACGCAAGCTTCTTCACACGTCTGTTTTCTATCTCCGCTTCGCACACGGCACCGCCTTGAACGGCAAGCTTAAACTTCGCCGATTCACCGTCATACGCCGGGAGCAGATACACATTTTCGCCGTCGCTCTGCACAAGACTCTCGTTCACCGCAGTGAGAAGCATTCCCGCCGCCGTCATAAACCACGGGTGACAGCGTGCGTCGTCGCTCTCGTTTATCTCGTACATCTCTCCGAAAACTCCGCACGAAGCGCAGGCTTGACGTATTGCCGACCATGCCTCTTTTGCCATGCCGCACCTTGCGTATGCCGCCGCTTTCCATGCCGCATACCACGACGACACGCCCTTTCCCGTGCGGTACATATTGCCGTATTCCGACTCGTTGAGAGCGTAGTCCGCCATTGCGGCAAGAAGCTTTTTGTCGTCTTTTCCGAGAACATCAAACGGGAATATCCCGGCATACACGCCGATACTGCGAAGTGACGCACCGTCAAACGGAATATACTTTTCGCCGTCGTTCGGAAGGCCCTTCAAAAGCTTCTCGGCGGTTTCTCGGCACTCAGCTGCGTATTCCGGGTCAACACCGAGTATATCGGCGGCGTCCGCACAGATTTTCAGCGTACATACCGCTCCGCACGACGACATAAAGGCGTTCTCCCTCGACGTTCCGAGGCGTTCAAGGTCGCAGCATTTTCCGAAGTACGCTCTGCGCACGGAGTCGTGATAAATCATCGTTTCGGTGTAAAACTTTGCGCAGGCACGGATCATGCGGTAGCATTCCGAAAGAAATTCACGGTCGAGGGTGTACTCGTAATACTCATACGCTCCGAGAGCGACAACAGCCATATGAAAGACGTGGTCAAGCCACACTCCGTTTACTGTGTTCTCGTCGCCGTACTCCGCAGTTTCCCACATAAAGCGTGCCTGTTCGTCGCTGTAATACGTCGCACGGCGTATCGCCTTTTCGAGACAGTTGTGAAGTCTGAAATACGGCACGTGCTTTGCAAGGTCTGTTTGCGCCGAAGTGAGAAGTCCGTGGAAGCCGTAAAACTCATCAAAGGCAAAATATCTGCCGTGCCAAGTGCTGTCGTTTATTCCGACGGGTATCGACCACTTAGTCGTGCCGCACTTCATGTGATAGAGCGCAGTCATGTAAACGCCGTCAACCGTCTCGTCACCCGTACTTGCGCCCCCTTTCGAGAAATACTCCCTCCAAAGTCCGGTATGCTCACGGTAGAGCGTATCGAAATCCGACGACGCAGACAGACTCTCGGCAAAGCTTATCTCATCTTCGCTGTCGAGGTTGTCGGCGGTCGTGAGATAAAAATTAAACTCATCGCCGTCCGAAACATCAAAGGAAAGCGTGCAAATACCGCCACCCTCGGAAGGCTTTACGTCCCGGTCGAGAAAAACATTCACAAAGCCCCTGTATGAGTCTGCGCCCTCAATGTAAAAGTCGGTGCGAATGCCGTCGCGGATAGGTGAGTATTTATACTCGCGGTACGCACTTTTCAGCACCTCCCGATGCGTCGGAAAATCATACCGGAACGCAAGTTTTTTGTCCGCACCGCAGTATTTCTTTTTCAGCACGTATACGTTTTTGCAAAAATGCGTAAAGAAAAGCGACTCGATAACCGAACCGTCCGAGTATCGGCAGACACTTTTTACGACGCCGTCCGGCAGAGAGAGCTCTTGGTCAAAAGATTCGGCAGACGAACCGCAGTCGAAAGAAAAAGAGCCGAAGGTGAGTAAATCCCCCGAAATTCCCTTCGCATGATTCAAATACATTCTGCGACCGGCTCTGTAGATGCTGTGGCTTCCGAAGCACCAAAAGTTTTGCTTTTCTATTGTTGACGGCTCCTCGCACACCGAACCGTCGGCATTCGGCGAAAGGCTTAAGCTTCCGTTGGCGCAAAGGCAGGGTGCGTAGTCGCTTCTGTTTTGTGAACTGTGATACATAGTCGATTACCTCCGTTTTTTATATACTACCACAAATTCAAGCACCGGTACATAGTCTCATCACGTTTTTACCATTGACAAATACGCAGAATTGTTCTATAATTTAATTACAGTGGGGAAGGAGAACAACGCATGATACACTTTTTTGACAGTGCAAGCGACGCCTTTTACATAAACGAATTCGGTCATTCCGCACTTTGTGAAACGCACAGGGTAGGACCTCGTGTGCGAAGCACGTATCTTTTGCACATTGTTATTTCCGACGTCTGCCGTTTTTCGGAGTTTGACGTCAAAAGCGGCGAAGCGTTTCTCATCTCAAAGGACAAAAAACATGATTTTACGGTAAATTCGGGTTACGAACACTTTTGGTTCGGCTTCGGCGGAGAAAAGGTGCCGCAGCTGTTTTCGGTGTTCGGCATTGCGGAAAACAGGCATGTGCATTTTTACCTTTCCGACTTTCCGAGGGTGAAAGAGCTTTTGTACACGTCGTTTGAAAGACTCTCGAAGGAAAAGTCTCATGCAGACGTCTCGGGGACGTTATTCTCTGTTCTTCCGTATCTGCACGAAAACGAGAGTATGCGGTCCTATTCGGACGTCATGCGTGCTAAGCTGTTTCTCGAGAGAAATTACCGCCACGAGATAACGATGCTTGACGCCGCACGGCACGTGTCGCTCTCCGAAAAGCACCTCTGCCGAAAATTCAAGTCCTCCTTCGGTATGCCGCCGCAGAAGTATCTGCTTAAGGTCAGAATGGAGCGTGCAAGGGAGCTTTTGCTCACGGGAGACATGACGGTCGCTGAAACGGCGGATTCCGTTGGGTATACGTCGCCGCTCACCTTTTCGCAGATGTACAAAAAGTATTACGGCATATCTCCGAGCAAGGCTGCAAAAAAATAGAGCAGACAAAAAGAGACAGTATGCGGTTTTTGTGCCAACATACTGTCTTTCGCATACCTATTCCGTTTCAGCCGCCCTTTCGGCAATTGAATCAAACACTTTTCGGATAGTTACCGTTCCTTTCTGAACGTAACGATGAACGCTCCTCTTATCTGGAAAGTCGTTGCCATATAATTATACGTGACAAACTCCCAGCCTTCGGAAACTCTCGTGTTTATAAGATTGTCCAACATTGCGATATCCTTTTCGCTTGCCTTGTCCGAAAACCACTTTACGCTTACCTTCAGCAATTCCGTTTTGTAAATATACATCGCTCATTTTCCTTTCTGCCAAAATCGAGAACATAATCGCCGAATTTAAAAGGAGCATTGAACGCTATCTTTAAAATCCGAAGAAGCTCTCGGTGTTGTAAAGGCTTATATCGGAGACAATTTTGCCTGCCGTTTCGAGGTCGTTCGGATATTCGCCTCTCTCGATTATGCCGCCGATGTACTCGCAGAGAATGCGTCTGAAATACTCGTGTCTCGTATACGAGAGGAAGCTTCTGGAGTCGGTGAGCATACCGATGAAGTTTGCGAGAACGCCTATGCTTGCGTAACCCTTGAGCTGCTCACGCATACCCTCCAAGTGGTCATTGAACCACCATGCGGAGCCGTGCTGAATCTTGCTCTTTATACCCTCGGAATTGCCCTGGAAGCATCCGCACATTGCGTCGATTGCGGCGTTGTCGGTCGGATTGAGGGAGTAGAATACCATCTTCGGAAGCGAGTTTTCTCTCTCGAACGCATTGAGAAGCGCAAGTCCGTTTCTTATGCAGTCGTTGGCACCTATCGTATCAAAGCCGCCGTCGGGACCTATCTTTGCAAAGTTTACGTCGCTGTTGTTTCTCTGAACGCCGAAATGCATCTGCATTACCCAATTTCTCTTTGTGAACTCCTTTGCGAAGAAGATGAGAAGGAAGGTCTTGAATGCGTCCGCTTCCTCTGTCGTTATCTCCTCGCCGTCCATCACCTTTTTGAACACTCTGTCAGCCTCAACCTCGGTGCAGGGAGCATATACGAGGTAATCCATGCCGTGGTCGGAGGTCTTGCAGCCGTTTTCCTCAAAGAAATCGAGTCTTTCGGTGTACGCACGGAGAAGGTCGCTTACAGACTTTATCTCATATCCCACCGACGCGGAGAGCTTTGTCTTTATGTAGTCTGCAAAGCCGGACTTTTCGATATTTACGCCTTTGTCGGGACGGAACGCCGGGAGAACCTTTGTTGCGAAGGACTTGTCCTCACAAATAACCTTGTGCCAGCGCAGGTCGTCGGCGGGGTCGTCGGTCGTGCAGATAACCTTGACATTAGACTTCTTTATAATCTGCTTTACGGACATCGTGCCTCCGGTGAGCATGGAGTTGCACTTGTTCCAGATCTCGTCGCAGCTCTTCGGAGAAAGAGGGGTATCGATGCCGAAGTATCTCTTAAGCTCAAGGTGTGTCCAATGGTAGAGGGGGTTGCCGATGAGCGACGGCATGGACTCCGCCCACGCACGGAACTTGTCGTAATCGGAGGCGTCGCCGGTCACATACTTTTCGTCGAAGCCGCACGCACGTATTGCTCTCCACTTATAGTGGTCGCCGCCGAGCCACGCCTCGGTAATGCTCGAGAACTGCTTGTCCTCGGCTATCTCCTGCGGATTTATGTGGCAGTGGTAGTCGATTATCGGGAGATCCTTTGCGAAGTTGTTGTAAAGATACTCTGCTGTAGGCGTTGTGAGGAGAAAATCCTCGCCCATGAACTTTTTCATTCGTTATCGTCCTCTCATAAGTTTTTGGTTTTGCGCCGTCGTCGGCACGCAGACTTACATATTTACAGTATACCACGGCTGAAAACGTATGTCAACGGTTCTTTGAAAGGATTATCCGAAAACGCAGAATTTTTGTTGTAAAGTGCAATTGAGAGGTCGATAATATGAGTTTTGAACGGAGTGCGAGTTTTCAAATAATTCAAATATATCCGAAATGTTACCGAAAAGAGGGTGTAAAAGGTATGTAAAACGCCGAATTTCAATTTAAAAGTTTGAAATAATATTTACACAGAAAAACCGATAACAGGCGCAATTGAAGGTCAAAAAGTGCGTATGTGAAGTCCGTCGTAAACAAATAAATGCGACTTTGTTCAAATATGATTTTTCTTTGTTCAAACGGCGGTCTTGATTGTGAAAAAGCAAAAACATCTTTAAAAATTCAGCTCAAATTAAAACGATATACACAAAAAAGCGTTATAATATGTGTGTCCGAAAGGAATAGAAAAATACTCTTCTTCCGCACCCTGCGCTCGACGGAAATGCAATTTTGAGAGGTAATTATGAGACTGTTTATATCGGTGAATTTTGACGACGAAACGAAAGACGCACTTTGCGCTCACATAGATAAGCTCCGCTCCGTATCCGAAAAAGGCAACTTCACAAAGCGTGACAACCTCCATCTCACGCTCGTGTTTATCGGCGAGACAACTCAAATCGGCGCAATAGTCGATACGATAGACTCCATAGACATGGAGGAATTTTCGATCTGCCTTGACGGAACCGGCAAATTCAAACGCTCCGGCGGCGACATATTCTGGGTAGGCGTCGAGAAAAATCAGAGCCTTACGATACTGCACAAGCTTCTCTACAGAAGTCTCGTCAGAAAGGGCATTTCGCTTGACAAGAACGATTTCAAGCCGCATCTCACTCTCGGCAGAGAGGTTGTACTCAAGGACGGCATAAGCCTCGACGACCTCGGCGAGTTCACCTATGAAAAGCCGATTGACATACGCAGTGTGAGCCTCATGAAGTCTGAGCGTGGAAGAGACGGTCTTGTGTACACCGAAATTTACGCAAAGGCGCTCACGCCGATTGAAGAATAACAGGTACGTAACAAAAACGAAAACGGCACCCCGGAGAAAATCTGAGGTGTCGTTCTTTATTTGCGGTGCTACTCCCTCTTTGCCGCAAAGCTGTCTGCAATACCGTCGGCGAATGTCACTCCGAGGATGAGAAACGCACCGACCGCCGCCGCAGGCTCAAGCACCTCGTGCAGTATGAGTGCCGACGCCGCAAGGGCGACAATGGGGTCGGCGTAGCTGAATATTGCGAATTTCTGGGCGTCAAGCACACTTATCGCTTCGTAGAAAAGTATGTAGGCAATTCCGGTGTGCAGTATGCCGACGCAGACAAGCGGCGCAATGTACGAAGGGTCAACGGCAAAAGCACCGACACCCTCGGTTGCGGCAACGTATACAAAAAGCATCGCCGACGCCACTGCAAGCTGAACCGTGATTCTTGTAATGCCCGAAACGCCGATAAGCCGCTTGCTCAAAAGCATGAGGGCAGTGTCGCAAAGTGCGGCGGCTATCGCAAAAGCAATACCGGCAAAGTTCACCGCACCGACTCCGTTTGTGACCCCCGAAACGAGAATCATTCCGCAGAATGCGACCCCGACGCAGACAAGTTTGCGAAGAGACAACTTCTCGCCGAGAAAAATCGGAGAAAGGAGTATCAGGAAAACAGGGTTCATGTAGTAACACACGGTCGCCGTCGGCACGTTTATAAATTCATACGAAGCGAAGAGGAAAATCCAGTTTGCGCCGAGGACAGCTCCCGTCACGGCAAGGGAGAGAAAGCTCCGCTTAACCGCCGCAAAGTCAAATGACGACCTTTTGAAAAACGAGACGGCGACGATAAACAGAAATCCGAAAAAGGCACGGGAAAAAGCACACACGCCGCTCGAAACCGGAAGTGAGCTTACAACTATTCCTATCGTGCCGAAAATGCACATGGAGACAATGTATTCGGCTTTTGCAACAGCACATGGGTCAAAATTTTTCAATGATAACACCTCGAATCACTTATAACGTGCGGCATAACCGCACCGGGGACACAACGGTTCAGTAACGGCACGCTTCTCGAATGACTCATGCGGAGCGACCGCACGGGGAGAGGAAAGAACGTCGTCAATGCTGTCGGTAAAAATGTTGCCGAGCGTAATCGCACCGTAGGACCGAGCTGTAACGGAACGCCGCTTTCGCCACAGAGTACTATCTTTTTCTGTAGCTTCTCGGTGAGACTCCGGCGTGTCGTCTGAAAAACGCAGAGAAATTTGAAACCTCATCAAATCCGACCGCTTCCGCAATCTCACCGACCGTCAGCTGAGTCGCCAAAAGATAAGACGACGCACGTTCAAACCGCCGCTTGTTGATAAGCGCAATTATTCCGCATCCGAAGTTTTTGCGGCAGATTCTCTCAAGATGCGGAACGCTCAAAAACATCTCTCCCGAGATCATCTCAAGAGTCACGTGTTCGGAGAGATGAAGATCGATCCACTCGGAAAGCTTCTTCGCAGTCGGTGCAATCGAGGTGCGCTGCCTTTCGGCGACGGACGCCCACACGACACTCTTCACACATTCCGCAACAAGCACATCGGACGCTTTAACGAAGCTTTTTATATTGTCTCTTATAACGCAGCCGAGCCGCTCTGCGTCGGAGGATCTGAATACAGCAGGGGAGGAAAAATACTCGGTCAGAACGGCTCCCTCAGGCGAGGTGGGGTCAATGTCTATGCCAACCTGCGAATATCCCTCAGAACCGCTTTTCAGTATGTGAGACTTCCCCGGCGGAAGTATGTGTATCCACCCGGCTGAAAGAGAATACTGTATTCCTCCGCTTTCCACGACGAATGTTCCGCCGAGTACGATTATTATCTGCCAGAAGCTATGCGAATGATCATCCGAAACATATCCGAACGGTCGCTCAATATATCCGACAAGACGAAAACCCGGCGTAGGATCCGACATAATATCGGCGTACTGCTCCGTTATTGCCGGCGCATTCTTTTTTGACTTATGATCCGATTTCATAACTTTCAGATAACCTCCGATATTGATCCAACGCACTCTTTGTGTTATAATTGTACCAAAGTTTCAGTGATGTTCCGATAAAAAACTGCTTACAGCACATTTTGCGCTCGCATTGACACTCCATGCTTTCGCCGTCGCAGAAAAGACAATCAAAATCCAAGCGCACGACGGCACAACCGCACGGGGCGGAAAGCGTAAGCGTAAAAGTCGGCAACATCAGCAAACTTTCTTGTCCGTAAAGACAAACATAACCGACAATGCGGAGGATTAAACATGATAAATATTGAACCGATAATCGAAAAAGTAAAAAAGTCGCTCGACTGCCACAGGACAGAGACCGGATACGCAAGATATCCCAAAAAGGGCGACAACGAGTACGGAATAGCCGACGCACTGAATATCATGTTCACGATTGACGACATTCCGAAGCGCAGTGAACTCGATCTTCTGACCGAGCGTCTCAAGGACTTTCAGTCACCCGAAACCGGACTCTTTGACGAAGGCTCGCATCATCCGTATCACTGCACCGCACACTGTATTGCCGCCCTTGAACTCTTTCAGGAATCACCCGGATACCCCGTCACAGCACTCAATGAGTACCGCTCGGCTTCATCGGCAGAGGAGCTTCTGTCTTCGCTCGAATGGGAAACTACAAACCGTTCCGGACACATAGGCGCCGGAGTGTTCTCAACGCTGTATCTTACAAAAACAATTACTCCCGAGTGGGAGAATGCCTTCTTTGAACGACTCGTCAAGTACAACGATCCCGAAACGGGAATCAGCGTAAAAGGTGCTGTCAGCGCAGGTCTCAAACCGCTGTGGAGCCACATGGGCGACTGGTTTCATTTTCTCTTTTGCTTCCACGCCGAAAGACGTGCATTCCCGAACGCCGAAAGGCTAATCGACAGCTGTATTGAGCTGTATGACAAAAAACTCATGCCGGAAAGCTTCGGTTGCGGACAGAGGTTCCTCGACATAGACTGGGCATTCACCCTGAATCGTGCGTCGGTTCAGTCGGGGTATCGTCTCGGTGAGAGCCGGGAAAGACTCGAAGCCTTTGCGCACGGATATGCGGAATATCTGGAAAACTCCGACTTTTCCGAACCGCAGTGGCGTGATTTGCACCTGATGTTCGGTGCGGTGTGCGCACTCTCGGAGCTTCAGGTCGCACTTCCGGGGCTTTTGAGGTCAAGGCGTGCATTGCGCCAGGTTCTTGACGTAAGACCGTTCATCTGACGCCGACTCACAGCCCACTCCGGTTATACACTTCATACTTTCAGTAAAGCTCTCGCCGAGAGGTTCGCCATTTCCGAACAGCTCCCCCGAGAGCTTTTTTGTCGTGCGGTAAGGATTATTTCCACTGTTTCTGCGTACGACAGCTGCATTGGACTTGTATCGAGCATTATCAGTACACCAATCTATCGTCCGCCGCACCTTGTTACTTGTATCGTGCGGCATAACCGCAATGCAGACACAACGGTTCCGCAACGGTACGCTTCTCAAACGACTCACGCAGAGCGACCGCACGAGGAGAGGAAAGAACGTCGTCAATGCTGTCGGTAAAAATGTTACCGAGCGTAATCGCACCGTCAGCGTCGAGGCAACACGGAACAATGCTTCCGTCGCAAAGCACGCCTATTTGGTCGCACAGACCGTAGCAGGAGTGAGCGTGGTTCTCGGTGGCGGACTTTTCGGGGGCGGTGTCCGGCCATTCAAAGCGTTTCCCCCACTCGAGAAAGATTTTACTCTCGGACAAACGGTAGCCGCTGTAGATTTTCTTCCATTCACCCGGATAATGCGCCCTCATGACGGCAAGCGCCTCGGCATTCTGCACTTCGGGTGCTGTATCTCCCTCGTTGTTCCACAATCTGTACACACAAATGACGCCTCTTTCGGCCGCCGCATCGCAGAAGTCGGAGCACACGGCGAAATAATCGTCAAAGGAAGAACACCCGAGAGACGCCATGTCGTTCACGTCAAACGAATGTATCGAGACACTGACCTTAAACAGCGCCTTTGAGTCGAGAAGAGGAGCGGATTTTCTGCCGAGAAGAGTACCGTTTGTAGTAAGAATTACCTTAAAGTTCAAATCTGCGGCACATTCGAGAATTTCGCCAAGCTGCGGATGGAGAAGAGGCTCACCCATAAGGTGGAGGTAAAGGTACTCGCAATAAGGGCGCAGCTTTTGGGCGGCAGTTTCAAACTCTGTAAAAGTCATGAAGCGTGGTTTACGTGAAGTGCCGTGGCAAAACGAGCAGGAGAGATTACAAACATTGGTAATTTCAAGGTATGCTTTTGAGTTTTTCTGTCCGAACATTTCAAACACCTCCACGGCTCCGGTTACATTCAAGGCAACAAAAAAGCTCATATGCAAGACGTGACATCAAGCATACGAGCGCATATGTCAGCATCGACCGATCTTCCCGGGACGTCGCCGTCCAAGTATTGTAGGCACAGGCAAGCTTAACTTCCGTGTTCGGGATGGGAACGGGTGGACCCTTGCCGCTAATGACACTGACTAAAAGAAAGAGTTGATAACCGAGGCTACCAACTCGAAGGGGTTCAGAGAACCCGATGTTAGCATCGACCGATCTTCCCGGGACGTCGCCGTCCGAGTATTGTAGGCACAGGTGAGCTTAACT
>CAKSCN010000002.1 GCA_934444485.1 uncultured Eubacteriales bacterium | reverse complement strand
TATGCATTATGAATTCTGCCTTTCTTTCCCTTCGCCGCACACCCTCAAACTCCGCACCATTCAAATATTGAAGAAAAGCTAAGCTTTTCAACGTCAATTATGCATTATGCATTATGAATTATGCATTATGAATTCTGCCTTTCTTTCCCTTCGCCGCACACCCTCAAACTCCGCACCATTCAAATATTGAAGAAAAGCTAAGCTTTTCAACGTCAATTATGCATTATGCATTATGAATTATGCATTATGAATTCTGCCTTTCTTTCCCTTCGCCGCACACCCTCAAACTCCGCACCATTCAAATATTGAAGAAAAACGCTTCAGCGTTTTTCCACATCAATTCTCCATTTTCCATTCTCAATTTTCAATTTTTGAAAAGCTCCGCTTTTCAACATCAATTCTCCATTCTCCACTCTCCACTCTCAATTTCAAAGCGACTTTAGGAGCTTTTCCTCCCCAACGTTGCGAAGCAACATTTCACATCGAGCGAAGCGAGATATTTCACACGCCGCAGGCGTATATCACTTGCCCGAAGGGCAAATTTCACTGAAAAGCCCCGCTTTTCTCTCTCCGGAGGTTCTATGACACTTATCGAACTATTTGACCCCTGTCAGCTTGAAAATGCCGCCGGAGTAATGCTCCTGCGACCCGAGCGTGCCGTCTATATCGGCTACGCCGACGAAATGACCGAGTCTCGCCGTTCGGCTCTCACACGCTTTCTCAAAAAGAACGCCGGCACACGCTTCGTCGAGTACGTCAATGTGCCGCACGGCGACTTTACCGAAATTGAGCGTGCCGTTGCCTACATTGCAAACAAGTACGCCGACAGCTGCGTGTTCGACCTCTCGGGAGGCGACGAGCTTATTGCGGCGGCTTTCGGTGCGGTAGCGCAGGTAATGAAGCTCTGCATGGTGAAGTCCGACGTAAACGGCATGACGGTACTGCCGCTTAAAAATGCGCAGAGCTTTGCCGAACACGCCCGAATTTACCGTGAAGGTCTGTCGGTCGGCGAATCGGTCGCACTTTACGGCGGTGCGGTTTTGAGCGAGCGTGACTCCGACTGCCGCAGGGTGCTTTCCGAAAACGACAGGCGTGACATTAACGCTCTGTGGGGCATTTGCCGCCGTGACACAAGGCTCTGGAACAGGCAGATTTCCGTGCTCTCTTCTCTCGAACAGTACGGCAGAAACGGAAACAGAATAAACATCTACTTAAAAAGCGAGCGTTTTAAGAACATCGAGCTTCCGTCGGTGAACTTCATGTCGGACCTCATGCTCGCCGGTCTTGTGAGCGGCTACCGTGTCTTCGACGGCAGAATATCCTACCGCTACAAGAACGATTTTGTGCGCTCATGTATGTCGAAAGCCGGGAACATTCTCGAAAACTACGTCTATATGTGCGCCGTTATGCTCTCCGAATGTGAAAAGGACTTCTTCGGCGACATTGCCGTGAGCGTTTCGGCAGACTGGGACGGCGTTCCGCAGAGCGGTACGAAAAATGAAATCGACGTCGTTGCCATGCACGGCTTTGTGCCGGTATTCATCTCGTGCAAGAACGGCGGCGCAAAAAAGGAAGCACTCTACGAGCTTGACACCGTGGCACGTCATTACGGCGGCGAACACGCAGTGAAGATACTCGTGACAACGTCCGACCGTGCGAACGAATCGGCACGACTCTCGCTCCTCGAAAGAGCCGAAAACATGGGAATTGCCGTGATAGGCGACACCGACGTCATTTCTGCGGAAAAATTCATCGCAAAGCTCCGCAGTATCTGCGCCACGGACGAAAGGAAGATGCAAAGATGAAATACCCCATACTTCTCTTCGACCTCGACAACACAATTCTCGACTTCGACAAGAGCGAACGTGAGTCGCTGCCGTGCGTGTTCAAAAAGTTCGGTTTTCCGTTCGACGCCGACACCGAAAAGCTCTACCGCTCGATAAATTTACGTCTCTGGCACGACTACGAATGCGGCAAAATCGAGGTCGCCGATATTCTTGCAAACCGCTTCACGCTCACAATGCAGAGTCTCGGTCACACGGTTGACGGTGCAGAATGGGACGCATACTACAGAAGTCTTTTGTCCGAGGGACACGACCTTATGCCCGGTGCGGCGACGGTTCTCGAAAAGCTCTCGGAAAACCACAGGCTCTTTATCCTCTCGAACGGCATCGGAAAAACGCAGCGTTCGAGACTTGCGGCGTCCGGCACGGAGAAGTACTTCGAGGATATATTCACCTCCGAAGAGCTTGGCGAGAGAAAGCCCGACGTGCGCTTCTTTGAGCGTGCCGCAGAGCGCATACGTGACTTTGACAAGAGCCGCTCGCTCATGATAGGCGACTCCCCCGCAACCGACATCAAGGGTGGGGATGCGTTCGGCATTGATACGTGCCTTGTCGAATGGGGACGCAATTTTCCCGAACCGAACGGCGCAACCTACACCGTAAACAACCTCGAGGAAGCGTGCGGCGTTGCCGATATGTAAAAAAAACGTGAACCCGCGGAAAACTTACGGATATTCCGTTGACACGGCATTTATAAAGTGGTATAATAAATCGCCGCATGATAAGGGCAGAAAAATTCGACGGGTCACGCACCGGTCGGTCCCGATTCAGCGAGACAGAAAGAAAGGATGGTGCTTTTCGTGTTTGCAGTTGTAGAAACAGGCGGAAAGCAGTACAAGGTTTCCGAAGGAGACGTAATCTACGTTGAAAAGCTCGGCGTTGAAGCAGGCTCCGACATAACTCTCAATACAGTACTTGCAGTTTCCGGCGATGACGGTATCAAGGTCGGCGCTCCTTATGTTGACGGTTGCACGGTTGAGGCAAACGTTGTAAAGAACGACAAGGCTAAGAAGATTACAATCATCAAGTACAAGTCGAAGAAGAACGAGAAGAAGAAGATGGGTCACAGACAGCCCTATACCAAGCTTCAGATCAAGAAGATCTCTCTTTGATTCACATGACGACTATCGAATTTGTCCCCGATAAAAAGTACGGCTATTCGGCGTTCCGTGTGAGCGGTCACTCAGGCTATGCGGACGAGGGAAGCGACATTGTGTGCGCTTATATTTCGTCGGCGGTCGAGTTTGCACTGTCGCTTTTGTGCGACGCATACGGAGTCAAAGCAAGGCTTGATGTTTCGGAGGACACGGCGTGCGTTGAGTGCGTTATTGAGGACTGTGCCGCAAATTCGGCGAAAGGTCACGATATCGCAAAGATACTCACCACACTCCGGGAGCGTCTTTCGGATTTGGGTTCTCTCTATCCGGAAAACGTAAAAATTACAGAAAGGAAGATACTGCAATGATGAGATTGGGAATTCAGTTTTTTGCTCATAAAAAGGGTGTCGGCTCTACCAAGAACGGCAGAGATTCCGAGTCCAAGCGTCTCGGCGTTAAGAAGGCAGACGGTCAGCCCGTTCTCGCCGGCAACATCATCGTAAGACAGCGCGGCACAAAGATTCACCCCGGTAAGAATGTCGGTATCGGAAGCGATGACACGCTCTTTGCTCTTGAAGCGGGCGTTGTTAAGTTTGAACATATCGCAGGCGGAAGAAAGCGCGTAAGCGTTCACACTGAGGCGTAAGTCCGCTGCCGAGCAAAACAAAGTCCAAATGGCTGTCCGCAACTATCCCGGGCAGCCTTATTTCTTTGTAAGAGAGAAAGGACGGAAAAATGTTTATAGATAAGGTAAAAATATACGTAAAATCCGGCAACGGCGGCAACGGCTGCGTTTCGTTCAGACGTGAAAAGTACGTTTCCCACGGCGGTCCGGACGGAGGCGACGGCGGCAAGGGCGGCAGTATAATTTTCGTCATAGACGAGGGCGAAAACACTCTTCTCAAGTTCAAGTACAGAAGAAAGTTCGTTGCCGAAAACGGTGAGGACGGCAAAGCGGCGAAGTTCCACGGAAAGAACGCACCCGATCTTCTCATTCCCGTGCCGAGAGGTACAGTAATCAAGGACGCCGAGAGCGGACGCATAATAAAGGATATGTCGGACAGCGACGTTGACGAAAAGGGCGGCTTCACTCTCCTCTCCGGCGGCAAGGGTGGCTTCGGCAACACCCACTTCGCCACTCCCACAAGGCAAACTCCGAACTTCGCAAAGTCGGGCATCAAGGGACGTGAGCTTGAGGTTGAGCTTGAGCTTAAGATGCTTGCCGACGCAGGTCTTGTAGGTATGCCGAGTGCCGGCAAATCGACGATACTCTCGGTTCTCAGCAGCGCAAAGCCGAAGATTGCCGACTACCACTTCACAACGCTTGCCCCCATGCTCGGCGTGGTATCGACGAAGTGCGGAAACTTTGTTCTCGCCGACCTCCCGGGACTTATTGAGGGAGCGTCTGAGGGACTCGGACTCGGTCATCAGTTTCTGCGCCACATTGACCGCTGTCGGCTTTTGGTTCACGTTGTTGACGCCTCCGGCTGTGAGGGTCGAGACCCCATAGAGGACGTCGAGAAGATAAGCGAGGAGCTTAAGCTTTACAGTCCTGAGCTTGCAGAGAGACCGAGAATACTCGTTGGAAACAAGCTTGACATGACCGAAGAGGACACCAAAAAGCGGCTCACCGAATATGCAAAAGCGCACGGCTGGGACATAATCTTCATCTGTGCGGCGATTGCCGAGGGTACGGACGAGCTTGCGTGCATGATTGCCGAGAAGCTTTCGGCTCTTCCCCCTCTCAAGGTGTTTGAGACGGAGGTTGTTCCCGAGGAAGAGCTGTTCTCGGACGAAGCAAGCGAGGAAATCACCGTCACACGTGAGAACGACACATTCTTCGTCGAAGCTCCGAGAATAATCAACGTCATCAACTCCATAAACTTCACGGATCGTGAGTCGGTCGCATACTTCCAGAAAATACTCCGAAAGAGCGGAGTCATAGACGCACTCGAAGAAAAGGGCATACAGGAAGGTCAGATTGTGTCTATCTACGGTGCGGAATTTGAGTATTACAGATAACAAAACGGAGTGCCGCAGCAAGTCTCAGCACTCCGATATTTAAAATGTGCGCATCGCAAATGCAGTCAAACTCCCCTGCGGCACGCAAAAGCAAAGGTTATACCTCGCCTCTTATTATCTTCGCCATCTCTTCGCTCACGATACGGCGGTTGTCGTCGTCCACAAGGCTGAAACGGTTGCCGTCGTATGGCGTGCTGAGGTAGTTCCAGACGCAGAAAGGTATATCCTTTTCCTTGACGATCGAAATGACGTCCCGCATCCATGCCTCACGGTACTTTATGTTTGCGTGGCGTATCGTGCCGAATTCGCCGAACCACAAAATCTTGTCGGGGTGAGCGTCGGCAAAATCGAGAGCGGCTTTAAGCTTTCTGTGAAGCATATCACGGTTAACGGCGATGTAGTCGGGATAGGGGTTTTCCTCACCGTTTACGAAGCGGCGGAAATCACGGTATCTCTCGATATCTCCCGGGTACGGCATCTCACGGTTGTAGTAGGCGCAGGGCGGCTGAAGCACGCCTCTCTGATGCGTAAACTCGAACGGCTCGTAGAAGTGGAACGTGTAGATTACGTTCTCGTCGTCGTAAAGGCGAAGTTCGCTCAGGGTGTCGGGCGAGTTCCAGCAGGTTGAGCCGACGATAATGCGGCGTGTGGGGTTAAGCTCACGTATTGCCTTTATCGTCTTTTCGGCGAGGTCGTTCCATTTGTCGGGCGATACGTTGCGCACCTCGTTGAGAAGCTCAAAGATAACGTCGGGCTTGCCGTGATAACGCTTCTCGAAGTACACCCACATTGCGATAAAGCGCTCCTGAAGCTCTTCATCGTCGAGAAGCTCCTTGTCCTCTTTTACGTCGCAGTAGTTGCCGACAGCCTTGTGCATATTCAGCACTATTCCGAGACCGTACTTCCCGCACCACTCAATAAAGCGGTCGATGCAGAGGAAAGTTCTCTCACGGTACTTGAACGGTTCTTCTTCCATTACAATCTGGTCAAAGCCGAGGCGTATATGATCCATGCCGAGAGAGGCGATGTACTCTATATCCTTTTCAGTGATGTAGCTGTCGAAGTGTTCAAGGTCGCCTTCGGTTATCGTAAGTCTCCATTTTTCGGGAAGAATGCCGAGACGCTTGTAGTTGGTGAGCCATCCGCCCATTCCCATTCCGTGTTCAAAGCCTGTGAATTTTTTCATAGTGTTTCCTTTCAGTGCATAGTCTTATTTTTCTTGCACAGTGTATTCTTTACATTAACGATTATAGTACTTTGCGCCGCACACGGCAAGAACCAAAGCTCTGCAAAACCGTACAAAACCTATATTATACGAGGTGATACGACGTGAAATTCTCCGCTTCGCTCACGCCCGAGGGTGTCGAAAAATGGGTAATGCACCGCCACGATTTTTTCGAGGTCATGTGCTACATAAAGGGACACGGCGTCCTTGCGACCGAAACCGCAAAATACCCCTTCGACGAAAAGACGATAATCGTCGTGCCTCCGGGAATACTTCACGGCTCATGCGCCGAGGGCGGCACCTTCCGAAACATCTCGGTGAGCCTCGAGGAAGCGGGCGGCGGTCTCTCGGTCTTTGAGGACGTCACCGTGATAAGGGATTCGTCGGGCGACGGTCACGCTCTCGCCGCAATGATTTACCGCAACTCCGACTGTACAGACTCCGACGGCGGTGCGTTTTCGTCGGCGCTCATCGGTGCATACGCCGCATTTCTCGTTCGGGGGCTTGAGCGCAAGAGCGGAGTTGACGAGGCGGTTGACGCAATAAAGGAAAAGATTCTATACTCGTTTGCCGACACTGACTTTCGTGTGTCGAAGCTTCTTTCGGAGAGCGGATATGCTGTCGATTACATACGTGAATGCTTCAGACGCCGCCTCGGAAAAACGCCGGTGGAGTACGTAAACCGCCTGAGAGCGGAACATGCCGCAAGGCTTATCTCGGTTTACGGCGGCTCTCTCGGAGTTGCACGTCTTGCGGAGCTTTCGGGCTTTGCGGACGTCGAGTACTTCTCACGCCTTTTCAAACGCACCTTCGGAACAACGCCGAAAAAGTATTCCGAAGCCGTGAAAAAAGCCTCGGCAAAGAGCAAGGTCTAACGCATTCGACCCAATATGCAAGGTTTTCCCCGACGCAGACAGTTCCTCTGTATCGGGGAGTTAATTTATTGTGCGGCAGAATGTGCCGAGCCGCAGTCTACAGCATTAGACCAATCCGAGCAAATGCGCCGCAAGGTTCACCGCAGTACAGAGAAGAAAACCGACGGCGGTGGGGATAACGGCGGCAAGGAAGGTATACTTCACACTTCCCGTCTCCTTTTTCACTGTAAGAAGCGTTGTCGAGCAGGGGAAGTGAAAGAGCGTGAAGAGAAGCACGCACACCGCAGTGACGCCCGTCCAGCCGTTGGCGGCAAAAATCGCCCTCATCTCGGCGTATGACGACAGTTCCGCAAGAGTTGACGTTCCGGTATACGCCATTATCGCAATGGGAAGCACAATCTCGTTTGCCGGGAAGCCGAGGATAAACGCAAGCAGAAGCACTCCGTCAAGTCCCATTATGCGCCCAAGGGGATCAAGAAATTCCGACGCCGTGTGTAAAAGGCTCTCTCCGCCGACCGAAACATTCGCAAGAATCCAGATGACAAGTCCGGCAGGAGCGGCGACGCACACCGCACGTCCGAGGACAAAAAGAGTGCGGTCGAACACGGAGCGTGTCAGAATCTTGAGAAACTGCGGCTTACGGTAGGGCGGAAGCTCAAGGGTGAACGACGACGGCACGCCGCGAAGAAGTGTCTGTGAAAGAAGCCGTGTCACGCCGAAGGTCACGGCAACGCCGAGTGCGATAAACGACGTCATCACAACCGCCGACACCGCCGACGCACCGACGCCGACTCCCACGGTAAAGAACATCGCCGTAACTGCCGCAAGTGCCGGGAGTCTGCCGTTGCACGGGACGAACACATTTGTCAAAACCGCAAGCAGTCTCTCACGGGGAGAATCGATTATCCTGCACCCGGTAACTCCGACGGCGTTGCACCCGAAGCCCATGCACATGGTGAGACCCTGTTTTCCGCAGGCACGGCAGGCTCTGAACGGTCGGTCGAGGTTGTAGGCAAAACGGGGAAGATAACCGACGTCCTCGAGAAGCGTGAACAGCGGAAAGAATATCGCCATCGGCGGAAGCATGACCGATACCACCCACGCAAGGACGTTGTACACTCCGCCTATGAGTATGTCGGTGACAATCGCCGGTGTACCGAGTGCGGTAAGCGCCGCAAGAAGCCTGTCTCCGACCGAGAAGAAAAACTCGGACAAAAGCTGCGAGGGGTAGTTTGCGCCGCTTATCGTCAGCCAGAAGATAAACGCAAAGAACAGCGCCATAACGGGAAACGCCGTAAATTTTCCCGTAAGTATGCGGTCGGCGGCTCTGTCACGTGCGGAATAGCTTCCGAAAGAGCTTTCGTCCGAGGCGACGACTCCCTCGCAGAGCCTTTCGGCGTGCTTCACAACAGTTTCGGCGCAGAGTTCCGAGAGCTTTTCGGGTGAGGTTACTCCGCCCTTTTCAAGGAGTGCTTCGGCGTCGTCGAGAGCGGCGGCAATCTCTTCGTTTTCGTAGAGTCCGAAGCCGAAAAAGCGGTGAAGCTCACTTTCAAACGACGCATCCCTCTCCAGAAGCTTTAACGAAAGCCACCGTGGATTTATCCGCAGTCCGCACACACGTGCTACGGTCGGAGCGAGAGCGGAGAGCGCTTCCTCGATAGGTCTACTGTACTCGACCGAAAGCGGCGCACGTTCTCCGAAATCTCTGTCGGCTTCTGCGGCGAGGGTCTCCGTGAGCGCCGAAAGCGTTCTTTTGTCACGTGCCGACGCTCCCACAACCGGTATTCCGAGTCTTTCCGAGAGCAGGTCAAGGTCGGGGTGTATTCCCTTTCGCCGTGCTTCGTCCATGAGGTTTACGCAGCAGACAACTTTCCCAGTCACCTCGAGTATCTGAAGCAAGAGAATCATGTTGCGTGAAAGGCAGGTCGCATCGCAGACAGTCACAACGGCGTCCGCACCTCCGAAGCACAGAAAATTGCGTGCCACCTCCTCCTCGCTCGAGTGTGCGCAAAGCGAATATGTTCCGGGGATATCCTCTATTTCAAACGATCTGTCGCCGACCGTAAATCGTCCCCTTGCACTCGCAACGGTCTTTCCCGTCCAGTTGCCGGTGTGCTGTTTCATGCCGGTGAGAGCGTTGAAAACCGTGCTTTTTCCGACGTTCGGATTTCCGGCAAGGGCAATGAGCTTAGTCCCTCTACACGGCTCCGTACGCCTTGCCTCTGCAAGGGCAATAAGCTTCGTCTCTCTGCATGGCTCCGTCTGCCTTGCCTTGACAAAGTCTACAGTCTTTGTCCCCTTGCACGGTGCATTCACGTCACAGTCGGTGCGGTGAGATTTTTTACATTTGTTTTCGCACGTACACGACGCACAGCCGCACTTTCCGCAGGCACAGCCGCCGCAGGCTTTTTCGGTGCCGCAAACATTTTCGTTTTTCACGAGTCCTCACCCCCGAAAACGCTTATTTCACGGCCGTCGGTGCGGCGTATTGCAATGACAGCGCCTCTTATGAGGTACGCTCTCGGATCTCCGAGCGGACTTTCGCCAACGCACTCGACCGCCGTCCCGGGGATAAGTCCTATATCCATGAGCCGCTTTTTCATGGAGGAATCGATAGCGGAGCTCTGTGCGTCCGCCCCTATTTTCTCGACATACGCCTTTTCACCCGGCACTATATCGGAAAGCTTCAACAGTTGTTTACCTTTCATTCTTCGTTTTCACCGTTCCTTTCCGGGCATAAATACTCTGCCCTACCGTTATTCTATTCGGCGGCGATGATTATGTGACTTTACGAAAATTTTTCGTAGCCTTGCGTGTTGACTTTTCGTTACGGCTGTGTTACAATCGGTACGGTAAAAATTAAAAAATACGGGAGGAACCGCTGTTATGAAAATTACGGCCGATTTCAATAAAATCACGGGCAAAATAAAACCCATGCACGGCGTAGGACAGCCGCCGTCGATATCGTGGAGTTACCTTTACAAGTATCTCAAGGACGCAGGTATTCCCTATTCCCGTCTGCACGACGTCGGCGGATGGATGGGTCAGGGACTTTTCGTCGATATCCCCAACCTTTTCCCGAACTTCGACGCCGACGAAACCGACCCCAAAAACTACGAATTTGCGTACACCGACCGCCTTTTGAAGCTTCTTCATGACAACAAAGTCGAGCCGTTTTTCCGTCTCGGAGTTACCATTGAAAACGAGCATATGCTCCGTCCGTTCCGCATTTTTCCGCCGAAGGACTACGGCAAGTGGGCGAGAATCTGCGAGCACGTTATCCGTCACTACAACGAAGGCTGGGCAGACGGCTTCCGCTACGGCATAACCTACTGGGAAATCTGGAACGAGCCGGACGACTGCTATAAAGAAGAGACCTCCTCCATGTGGCGAGGCACGCCCGAGGAATACTTCGAGCTTTACGACATTACCGCAAAGCACCTGAAAGCGGTGTTCGGCGACAGCATCAAGGTCGGCGGTTACGCCTCCTGCGGCGGATTTGCGTTCCGTGACGACCCCGACGGCACACTTTTCGCAGGCGGCAAGAAAGCGGAAAACTTCACTCAGTTCTTCCTCGAATTCATGCACGGCTTCTTCAAATACATAAAGGCGCACGGCTCGCCCATCGACTTCTTCTCGTGGCACATCTACGTAAAACCCGACCTTACGGATTTCCCCGGAGCATTCCTCATCGCTGACTACATGAGAAAGATAATGAATATGTACGGCTACGACGACGTTCCGGACATACTCAACGAATGGAACTGTGCGGCGTCTGTCGAAGAACGTCCGAGTGCGTATGCGGCGGCGGCAAGCCTTGCGTTCATGCTCGGTATGCAGAAGAGGAGTCCTTCGGTACTCTGCTACTACGACGCACGCATCGGTGCGAGCGTTTACGGCGGAATGTTCAACCCCGACACTCACACGCCTTATAAGACCTACTATTCCTTCGTTTCATTCAACAGCCTGTACAAGCTCGAAAACGAGATTGAAACCTCCTCCGACGACGAAAACCTCTATGTAGGCGGTGCGGCAAAGGACGGAAAAAAGGTTCTCGTTTTCGCAAACATGACAGACAAGCCGCAGACGGTAGAATTTGACGTCAAGGGAGCCGACCTTTCGGACGCCGAGGTCGTTATCACCGACAGCGAATATATGCACACCCTCGTCGGCGGCACAATCGAAAACGGCAGGCTCACCGTGAAGCCGTATGCTTCGGTCGAAATAAGAATGTAAGGTCTATCGCTATAGACTCGGTATATAAAACACGCCTCCGCTCTTTCGCATATGATTGAGCGGAGATTTTTCACGCAAAAAAACATCCGCACAGCGATAAAACCGTGCGGCGTTGATTATGCAGTCTAATTCAGTAGACCTTATTCTTTTGTCTCGTCGAAAATTGCGGGGTCGATTTTCCGCACACCGTTTCAAAAGCATTCCGGTATGCCGTCACCGTATATTTTACCTTAAAACAAATGAAAAGTCCGCAACCAAAAGAAACCCTGTATCGCTTTTTCTGTGATTAAACGGTAAATTTATATTCTGACAAAAAAAGAACGGCTCATGCCGCTCTCCGAAGCCCATGTCCTCCCGGCTTTATGCTCATTCTCCGTCTTTGCGCCGTTCGCCGCCGTCCGAATTCTCCGTATTCTCAGTGTTTTCCGTATTCTCCGGCGAATCGAGGTTTTCGAGCGCAACACGCACCGCCTCAACCACAAATGCGGTAAATGTGCAGTCTTTGCCCTCTATTGCTTTTTCCGTGCTGTCAATTATGTCATTTGGGAATCTTATACATTTGTTTGTTGTTGGCGGCACAGATGGTATCTTGAATTTTTTCATACAACCACTCCCACACCCTAATTATAGTCTGCGGCGAAATGATTGTATGCATTGCATTTGTATTGCAGAATTTCACAAGATTGCGTGGTATAATTGTTAAAAATTAGTTATTAGATAAGAGGTATCAGCAAAAATGAAAACAGCTATAATCGGTTCACGCAAAATAGACAACGTCAACCTTGAAAACTATGTCCCGGAGGAAACCGACGAAATAATCTCGGGAGGCGCAGTCGGAGTTGACACGCTTGCAAAGGAGTACGCCGAGAGACACGGACTGCGGCTGACGGAATTTCTGCCGGAATACGAGCGCTACGGCAGAGCCGCTCCCCTTGTGCGCAACGTTGAAATCATAAAGGCGGCGGACATCGTTCTCGCATTTTGGGACGGAAAATCCGCCGGTACAAAGCACGTTATCGAAGAGTGCCGCAAGCTCGGCGTGAAGGTCAGAATTTTCATCCGCTGCGAGGGCGACGACGCTTTCTGCGAGACCGAATACCTGCCGGTTACGTGTACGAAATATCACAAAAAAGGCTCGGACCTGCCGTCTGACAAATCCGAACCCAAAAAATGAGCACCCTGTGCCACTCTGCGCTGCTCTGCTCTGCGCTGCGCCGTCGGCAAGAGTAACGCCGTCCTCACGGTTTCACGCCTTTATGAAGTTTACGCCGTCCTCGGGATACCAGTCGAAGTGTACGTACTCTCCGTTTATAAGCCAGTTTTCCGGAGCGTTGTTCTCCATCCAGTCGAGAGGAATTGCAATGTCGCTCTGCACGGAGTTCACTCTGTACGCCTCTTCGACGTCACGCCTCTCCTCTTCCGTAAGCGCCTTGGGGTCGGGAGAGACAAAGAGCGGAGTGCCGCTGTGCGCAAGCAGATACAGCCACTGCTTATTGTACTTCCAATCGATAAGTCCCATTATGCCAACGCAGTCGGCGTCGCTTTCGTAAAATGCGCCGTGATGGAGAAGTCTGAAAGCAAGGGCGTTTACGCCGTACTTTATCATGCGGTGCCACTCTCTGCCGCTTGTGTCGTCGCCGGTTCTGTTCAGGTGAACGAGTCCTGCCGCAAGGTGTCCGATGACGTTGCAGCCGAGAATGAGCGCTCTTCCCTTTGCCGCTTCGTATATCGTCTCATAGAGCGCAAGGATAACCTCGGCGGTCGTCTTACTGCGGTCGAAGTAGTTCCAGTCGTCGTCTGCGAAAATATCATGCCGCTGAAAGCCCCAGAAGCCGACGGCGTCGAACGTCGAAAAATCGTGCTTTATAAGCTCAAAGCCCCATAAGCATATCATATCAACCGTTTTTGCGACGTATGCAAGTGTGTCGGGGTGGGACGGGTCGAGGAATTCCTTATCACGCAAAAGGCGCATTTCTGAGTCGGGCGGCGTCACCTCGAAGTTCTTGTCACGAAGCGGACGCATCCATATTCCGGGATGCACGTTTTTCGCTTTCACCTCGTCGGCAAAGGCTTTCATGTCGTGAAACTTCCCCTCTCTGAGGACATTCCACGGTGCGTCGCACCTATTCTTCTGCCAGCCGTCGTCAAGCACCGAGTACGGGCGGTTTTCGAGTTCTGCGGTCATCTCGGACAGAAGTGCGGCGTCGCTGAGCGCATCGGCGTGTGAGGTTTTGCCGTAGGCGTAGTACCAGTTGTTCTCGCCGTAGACCTTATGTCCGCACGTAAGCGGCGAGGGATTCAGCTTTTTGTAGTAGTCACGCAGTGCAAAAAACGCCGTCGTATCACGGTACTCGGCAAAAAGCACGGTGCAAAGCTCTACATTTCTTCCGGAGAGAACGACTCCGTTTCCTCCGCACCTTGTGTCAAGCCAAAGGGTAACTCCGGCGGTGTCGTAGTTCCAGAAGCACATTGCGTGAGGACGCACCGCAACGCCGAAGCATTCGGTACAGCGTCCTGCGGTATCGGGATTTCTGTCCGATCCGTTCGATACGGCGCACACCCACGGCATTGCTCTGTCGGGGACGATACCTTTCCATTCGAGGTCGCCGTAGCCTCTTTCCCACACGTCGCCGTAGACCTTAATACCGTCACGCCTTTTCTCGCTCTCGGCGAAGTTCCACCGCAGTTTTACGTATCTCACCGGCGTTTTGTCCGCCGCAAGGCTCACGCAGAGCGCACCGTCCGAAAGTGTGAGAGCGACGTTCACGTCGTCCTTTACGAGCGTATTTTCTCCTTTGACCTTTGCAGTCACGTCTGCGGACGCATTTCCGCAATATACCGCAAGCGCGTCGGGATATCTTATATTCATATGTCGTTTCCTTTCAGAATACTGTAATCACACATGTATTTTACCATATTCCGAGGAGGATGTCAATGTCAAAAGAATGCGATAATACTGCAAAATAACACCGTTTTCGTATATTCAGGCGTGTTTTCTCATGAGCTTCGGGAGGTCGAGCCGCACAAAGCCGACGACAATCGACGCAAGCGTGAGTATCTCGCAGACACAGCCGGCATACGAGCCGACGGAATAGTTGTACACGAGCCACGCCGCACTCGTCGCAAAAATCACCCTGCGGACAAACGCCGTGTCACTGCTTCCGTAAGCGACGGTGGAAAGTATCTTCGCCGCACCGCTCAAGAGACTCTTCGGACCCGCCCATGTGAGGACGGTGAACAAAGCGAACAGCACGCTGAAAACCGCTCTTGCCGCAACGGTGCTTTTTCCCTTTTCGACAAGCTTCGAGAAAACGACGTTGCGTATGCTTCCGAAGATGTTCATCGCCGCACCCGTATACGCTCCGAGCATGATGTACTGCACGGCAAAGAGCGATTCGTTGGCGGTTCTGAAAAGCATGAGCTTCTTATGCTCCCTGCACTGAAACGACAGTATGCTTGCGATTATGCCGATTATACCCACAGTCTGCGAGACTATTTCAAATATAAGTTCTGTTTCTCCGAGATTAAACATAAAAATACCGTTCCTTTCGCTGTCTGCGCCGCCCCCGGCGACTCACATATAATACAGCAAAAGGAGCGGAATGTCAATAGTTGTTCGATATGTTTGAAAACGAACATAAAAGCGAACAGGGAAAGTTACAAAGCGGCGTTGAAATTGGGAATTGACGATTGACGATTAGCGTTGAAAAGCTCCTGAAGTCGCTTTGAAATTGAGAATTGAGAGCGGAAAATGGAAAATTGTGGTGGAAAAGCTTCGCTTTTCTTCAATATTGTATAGTGCTTACCGCTTGTCGATTTTCTACATGGCGATATACATAACTTTACGTTGAGTTCTTGCGGTGGGAGATTACGCTAGCGTAGTCTGCGTTCACCCGCCCTACGGAATGTCATGGAGGTTTGTGATAATCGCACCACATTGAACCCCAACAACCTCGGATAAAATCCGACATTCCGTCTATGGTACAACCTCAAAATTCGCACCATTCAATCAAGCACAAACGCTATGTAGGAAGCGGAGAGAAATGTGAGTGCGAAGCACTCAGCGTAAGCGTACATTTCCTCTCGAGTTGACCTCGTCAACTCCACAATCGTCAATTGTTTTGCGGTGTCAGTTCATGCTTTGGATTGTTCTTTGGATAATCATCTTTTTCAGCTCATCCGACAGGCGGCAGAAATATTCGGAGTAGCCGCCGACGCGCACGACAAGGTTTCCGTGAAGCTCCGGGTGGCGGTAGGCTTCCATCAAAAGCTCAGCCGAAATGCAGGTTATCTGCATCTGTAAACCGCCCATGTCCATGTACGTGAGAATGAGATTCTTAAGAATGTTGTCGTTCCAAGACTCGTCAATATTGAAGTTGAGTATCGGCGTGCCGATGAGCTTGTCGAGCCGCATTGACGCAACACTGTTGAGAAGCGCCGTAGGCCCTTTCTTGTCCTTGCCGAATATCGCACCCAGCGAGTCGCACAGCGGTGCTGCACACCCTCTTCCGTCGGGAGTCGCGCCGACCCTTTTTCCGGCATAAACCTGCGACATGAACTGTATCGACGCCGCAATAAAGCCTGTTCCGATGTACGGAACCTTTCCGTCGAGAGTCGAGAATATGTCTCCGGTAAGCCTCTCGGCAAAAGCGTTTACCTCCGCATCGTCCACACCGAAAACTTTCTTTGCCGTGCGGCATTCCTTGAGAAAATCGGCGTCGTTTTCGCGAAGCTTTTTACAAAAATCCACAGCACTGTACTTCTTATCGTCAAAGACAAGCTCCCGTACCGCAAGCATCGAGTCGATAACGTTCACCGTGCCGGCAAAATTGACTATGCTCCAGCTGTACCTTGCACCTCCGGCGTAAAAATCACGTCCGTTGTCTATGCAGTCGTCAACCAAAAGCGTGCGCATCGGAACGGGACATACCTCGGCTCTCTCTTTCTGCGAAAGACTTATCCCATCGGTCACTCTGTCGGCAACAGCCCTCACATCGGAAGTGAACGCACGGTAAAAGTCCTCGAAGCTCCCTGCGGACGAAAGACGCTCGTATATCGTCTTTTCGAGAATAAGCGGCAGATTTATCCCGGCGTCGAGAGAACCGACCGCCGAAAGCCCTGCAAACATACTCTCCGTACAGCCGCCTCCGCAGAATCGACCGAGATCCTCTTCCCTTACGCCGAGACGTTCGTGCAGCTTCTCAATAAGCTTCGGACTGTAGAACGCCGGCTGACCACCGTGCGTGCGCATTAGCGAAAATGCAGTGTCCCATACCTCGCCGGGCGTGCTGTCGTCAACGAAAAGCTCAATCATCGGACGACGCTTTCCCCTCGCCGCATTGAGACACTGCAGGGTCAGCTCGTTGTAATCCGTGCCGAGAGACATAGAGTAGCCGCCGTTTTCGTCGAGATTGGAAAAGAGGTTTTCGAGAAGGTCGGTGATATCCTCACCCTTAAAGAACGGGTACAAATCCCTTGCGGCACAGCCGAGATTGTCACAGTTGTCGAGGTACATCACAAAGTTCATCGAAACCGTCGCCTCGTATATGTTCTCCGCCTTGCCGAACGGCACCCTGCGCAGAGCTTCTATAAGCCGGCTGTCGGCATCTGCGCTCTCGAGATATTCGACGCACCGACCGACATAGCACCGCACACCCTCGCAGATGTGCAAAAGTCCCTCTCGCATATCACGGTCGGCGATCTTCTCTATTCTCGGTATGTAGGAATCGAGTCCCTCGCACATTATCCTGCCGTAGTGCGGTATCGAGTGGCAGAACATATCGCCTGCGACGGTGTGTTCGGACGGTACTTTCGAGCGGAATTTTCCGAAGTCGCTCTCGAACATGCCGAAAAGCTTCTTTGCCTCCTCGTCGGCACCGCCGGGAAATATCGCATAACCCTTTAAGTAGTGTGGCACGATATGCATACTCTGGTTACACGTCCCGGACGGATAGAGCGGCTTTCCGTTGTAAGGATAAAGCTTGCAGTTTTCATAATAGCGTCTTATCATGAGAGACTTTCTGTAAAAGAGACTTCTCCCCGGTTCTTCGTAAGCTCCTGCGGCGGCATATTCGCCGATTCTCTTGAAATCTTCGCTGTACATTCGGTTTCACTCCTTGACCTGCGGTAAGTTTTTTCTTAAGTATACCGCACTTTTTCGTTTTTGTCTATTGACAAATCATAACCATTCATGGTAAAATCATAACAAAGGAGTGATACTGTGAGGTACAGCGTATTTTCGAGCGGAGGCAGCGGAGTGACGGCGATAGACTGCATAGGCTACAGTGACGACATATCGGTGACACGCTTCGGTCCGACAAAGAGAAATCAATACATAATCCACTACGTTCTCTCCGGCAAAGGTTTTTTCAACGGCAATCCCGTCCGCACCGGAGAGGGCTTTCTCATTCGCCCGGGAACATTCGAGCATTACTTTCCCGATGAGAGCGACCCGTGGTCGTTTCTTTGGGTAATCTCGAGCGACGAGGGAATGGAGAGTATCTTCGACGGCTTCCGTGCCGACAGCAGGACAAGCATCTTCGCTTACAGCAACACCGGCGTCGTGTTCGGCATGAGGGATAAGCTCACGTCGCTTAAGCCGGAATCACCCGAATGCTTCTTTGCGCCGACCGAAATGCTTGAGTTTTTCCTGCATATATACAACAACCAAAACCTTTTGCATACCGTCCCGGAGAGTGCGGCGGACACTTACTGCTCTTATGCCGAAAGCTATATCGGCTCAAACCTTTTCCGTCCTCTCGGCGTTTCGGAGCTTACGTCGGTTCTCGGCATAACCCAGCCTTACCTTTACAGAATTTTCCGTGGCAGGCACAATATGTCTCCGAAAAGGTACATCGACACACGCAAATGCGCCGAGGCAAGGCGGCTTCTCTCCGAAACGACTCTCACCGTTACCGATATCGCAAAGTCGCTCGGCTACGGAGAGGTGACGGCGTTTTCAAAATTCTTCAAGCAGAATACCGGCGTATCGCCGAAAAACTACCGTGAAAATGCGGACAGCGCACGCAAAAAGGAGGAAACACCGTCATGATACCGAACGACAGACAGATACAGATACTTGCGTACTTAAAAGAGGTCGGCAGAGCGTCGGTCAAAAAGCTTGCGGCGAAGTTTTACGTCAGCGAGATGACGATAAGGCGTGATTTGCGTGAACTCGAAAACGGCAGCTGCCTCAAACGCTACAACGGCGGAGCGGTATACAGCAGCGACTACCTTGCAATGCCGATTGAGTCGAGGCTTCTTCTCAGCGCAGAAGAAAAACGCAGTCTCTCGGAGAAAACGAAGAAGTATCTGCACGACTTCGAGACGGTGTTCATAGACAGCTCCTCAACCTGCGAGTATATAATTCCGCTTCTTGCGGACTGCGAGGGAATAACCGTCGTCACAAACTCGGTGCAGTGTCTCGCAGAGGCGGCGAAGCACGATATCCCCTGCCTTATCGCCGGCGGCAGGTACTTCCCCCGAGACAAATGCACGATAGGCTCGGACGCCGAGGAATATCTGCGCAAAATAAACATCGACGTCGGCTTTTTCTCGACCTCGGCGCTTTCCGACGACGGCATCATAAGCGACAGCGACGAAGCTCAAAACTCGGTGCGCCGTGCGGTTCTCCCGAACTGTGAGAGGAAGGTGTTTCTCTTCACGTCGGCAAAGCTCCACAAAAAAGCGACCTTCACTCTCTGCACCGCAGACGACGCCGACGAGGTAATAATTCTGTAGAGAGCTTGCAAAAAGTATTCCTCGGTGCGAGGTCTGTTTTCTCCGTGCGGTGAATAGAATTACAGTGTATTTCACCGTGAAAGGACGAAACACAGAATGAACGGTATGCTTTTTTGCTGTATTTTCTTTGCCGTCGGCGTAATTCTCATAATAAAGGGCGGCGACCTATTTGTTGACGGTGCCGGGGGCATTGCGAGAGCGATGAGGATTCCGTCGTTTATCATAGGTGCGACGGTCGTTAGCCTTGCAACGACGATGCCGGAAATGATCGTGTCGGTAATGGCGGCTCTCGGGGGAAAAAACGACATGGCGATAGGCAACGCCGTTGGGTCGGTGACGTGCAACACGGGACTTATCCTCGGTATTGCGATGACGGCGATGAGAGTTAACTGTCCGAGAAAAAAGTATATGCGGCAGTGCGTGCTTCTCATTGCGGCGACGGTCGTGCTTTTTTTCTCCTCCCTCTCGGGGACGCTGAGCGCCGTAGGAAGCGTCGTTCTTGCGGCGATATTTGCGCTTTTTATGGCGGAAAACATACGCAGTGCCAAACGTGCCGCAGAATGTGAGGGCGGCACCGAAGAACGCTCCGTGCTCTCGTCAAGGGACATTCTTTACTTTCTCTCGGGAGCTGTCGGCATTGTGGTCGGCAGTCGGTTCATGGTTGAATACGGAAGCGAAATTGCGCTCTTGTTCGGAGTCTCCGAAAGAATTATATCGCTCACTCTTGTTGCCGTCGGCACATCTCTCCCGGAGCTTGTCACCACTCTCACGGCGATTGCAAAAAAGGAGTACGCACTGTCGGTCGGCAACATCGTCGGCGCAAACGTAATAGACACCGCACTCATTCTCCCGGTCTGCTCCCTTGTCTCGGGCGAGCGCATTCCCGTTTTGCAGGGAAGCATTTTCTTCGATATTCCCGTTTGCATTGCGACGGTATGCCTCGCTCTTGTTCCGATGCTTGTGCGTGAAAAGGCGTCGAAACTTCTCGGCGTTCTCTTGCTTTTGTCTTATGCGGTATATACGGCGTTTGTCGTCGGAGCGGCGTAAATAAAAAGAGCGTGCCGCAAAACCATAGTCTGTGACACGCTTTATGTTGTGAAAAGGAAATTGTCCGGTAATATATCATTGCGCTTTCCGCACCGTTTTTTTACTTTATACCTCCGACGATTTTTGAAAGCTCGTCTTTACCGAGTCCGTCGGAAGATGAGAGCGAGAACGACGACTCTCCGCTTTTCCAGGTGCAGAGACGGTACTTTCCGCCGTCGGATTTCAGCTCCGCCGTGACCTTGCCGCCGTCGAACTCAAGCTCTGCGCTCTCGGTGCTTTCGTAGCTGTTGTAGTCGCCGCTCACGTCGCTCTCTGTCTTTTGCGTGCGGTAGGTTATCTCGCCGCCGTCGGAGTTTTTGTACGTCACCTCGACAAGCTCGCCGAAGATGAGGGATATGCAGTCTGTTTCGTAACCGTCGGGAAGGTATGACGGCGACATCACCTCATATCCGACCTTTTCGCCCGCCTCTTCGAGAGACGTCATTTCCTCGAACGGGTTCACCGCAAGCACGGGAGGATCGTTCACAACGTCGGGAGGCGTCACGGGGTCTGTCGATGAATTGAAGTGTACTGTCAGAAGCACCGCCGACACAACCGCAAAGCAGGCTGCGATTCCGATAACGCTGCGGAAAGAGCGGATTTTTGCGTTGCGGGAAACGGTCGGAGTGTGCTCATTCCTATCGCAAAGGACGAAGCGGCAAAGTAGCTGTCCTCACCGACGGCAATTTTGGAGTTTACCGTTCCGTTGTCAAGGGCAATGCCTCTGTATTCGGCGTCCCATGTCACGGCGAAGCCGAGCTTTTCGGCAACGGCACGGAGCGGAATCATGAGGTGTCCGTCGGATACGTAAACCGCATTTTCGCCGAGGTCAAGGGTTTCGCCACCGACAACAACCGAGTAAGAATCGGCATAGGGTGTGGGGGCGATTTCAAGCGCTTCTGAGGTTTCGGGTGCAGGTGCGATGACCATGGGTTCCGTTTCTGCAAGAGCCGCCATTCCGGCATTTGCGGCGAGAATACCGCAGGCGATAAGCATACACATTGTCTTTTTCATAACTCATTACTCCTTTACTTTTGTTTTGGTGTTTTTCCGTTTTGAGGTCCTCACCTACAAAACAAATGAGAACGTCAATTAGTTGCACAAAATCAAAAACTTTTTGCGTTGCGGCGGCTCGTGATTTTAGCATTTTTTAATATAATATCCACTATGCGGAAACATATAGGTGATAAAATTAAGATGTGGGTACAAAACGCCCGAAATATAACAATAAAGGAGACAACACCATGAAAAAAACGGTACGCCTCAGCGTCGTAAGCATTATTCTCGCCGCAGTAATGTCGCTTTCCGTATTTGCGGCAGCCACAGAGGATGCGCTTCGTTTCCTCAGGGATCCCATGTTGAGCTATGAGCAGACCTCAACTTTCACCCTCAAGCTCAACAAGCCGCTCACGTTCCTTGCGGACTACCAGCGCTACACCGACGAAAACGACACTTTCGGCACTTCGGTTGTAAATCCCGATTACAAGCTTCTCTCGGAGTCGCTCTTCAATTTCAGAGTCGATGCGGACTCGAAGGTTTCGGTATCGCCCGACATGAAGAAAGCCGACATATACGCAGGCTTTAAGGTAAACCTCCCGGCAGAGCTTTACAAGAACCTCAAGCTCACCGCAGACATCAAGGCGAATATGTGGATAAGGTACGACTTTACCGACGCCGAAAACCCCGATATGTGCGTCATATACGACTACCCGATTTTCAGAAAGTACTTCTACATCGACCTTAAAGAGGCGCTTGCGGCAACCTCCGAGGCTCCCGAGTCGAATAAGCTCATTACCGATGCTGTCAGCGGCGTTGAAAAGATATTCGACAGTGAGTATATAAACGGTCTCACCGACAAAATCATAAATCTTCTCTACGAGAACGCAAACATCACAAAGAGAATAACCTCCGTCACGGTAACTCTCGACAACGAAGGTCTTGCAAACTACGTAAAGGGCATTGCCGACATATACATTGATGTTCTCAAAACCGTCGGCGGCGGAGTTTACGATGAAGAAACACTCGCCGAATTTGGCGACGTCGCTTCTCAAATCTCCACTTTCATCGAAACCGCCGGAATTTTCGGTAAGGACGGACTCACAATGAAGTACACCCTCGGCGCAGGCGGTTCGATTGCTTCCTCCGAGACGCTGATCGACGTTGACTTCAACATATACGACCTCGTCGCAAAGCTCGTTATGCCCGAGGGAGCAAACGAAGAGCTTCTTTCCTACGTCATGCCCGAGTGGCTCACACGTGAAAACTCCGACGTCTCCTTCGACGTAATCAGCACGGACGCCTACACAAACGTCGGCGGCGATGTTGTCGTCGAATACCCCGAGCTTACCGAAGCAAACAGCGTAAGCTTCGTTGACAAAATCCTCGCAGCCCCGGTTCCCGTACCCGATGACGGCGGTGCCTTCGACTATCCTTTCCTTGGCTACCACAGGCTTGACACCGACAATGTTGTCTACAATGCCGTAGAGCAGAACGTATACTTCAGTATGCGTGAAGTGTTTACAGAGGTATTCGGCGAGGATAATCTCGAAATTGCTTACGATAACGGTCATGTCACCGTAAAGATTCTTGACAACGTTCCGTTTGAAACTCTTGAATTCGATATCGGCAAGACTGTCGCAACGGTGAACGGAGAAAAGGTTGAGTTTATCAATGCGCCTTTCGTGAAGAACGGCACAACCTACGTTGCGGCAGACTTCGTTAATGCCGTGTTCGGAATGGACTGTGTTTCGGTGCTCATGAACTGGAACATTGCCAACAACTACAAGCAAACAGCCTCAATCATAATCATAAACTAATAAGTTCATCGGTTACGGCTTCAATTACGAGTAAACCGAAGACTGATGTGCAATTGAGAATTGATGCAGAAAAACGGCGAAAGCCGTTTTTCTTTATCGTTTGTACGGTGCTTGCCGATTGTTGCGGTTCTACGAAGAGGTATACATAATCTTACGTTGGGTTTTTGCGGACGGAGCAATCTACGCAGATGCTTCGCATCCTGTGTGTCCCTACGGTATACCATGGAGAGAATGCGAATCTCGAGCTATGTACACGTCAAAGTGCTACATTTTCCCCGAAATTCCCCATGGAGAGAGTGCTTATCCGACAGTCCCTCAGTCAGCTTCGCTGACAGCTCCAGAGGTTGCCTTGCAACCGGTTGCACAAGAGGATGCCTCCGGAGTTGACACGGTCAACTCGAGAGTAAATTGCTTCGCAATTTCTCTGGCGGCTTTGCCGCCTCCAATACACCAAGGAGAGAATGTGAACTTCGAGCTGCGTACACGCCAAAGAGCTACATTTTTACCGAATTTCCCACAAAGAAAGTGCCAACCACAATTCACGCACACGCCAAGAGCCTCATCTTCGCAAAAATGAAATTGTCGAGCTGTGCGAGGCGTTTCATTGCGAACGGTGTTTCCCCGAATTACATTCCCCACAAAATCTGATGCTACAAAAATCTAAGTCGGTCACTTGCGCATATGATGCGCATATATGCGCCACCGACTTTCGTACTATCTCGGATAAGATGTGTCTTACCTCATCTAAGTCGGCGGCTTGCGTATATGGACGCCGACTTCGGCAGTGCCTTCAAATTACAATATAATCCGTCCCTGCAAAGCGCCAGCTTTGCTCCTTAAAGTTCTTTGGTTCTTTCTTTTAAGAAAGAACGCCCCCGTAAGCCCCCGTAAGCCCTGCGCCCTTACGCCAAGCCGAGAGCTTTCACGAGGTAGACGGCGAGGAAGACGCTCACGATACTTGCAATACTTGTGAGAGAAACGCCGTATGCCGAGATTTCGGCGTCAGCGCCCATCTGCTTCGACATCGCAAAACAGTTCACGGCGGCAGGAGTCGAGGACATAACCGCAAGAACGAGAAGATTGTCGCCCCGCACGCCGAAAAGGTACGCCGTCACGAGTATAAATACAGGCGCAAATACGTTGCGTAAAAATACGCTGTAAAGGATAAGTCCCCTGTCGTTTTTGAAGCCCGAGAGCGTTATCGTCGCTCCTATCGTCAGAAGTCCCATGCTCGAAGCGATATCTCCGAGATAACCTACAGTTGACACCACGGCTTTCGGAAGCGGTATCGCAAACACGGAGAATATAAGTCCGAGAAACGTCGCTATTATGAGCGGATTCTTCACTATCCCGAGTGCCACCGACTTCGGACTCTTGCTCTTTCCGCAGTAGTACGAAAGGAGAGTAACCGCCGTAACGTTGTAAAACAATACCACAAACGAAAGCGTTATCGCCGTCAGCGCAACTCCGTCCTCGTTCATGAGGTTCATCGCAATCGGCATTCCGGCAATCGCAAAATTCGACCGGTACGCAGTCTGTACAACCGACGCCTTCTTCCTCGGATCCTTTATGAAAAAGCAGAGCGCAATCGACAGCACAATCAGCGCCGCAATCAGCGCAAGAGTAAATCCGATAAAGCGAGCGTCGAAAATCGCATGAAAGTCCGCAGACGACGTGTTTTTAAATATAAGACACGGCGTTCCGACGTAAAACACAAGCTTCACTATCTCATCCTTGGTCTTCTGCGAGAAAAATCCGAGTTTATTCAAAAGTACGCCTATAAATATTACGAAGAACACCGGCAGTATCGCCGAGGCGGTGTAATCAAGAAGTTCGAGAGACAGAGGTAAATCATTCCTTTCCGCAGTTTTTCCGACGCAAATACTCAGTTTCCGCACTCAACGCTTATCTTGTTGAATATCGCCATGAGATCCTCCGTTTTCGTCTCATGCTTCTCGTCTCCCGACTTTTCGAGAACAATGTTGCCCTCGTGCATCATGACGATTCTGTTGCCGTATTCGACGGCGAAGCGCAGATTGTGAGTTACCATGAGAGCCGTGAGCTTTCTTTCCTTTATTATCTTGTCGGTAATGTGCATTATTACCTCGGAGGTCTTGGGGTCAAGAGCGGCGGTGTGTTCGTCGAGAATGAGACAGTCAACCGGCGTCATAACCGACATAAGAAGCGACATAGCCTGCCTCTGACCGCCCGAAAGACAGCCGACCTTGACGTGCATTTTGTCCTCAAGTCCGAGTCCGAGGTCGGAGAGCATATTGCGGTATTCCTCGTACCTCTTCTTGTTGAGTCCGGGTGTGAGTCCGAAAGACTTTCCCTTGTTGTCCGCAAGCGACATATTCTCGAAAACCGTCATCTCCGCACAGGTTCCGAACGACGGATCCTGATATACTCTTCCTATCTTTTTGTAGCGAACGTAGTCAGGCTTTCCCGTCATATCGACGCCGCCGATTATCACCTTGCCGCTGTCAGGTGCGAGAGTGCCGCAGATGAGGTTTAACATCGTTGTCTTACCGCTTCCGTTGCTTCCGACAACCGATACGAAGTCACCGGGATTTACCTTGAACGAAAAACCGTCGAAGAGAGTCGATTCGTTGACCGTGCCTGCGTTGAATTTTTTACATATACCTTTGAGCTCTATCATCGAACTTCTCCTTCCGAAACGGCATTCTTCTTTTTCTTCCTCTTTATCTCAAGCTGACCGAGAACGAGTACCACGAAGAACAGCACCGCCGTGACAAGGTTCTTAACGCTTGCGTCGAAGCGGTTGAGCGCAATCGAAACGCACGCCGTGTATACAACGCTTCCGATTATAACCGCAGTCGTACTCTTCAGAAACTTGAGTCTGCCGAAGATGTTGACGCCGATTATTACCGACGCAAGACCTATAACCATCTTGCCCGTGCCGTCGGTGAGGTTGAATGCGCTTATGTACTGACAGTAAAGCGCACCCGAAAGAGCGACAAAACCGTTCGCTATCATAAGTCCCATTATCTTGATGTTGCCGCCGTTTTTGGCGAGCGTCGCAACGACTCTGGGATTGTCGCCCATGGCACGGAGTAAATACCCTCTCTTTGAACTCATGAAGAAGTCGAGAGCGATTTTCAGCACAATGAGGATAACCGCGAGAATGAGAATCTTTCTGTAGTCACGCAGGAAGTAAAGAGGTGCGGAGACGTCGTTCTTGCCGCCGAAAAGCGAGGTCACAACGTTGTTTGAGAAAATAGTCACCTTGTCTCGTGTGAGGTTGACATTCGCCTTGCCGGAGGAAATCATGCTGTTCACCGAGTAAAGCGCAGTCATGAGAATGATACCCGAGAGAAGATCCCTCACCTTGAATTTCACGTGTACGACTCCCGTGAGAAGCCCGGCAACAACACCTGCCGCCGCAGCCGCAGCCATCGTGACGAATACGTTGCAGCCTCGTGTAAGCATTGCGGCGGCTATCGCACTTCCGAGGGGAAAGCTTCCGTCAACCGTGAGATCCGGGAAATCGAGGATTTTGTAGGTTATGTATATTCCGAGTGCCATCACGGCATAGACGCCGCCAAGCTCGACGGAGCTGATGATAAGTCCCAAGCTCATGTTATATCTCCTGACATCGTTATTTTGCGGTGAACGTCAAATAATGCGGTCTTTTTCTTCAATTTAGGTCAAGCCTCCGAAAAGACTTGACCCATAACTTAAAACAATCCGGTTTCCGAAGCTGCTCAGCCGACGAAGTTTGCTCTCTCGTTTACCTTGTCTGTGAGAGTGATGCCGAGCTCGTCAGCGGACACCTTGTTTACGTAGAGGTAATTGTCGGTAACGGTCTCGAAGGGCATTTCGGATGCCTTTGCTTCACCCTTGAGAATTTTTGCCGCCATCTTGCCTGTCTGGATGCCGAGGTTGTAGTACTCAAGACCTTCTGCGGCTACACAGCCCTTCTTTACCTGCTCAATTTCGCTTCCGAATATCGGCTTGCCCGCTTCAAACGCTTTGTCGAGCATAATGTCGAGCTGACCTACAACGGTGTTGTCCGTGAGGTTGCTTATGCAGTCAACGTCGGGAAGAATTGCCTCTATTGCAAGCGGAACGTCTGCTGCTGCGGTAACGCCCTTGTCTACTATTTCAAAGCCGTAGTCGGGAGCAAGCTCCTTGTAGATGTCAATCGTGTAGAGGGAGTTGGGTTCGCTTGTGGTGTAGAGAATGCCGACCTTCTTTGCGTCGGGGAGCATCTCACGGATAAGCTCAAGCTGTGCCTTTACGGGGAGTGCGTCGCTCGTTCCGGTTACTTCGCCGCCGGTTGTGAGTCCTGCGCCGTCGGGGTCGGTAATTGCGGTGTAAACAACGGGAATCTCTTCCTCAACCGCCGCATTGAACGCCGCCTGCGCCGAGGGAGTCGCTATCGCGCATATGAGGTCGGCACCGTTGGACACAAAGCCCTGAGCGATTGTGGTGCAGTTGCCGGTATCGAAGCTTGCGTTCTTGTAGTCGATCTTGATGTTCTTGCCGTCCTCGAAGCCCTCCTCCTTGAGACCTTCAATGAAGCCCTCGCGGCAATTGTCGAGTGAACCGTGTTCGCCGAACTGGCTTATGCCTATCACGAATACCTTGTCGTCGGTCTTATCGTCGGTCGGAGTCTCGTCGTCTGTCTTGTCGTCCGTCTTGTCATCGGTCGGAGTCTCGACCTTCGTGTCGTCGGGATTGTCGGGGGTGTCGGTGTTTGTCGTGCCGTTGCAGGCGGTGAATGCGAATGTTCCTACTGCGAGAAGTGCGGTGAGTATGATTGATGTAAGCTTTTTCATGATGTTATCTCCTTTTCAAATTGTGTTTTTGTTTGTGATGATTTACGATTTTCGGTGTGACGAGGACGTTTCTCTTCGCCATCGGCCGTAGTCCGTATTTTTCATGTGCGCCCTCTCCTTTCGTACAAAACAAAAAATCCCAAGCGAAGTCTTACCCTCACTTGGGACGAATAATCATATCCGTGTTGCCACCCAAATTGACGCTGCCGTGCGCCCTCTCTGCCGTACCGTCATTGATACGCTCCGAATTTGTAACAGGCTCGGTACCCGTCGAATGCTACTGACACGAAATGCTCCGTGCGTTCGGTCGCCCTCATAAGTCCATTCACGAACCCTTCCGCTGCCGCAATCTCACTGTCTGCGGCTCTCTTTGAGTTTCCGATGATCGCTACTACTCTTAATCACAGGTTTTGTATGAAACCGCTCGGTTTTGCCGTTCGATTTATTTGTTGCGATTATGATACCACACAAGTCGGCGTTTGTCAAGAGCTTTTTTGAGAAAATCGAAAATTTGTTGCTTTCCGACAAATTCCTTGTGCTTTTTCGCTCTGCAAGTGTGATTTTTGCCGTAAAAACGAACCGGAGCCGACAACCGCCGACCCCGATTTACGTTTCATCAAATCAAACTCAGATCTTTTCCTTGACCTTAGCGCTCTTACCGATACGCTCTCTGATGTAGTAGAGCTTGGATCTTCTGACCTTACCGGTTCTTACTACCTCAACCTTAACTACGTTGGGGGAGTGAAGAGGGAATGTCTTTTCCACGCCGCAGCCGTAAGCAACACGTCTTACGGTGAAGCTCTCGGAAATACCGCCGTTCTTCTTGGCAATTACCGTGCCCTCGAAGAGCTGTATTCTTTCTCTCTGACCTTCCTTGATTCTGTTGTGAACCTTAACGGTATCACCGATGTTGAACGAGGGAACCTCGGTCTTAAGCTGCTCGTTTGCAAAAGCATTTACAATGTTGTTCATCGTGCTTTCCTCCTTAAATTTCAGACATTCTTGCAGCAGCTGCAGAGGAATATCCATATTCTGTACCTGCACCGCAAGCCACGGCACAGTAACAGGGTGATTATATCAGAGTTTCTCTTAAAAGTCAAGTATTCTTGCGAAAGTTTACACTTTTTTGAAAATTGCGTCATTTATAGAAGGCGTGGTTGCCTATCATGGTGACGAACTCGCGGTTTTTCATGACCCAATCGGACGAGGTTGTGACGGGGTTTACGAAGTACAGGCAGCCGTCCACCGCCTTTTCGCCCGAGAGAACACGCTTTGCGGCGTCGATGCACTCTTCGTCCGGGATATTGAAGAGGGTGAAATTCGAGAGCGGCGTAAACTGCACGACGGGGTCACGGTCGAATATAACTCCGTAGACGGTGTCGGGAAATTCACCGCTTGCGGCTCTCTCGAGAACGACGTTGCCGACGGCAAGCTTACCCTCGAACGGCTCTCCCCTTGCCTCGGCGAAGATAATGCGTGAAAGCCAGAAGAGCGTGCTGTCGGAGTCGTCCGGAGTGTCCTTTAAAAGCGTTATGCTTCTGTCGGCGGCATCCCATTCTGCGCTGTATCCCAAAAGCTCTGCGGTGTCCCTCACGGGGACGTACATTTTGCCGTTTTTCACCCTCGGAGCGGAAGAGAGTCTTGACGTCTCGCCCATGCTCAGCGCCTCTTTTTCAAGGTCGGTTACGGCAAGGTCGGCGTTCTCGGAGGACACGTAAGCCGTGCGCAAAGCGGGATTCCATGCGACATATGGGGAGTCAAGGCACATTGCCGCAAGGCTTCTCACAGGCATAAACGCCGTGTTGTTTTCTATGTAAAAGCCCTCCGCATTTTCGGTATATCTTTCGTGAAGCACGATATTCTCCGTGTCGGGTGCGCTCTCGGATTTCGCCGAACACGGTGCGGCAAGGCACATTGCGGCAACAATCGCCGTGAGGACTTTCAGTCTGCGTCTGTGTTTCATTCCGTCACCTTTCCTTTCTTATCCGCATTCGGAAGGTCAGGACTCGGAGTGAAGTTTGCGGAAGCTGTGTATGATTTATCCTCTGTATACGTAATTATACACCGCAAGTGTTCTTTTGTCAACGCACAAAATCGGGAAAATGCGGAATATATTTTCAATCTCTTGACATTTGCCCTGCTGCGTGGTAAAATATAACTGTATTGCCGCACTATTCCGCACCGAAGCGGAAATTAAGCCGGCACGTATAAAAATATTGCACGAGGTATTTACATGAAAACGTTTCAGACGAGAATACACGAGAGGATGAAGACCTTCATATTCGACCGAGAGGAGCCGCTGCCGATTTACCCTGCGACCTGTGAGATATGCCACCGTCAGGAGGACATATGCAGCATTCACGGGGTATGGATAGAGCAGCTGTTTGTGGTTTCCGACGGGAGCGGAGTATTCGGTGCAAACGGGGACGAGGTCATGCTCGACAAGGGCGATATGTTTTTCGTCCGTCGGGACGTACCGCACTATTACTACGGCGACGACGATTTCAAGACGACGTTTCTCGGTTTCGGCGGCACGATCTGCGACAGCATTTTTGATTACTACGGTGTGGGGACAAGCGGAGCATACAAGGGGAAGAACTCGGAGCGTGCCGAGCTTGAGATAAAGGAATTTCTCGAAAAGAGCGAAAGTCTGCGTGATTCAGCCATGCTGTCGGCACTGACTTACAAAACGGTATGCGCTTTCTTCGGAGAGGCACTGAAGGTCGAATACACGCCGATAGAGAACGTACTTCACTTTCTCGAGGCAAACTACTCAAAGCCGCTCACTCTCGGCGACATAATGGAGTTTTACCCCTACTCGAAGTCGAAGCTCTGCCGTGATTTTTCGGCGAAGTACGGTATGAGTGCATTTGAAATGCTCGGGAAAATCCGTCTTTCGCACGCAAAGGTAATGCTGAAGAGTGAGCCTCACGTAAAGCTTGAGCTGATAGCCGCCGCCTGCGGTTACAGTGACACGAGCTACTTCTGCAAGGCGTACAAAAAGGAATTCGGCGAGACGCCGAGGGGGAGCGAGTGAAGAATGGAGAGTGGAGAGTGGAGAGTGGAGAATGGAGAATTGAGAATGGAGAATTGGGGTGGAAAAACTCCTGACGTCGTTTTTCTGCAATGATTATATGGTGCGAATTTGAGGCGTGAGCGGTAAAATGAAAGCTTCGCTTTCGAGTGAAATGTTTTGCTTACGCAAACCGTGAAATGCACCTTCGGTGCGTGAAATATCTCGCTGCGCTCGATGTGAAATGTTGCTTCGCAACGTTGTTGTGGAAAAGCTCCTAAAGTCGCTTTTCAATAATTGAGAATTGAAAGTGGAAAATGGAGAATTGGGGTGGAAAAACTCCTGACGTCGTTTTTCTGCAATGATTATATTGTGCGAGTCTAAATGTTGTGCGATGACGGGAAGCTGCGCTTTCAAAATTGACAATTGACGATTGTGGGCAAAAAGCTTCGCTTTTCAAAGCTATGTTCGGTCTGCGGTAGAGTAAAGTGCAAGTTTGTTTGCGCAAGGTGACGGCAGAGAAAAGCGTGATATTTATGCTTCCGCAGGCAAAAAACGCACCCCAAAGCTTTCACTCCGGGGTGCGGCTCTTACTTATTCAGAGTCGGTTGATGTGAGGGGTTCAGTCTTCGTATACCGTGAAGCCGAAATCCTCAATGGAGATTTCGCCGACGTTGTTATCAAGGCAGTAGCCGAAAAGCTTGATCATCTGGTGAATGCCCTCCGTACTTTGTTCGGAGAAATTACGTCTTTCGCTGTTCTCACCGGTATAATAATCGAATTTTACCGTCGTATCGGCTCTGAAAGAAGCACGGTCTATTACACCGTATCCCCCTCGGACAAGGTCGTCGCCCTTTGAAACGGAGCAGGTGAATTTCACATCTCTGTTAAGCGGAATATCAAGGCTTACCATGAATGTCTCGCCGCCGCTCAGGAGCCTGATTCCGCCGACGACAAGCTCATTCTTTTCGGGCTTGTAGTATATGGAGGTATACCATACCTGCGCCGTATCGGTATCTCTTATCGTATAGCCCACCGAATATACGCCGTCTTTCTCCTCGCAGTTCTCCTTGAGCCAGTTAGTCAGGTATTCGCGCGCCGTCTCACGTGTGTAGGAAACAAAGTCCTTCGCTCTTACGTCAACACGCACGCTCTTTGTCTGATAGTTGCGGTTGTTGCTCACAACGAGCATTGTCGTACCCTTGGAAAGACCGGTGAGCTTGATGTTTATCGGACGTGCGTTTTCGTCCTCGTCGGTAAACTCTATAGTCGCAATTTCCGTGTCTTCGCAGCCTACCATTATGTCATAATCCTTGAAGTCCTCGGGGAATCCCGTGCAGGTGAAGTTGAGCGTGATATACGCCTCTCCGCCCTCGTAAACCTCAATCTTCTTAGGGTCTATCGTGTACTCTATCTCTGCTGTCGAGAAGGTAGCAAGGTCGATGAGAGATGCGCTTCTGTAGTCGCCGACGTATGTCATGGGAAGCGCAACATTGAGGTTCTGACCGCCGAGGTAGCTTCCGGAGGTTATTCCGATGACCTGACCGTACTTGTTTATAAGCGCACCGCCGCTGCTTCCGGCAGATATTGCGGCAGAGGTCTGTATGTACTTAATGCCGCCGTCTTCTCTCGACGGATTGGAAATGATGCCCGTGGTAATGGTGTTCTGGAGTCCCTTGGGACTTCCTATGGCGTACACCGTGGACGCACCCACAACCGTCGATTCTTCGCCGACCTTGAGATAAGGATTTTCCTCGCAGTCAACCTTTACAACAGCCCAGTCTTCGTCACTGCTGCAATCGTAAACGCCGAGAATATCGTATTTCTTGTCTCCGTCGGAGAACTGAGCGGTCGCAGAGTGTGCGTCGTCTATTACGTGGTAGTTCGTGACCGCAGTTCCCTTGTCGTCTATGAAGAAGCCGCTTCCGGTGGAGGTCACGTTGCCGTCCTTGTCGGACACTTCAATGTAGAAAACCGCCGGTGCGCAGTTTGCGTAAATCTCCTCGGCACTCATCTCCTTCAGAGGCTCTTCAGCAGGCTTCTCGGGCTTGTGCGTGCAGTACTTGCCGTAGTCCTCTTCCGTGAAAACGCCCGCTTCCATGAGCTTCTCGGCAAGAGTCTTGTCGGAGTCCTTGAGCTTTGCGGAGAGCGCCGCATGGGAAACCGTCGCAACGTCGGCACGGAGAAAGGCGTCTCTGTCAACGCCCTCGGGCAATATGCCGATTTCCTCGGCAAGCGTAAAGGGGTCGTTCCAGGTGAAGTCCTTGCCGTCGGCGTCGGAATAACCGAGTGCACGGAGAACGAACGTCACATACATGGCGCCGGTCGCACTGCCCGTGCCGAACTGCGTGGCGGAGCTTCCCTTGGTGAGGCCGCTTTCGTATGCGTATCCGACATATCCGTCAGCCCACGTCGGCACGTCGGTAAAGGGGTGATTCCATGATTTTGCGGTTGTTTCGCTCTCTTTGCCGAGAACACGGATAAGCATTACTATAGCCTCGACTCTCGACGGCGCTCTTCCGAGTGCGAAATCAGTGTCGGAAACGCCCTTGAAAAGTCCGAGGCTTTTGAGTTCTGTCGCCAAGGCTTCTTCGGCCGAAACATCTCTCTCGGCACTTGCCGAAAAAGGAACGCACATTGCGCTCAATGCCATTACGATGGTCAACAAAACCGCTGTAAATCTTTTCATGGTTACCCCCTGTACAATGTTGTCTGAATTTGCCCGTGCGCCTTGCCGCTTCGGCACCCGAACCATGTACAGTATACCATGTTTCTTCCATATTGTCAAGGTTGTATATATGTTTTAACGTTTAATTAACCGTCAGGACTCATTTGTGAAACACTGTCTTCCGACTTTTGGAGATATTTCCCTGTGTTTTTCACTGTTTGCCACGTCAAAAACAGCGCAAATACGTACTTTTTCCACAAAGACTTTCTTACGTGCTTTTCAAAGCCGCTGTGAAACATTTTCACGTAAAAAGAACAGAGACACTTGAAAAAGAGTGCCTCTGCGGAATATGTGAATATTTATTCGCCCGGGATAATCCGGTATTTCAGGTGTTTGCCCCTGAACCAGCAGTAATTATTCGTTATGTCGCCCGGCTTCAGTTTCTCTGCGTCAGCAAGGTAAATGTACTCTCCGTCACGGAAAAGCGTCGAATCAAACCAATAGGGATCGTCGTGCTCTCCGCTTCTTGCGTCAATGCAAAAGTCCGCATCACCGTCAAAGAACATTTCCACTTCACAGCCCCACACGCCGCCGAACAGCACATACACCGAGTCTCCGTTTTTCTCGGCTTTTTCGACGTAAGCGTCGTGAAATCCCCCGGCGGCGCAGTCCAGATTTTTGAGGTCCGTGTCGCTCTCGACATCGACAACCTCTTTGTACGTATATGCGGCGTCCTCTTCAATACACCTTTTGAGCATTAAGGGAGTGAGCTTCGGCTCGTCAGCATAAAAATCCGTGCCGGCGAGAAAATCCGAACAGCCGTAACCCTTTTCGTCAAGAACCCATCCGCTTTTGTCGCAGTCCGTAACAAGCACACGTGGGTCGAGATATTTGTTTTCCGCAGGATAGACGTATTTCTTTACGAGCTTTTTCTTCTCACGGTCGAGAACGACATAAAACCAATTGTGTACACGCTCATGATACTTTCCCTTATCGTCCTCCGCCGTTATGCGGCAGAATTCGCCGAACACAGCCGAGGTATAGTAGGTTCCGTCACCGTTTTTGACAATTGCGTACAATATCTTCACCTCCGAAAGTTTTCTGTAATAATTGTAACCTTTATGGGGTTTCGGATAAATCGTAATTTTGTAAATATATCACGACCGTTTTGTAAATGCGAGGTATAAGGCTTCCGAGAAAGGGCGTATACTCTCGGCTGATGCACGGGAAAGCACGCAGCGTTTGGGCATTAAACAAAACAAGGGCTGCGCACACACAATGCATAACCCCATTATTGGCGAGTCGCAGTCTGCGGGCGGCACCGGTGCGGAAAAACATTCCCCGGACTATTTTTTTGACACGAACCGTTCGAGTCAATAACAAAAAAGCCACACATCATACAATGCATAGCTTTTATTGGCGCGTCGTAAGGGACTCGCCCGTCTGCGGACGGCACCGGTGCGGAAAAACATTCCCCGGACTATTTTTTGACACGCACCGTTCGAGTCAATAACAAAAAAAGCCACACATCATACAATGCATAGCTTTTATTGGCGCGTCGTAAGGGACTCACCCGTCTGCGGACGGCACCGGTGCGGAAAAACATTCCCCGGACTATTTTTTTGACACGAACCGTTCGAGTCCCTGACAAAAAACAAAGGTCACACACCATTCGGTGTGCAACCTTTGTTGGCGCGTCGTAAGGGACTCGAACCCCTGACCTACTGGTTCGTAGCCAGTCACTCTATCCAGCTGAGCTAACGACGCAAACATATTCGGCACTCACGGTTTCCCCCGAGTACCTTGGTATTATATCACAGCCGAAAGCGTTTGTCAATAGTTTTTGAGAAAAAAATTTCATATTTACATTTATTCACATTTCCCCGCCCTTGACAAACCGTCCCGAAAATGGTATACTGTGTTATCGAAAAACGACGTCAGCGAAAGGACACAAGGCAATGACAGATACTGCAAGCACACGCAAGCCACCGGAGGTTTCGGTCAAAAAATACATACTCGGAGAGGACGTTTCCCGCCTCGGAGCGTTTCCGATTTCCTCGACCGTCGTATTCGAGATTACCGCCGAAAGCGGCGTTTCATCGGCTCGGATTGAGCTTGCAAGAGGAAGCGAGAAGACCTTTGAGCCGACCGTGACGTTCCCGATGATGAGCCTTGACGACGACGGCGGCAGTATCAGATTCTCTCAGCCTCTCGCTCTCGGTATGCTTGCGTCGGAGCTTGCGCCGGAATGTACGTCATACCTGCTTCGCTGCCGCTTCGTGCTGACCTTGACCGACGGCACGGAATACTTCACCGACAGCATAAACAACGTCGATTTCACTCTGTCCGACAGCGCCGATGTCACGCCCTTTCGCATTCTCTGCTATGAGGACGGCTTCACCGTGCCGGTGGGCTTCGGCGGAGTGATGTATCAGATATTCCCCGACCGCTTTTCCGACGGCGGCAGAAAGTTTCCCGTGCGTGACGACGCCGTTCTCAATGAGGACTGGTACGGCGGTATCACCGAATACGCCGAATATCCGGGAGCGTTCGTAAAGAACAACGTTTTCTTCGGCGGAAACCTCGTCGGAATTGCCGAAAAGCTTGACTACCTCTCGTCGCTCGGCGTGACGATGCTCTACCTCAATCCGATATTCGAGGCGTACTCGAACCACAAGTACGACACCGGCGACTACATGAAGGTCGATGCGATGTTCGGCGGCGACGAAGCTCTCGCGGAACTTATCGAAAAGGCGCATTCCGCCGGCATAAAGATAATTCTCGACGGCGTATTCAACCACACGGGCGACAACAGCGTCTACTTCAACCGATACGGGAAGTACGGCTCTGTCGGCGCATACCAAAGCGAAAATTCTCCCTATCACGACTGGTACATTTTCGGCGAGTTCCCGGACAAATACGAGTCGTGGTGGGGCATTGACATTCTGCCGAAGCTCAATCAGACGAACGAAAACTGCCGCGCGTTCTTCACCGGCAATGACGGCGTGTGCGAAAAGTACATCCGCATGGGTATCGACGGCTGGCGGCTTGACGTTGCGGACGAGCTTCCGGAGGTGTTTCTCGATGAGCTTCGCCGACGTGTCAAAGCGGCAAACAAGGACGCTCTCATAATCGGCGAGGTGTGGGAAAACGCTGCGGACAAGGTCGCCTACGGCAAACTCAGAAATTATCTCGGCGGCGGTCAGCTTGACAGCGTGATGAACTATCCCTTTAAGAATGCGGTGCTTGCGTTCGTGCTTCACGGCGACGACGAGACTCTTTACAACACTCTCACGGAGATATACGCAAGCTATCCGACGGCGGTCTGCGGCGTGCTTATGAACCTTCTCGGCACTCACGACACGTCGAGAATATTAACGGAGCTTTCCGACGAGGACCTGTCGGGACTTTCAAACGCAGAGCTTTCGCATCACAAAATGTCGGACGACTCACGCCGACTTGCCGTAAAGCGGCTCAAGCTCGCCTCGACTCTTCAATACACGGTCTACGGCTTCCCGTCGGTCTACTACGGCGATGAGGCAGGAGTTGAGGGAGGTCACGACCCGTTCTGCCGCACGCCGTACCCGTGGGGACTTGAGGACAGCGAGCTTCTCGAACACTACAAGGCTCTCGGAAAGATGAGAAAAGAGTGCGTCTGCCTGCAAGGCGGAGACTTTGAGACGGTGTACCACGGTCACGGCACGTATGTTTTCAAGCGGACAGACAAAAAAAGCGGCGAGGAATTGTATGTCGCCGCAAACGCATCGGAGAACGATTTCGTCTTTGATTTCGGCGGAGTCTTCGGCGGCAACATCGCAAAGTACACCTTCACGGACGCTCTCACGGAGGAAGCCCTCGACCTCTCGGAGAACGCCGCCGTGACGGTCGGAGCGGTGTCGGCAAAAGCGGTGTGCGCCGTGCGCAGAGGTTAAATCACCATCGTTGCATATTTTGGAAGAGAATAGTGTGCAGCTTTTGCATATTGTGCTTGCGGAATATGTGCAATTTTGGCGTATTTGTTTGGCGCAAAGTATGCAAGTTTTGCACTTTGTTGTTGCATAATTCACATTTTCGGGGTAAAATAGTACCGAGGTGATAAGTTTGACGCTTAAAGAACTGCGAAAGAGCAAAAAGCTGACGCAAAAAGAATGCGCCGCATATCTCGGGATGCCTCTTCGCACATACATCAATTACGAAAACGACGGTTCAAAAAGCACATCGTTAAAGTATGCGTATATTATGCGGAAGCTTTCCGAATACGGGTTTGTTGACGAGAGTCACGGCATTCTCACCGCAGAGCGTATAAAAGAGATTTGCGAAGAGATTTTTCCGGCTTTCGAGGTGGAATACTGCTATCTCTTCGGCTCGTATGCAAAAAACAAGGCAACGGAACAAAGCGACGTTGACCTTCTTGTATCCACACCGGTCACGGGAATAAAGTTTTACGACCTCGTTGAGCTTTTGCACGAAAAACTGCGAAAAAATGCGGATGTTCTGAACACGGATCAGCTGAAAGATAATCCCCTTCTCGTAAACGAAATCCTCAAGGACGGTGTGAAAATCTATGGATAATGTAAAAACAGGCCGGTATTACACCGACAAAATCATCTCCGACCTGTCTTTCGTCCTCGCTCACACTGACGGTCTGACGCAGGATGAGCTTGAAAGCAACGAGGTTCTTGTCGATTCCGTGATGTTCCGACTTATACAGGTATCGGAAAACTCGGGAAAGCTCAGCGATGCGTTCAAAGCCTCACATTCGTCCATTCCGTGGAGAGCAGTCAAGGGACTCCGAAACCGCATAGTCCACGAGTACGGCAACGTTGACATGAGCGTGATATACAACACACTGAAAAATGACATTCCGGTATTGATTGAAGAGCTGAAGAACATCCGGGAATGATACGAAGAAGGCACCCCCATTTTCGGAGAGTGCCTTATTTATATTACCGCTTATTTACTCAAATCTGCAATTTTTGACCTCGAGGTTCGGGCAGGTCGAGAAAGATGTGACGTTCTTCCACTTCGCACGAAGCTCATCATCCGCAAAAAGGCGCACACCGTCAAGAGTGAGATCCGACACGTTCCACGCCTCAATTATCGTGTCGCCCCGCATTTTGCGTATCTCGTCGGTAATCTCAGAGGGCTTGTCAATGAGGAAAATGTCGATGTTTCTGAGGGTCACGTCGGCAAATGCCCCGGGAACGGCGTTTGTAATGCTTATTCCTCTGCGTGAGTGCGCTCTGACGTTCTGCACCGTGAGATGCTTTGACGAAACGCCGTAGTCACCGTTCATTCTAACGACAGCGCCGGCGTCGTCAGCCGAGATTCCGTCGAAGTTTATGTCGTCGAGAGGCGTGAGCGGCTTTCCGCCGTATTCCGTGCAGAAGCTTATCAGCACGCCCGATCTTTTCGAGGTTATGTTTGAAAAACGCACGCAGCGTATAAGTCCGCTTCCGACTCCCACTCTCACCATGCAGGCGCACGCCGACAGCACGCAGTTTGAAACGTTTATGTACTCGCACACACGCTCCTTGTCGGTGAGTCTCTTTGCGCCGTTGCGCACGGCAATTGCGTCGTCGCCGGTATCGATTATGCAGTCGGACACCGTCACGTAACGGCAGGAGTCGATGTCGATACCGTCGGTGTTGGCGTTGTAAGGCGGGTTGAAAATGCGTACGCCGTGAATGTTGACCGTCTCGCTTCCGTAGAGGAAAAGGCACCACGACGGCGAATTTTGCAGAGTTACGTTCTCGACACGAACCCTCTCGCACTCGACGAAGTTTATCATCTGACCGGGTCTTTTCGTGCGTCTGAAGCCCTCTCTCCAGCCGTATGCCGTCCACGGCTCATGCTTCACCGACGCCTTGCCGAAAAAGCTTTCGGAGTTTCCGTCTATCGTGCCGAGCCCGGTTATCGCAACATCGTGACAGCCGACGGCAACAAGAAGATGACCGCCTGTCCATTCTTCGTCGGCAACGCCGAAATTCTGCGGATAAGCGTCGTCCGCACAGTAGTCTGCGAAGTCGGGACTTCCGAGAATTACAGCCCCCTGCTCGAGATGAAGCTCAACGCCGCTCCCAAGCCAAACTGTGCCGGTGAGGTATGTCCCTGCCGGTACGGTGACTCTGCCGCCGGTCTTTGAGCAATGTTCTATCGCCTTGTTTATGCTCTCGGTGCAGAGCGTTTTTCCGTCTCCGACAGCGCCGAAATCGAGTATGCTTACGTTCATGCTATCGTTCCTTTCGCACGCTTATTTCAGTGTTCCTACGACATTATACAGTACCGTGCGGCGATTGTCAACGGGATTCCGAACGAAAAATTTTCGGAAAGCTCATTTTCTGAAGATAAACAAATATTCGTGGGCGATAAGTAAAAAATTATACTTTACACTGTTGGTTTTCCAATATCCCGTTGCTTTACAATTATGTTGTTCTTTTATAATAAGCTCCTTTAGTTTGAACCCTGCATCTTCAAAAATACGCATTACATCAAAAGACATAGGTATCATACAGCCCTTTTGTCTTGTGTCGCCCACAAGAACGGCGCAGAATTTATCTTTCTTTAGCACACGGTAACTCTCTGCCGCAACCTTTTTCATTTCTTCGAGAAAATCCTTCACTTTCAGTTGTGACAAATCTCCGTCAATACCGTCGCTGTATTTGATAATATCGGCATACGGAGGGTGCGTGCATATAAGGTCTATGCTTTCATCCGGTACAAAATCGAGTTTCCTTGCATCGCCCTTCTTGATATACACTTTTCCTTTTGCCGGTTCGTATTCAAAGCTTGTCTTTTCTCTGCACCGCTCAAGGGCAATATCATTTATATCCACGCCGATTATATTACGATTCAAAAGCTTCGCTTCTACAAGAGTAGTACCTCCTCCGGCAAACTGATCAAGAACTAAATCTCCCTCATCGGAATATCTTAATATAATATTTCTGGGTATATAAGGTGACCAATTTCCACGCCATTTTGCATCATGAGTTGCCCAATCGCCACGCTTTGGGAATGACCAGTGCGTAGTCATTTCAAGTTCAAAATCATCAGGCTCCCACTTTTTAATTTTCTTTTCTGCCATTATTTAAAAACCTCTTGAATTATCCCGTTTTCCATATCATCAATATTATAAATGTGTTCCATAACATCAAATGTTTCTTCAAGATTATGTCTTGCACTTGTCCAGCCTTTTCCGTCTGTAAACCATACAAATGTAAAACCGTCTATGGTATCGGTTTCTAATGCCAGTGTTTTATAACTACGGGCTGTTTCATTTAGCTTACTGCCGCCACTGCCATAAAAGTTAGTTTCAATGCCATAAATCATATTAGGCGTTTTAATTACATAATCGAAACGCTTTTCCATTTTACCTTGATTGGAAATCGCCGATAAATCCATGCCCCATTTTTCGGTAATTTGATGAATATACATTTCCTTGAAATAATTTTCATCTTTAACAAATCCGGCTTTTTTAATATAACTTTCTACCAAATTCTCCATGGTGTGACCGGTGCGGTTCTTTCTGCCGTTGGAATCAAGTCCTGTTTCAACACCGGTTACATAATCCACCAAATTATTGATAATGTGATTAGATATCAAATCGAACAAACCGTTTTTTTGCATAAATACTTTGTACTGTTCCATTGGTTGGTTTGTAGTTTTGAAGTTGTATATAAATTCTCCGTCTCCGTCAATAGCATAAATCTCATTTGCCCTCACTGCTAACAGTAACGGAATGCACCTTAAAACTTCCGGATATCTTTCGATTAAAGTGTCAAAAGCTCTTTCGATGTCTCTTGAACCGATAAGCGAATTCAATATGTTGAGTTCAACCTTAACCTTATCAACATTCCTGTAGACTTTCTCAAAATTCACGTAATAGGAATAATCGGCAATGCTCTCGCGAAAACCGGAAAGCCATGTGTTAAAATTTCTGTTTGTCATATCAACCTCTTCTTCCGCCGAAGCCTGCCGTGGAAATAATTTTGAAAATATCTCTGTCAGCTTCAAGCAATTCTTCAATAATACTGCCAAACATATAGGCATCTGCCCTGTTTGTCTTTTCTTGCACTGCCAATAACTCCATCAAAACATACAGAAATTCAACATCATATTCGCCAAAATCATTTAAGTCAAAATACTGTTCAATTTCAATTCTCTTTTCTCCGTTTTCAATTAAATTCTTCAGTGTTTCAAAATCATTGTTTGAAAGCGGAACACAAGCATTCCAACAGTTTTGCACAGACAACAAATACTTCTTTGTCAATTCTCCGTTGCCTTGCATTTTCATCAAAATATCTACTACCCAATGGATATGTTTGGGAGTCCTCATACGCTTGCCGTCTTTTCTGTATTTAATAACAATATCAAACTGTGACAAACTCCCCTGAAAAACAAAAATAATATAATCGGTGAAAACAAATTCTATGATTGCTTTTCTCGAGCCTTTATCTATAAGTTGAGTGCCTTCTCTTATGTCCATTTTTAAACCTCCTCAATAATTGCTGATAAGCAGCTCCTTAATTCTTCCTCTTGCCTCGCTGTTACAGTTAATCATTCTTGTTGCTTCTACCTGCTTTATCCTGTGATTAGCGTAAATATCATCAAAGAAACTGTCATTTCCGTCAATATTTTTCGGCTCTGAATTGCTCACCGTCACCTTCGCCGTTTTTTCGCTCATCTTGTCAACAAACCTTGCGAGTTCGATTTGTTTATCATCGTCGAATGAATTTTCCGTATATGCCGTAAAACTTGCCGTATCGGTAAGCGGTCTGTACGGAGGGTCGAAATACGCAAAGGTGTGTTCATCGATAAAATCGGCGGATAATTTATAATCGCCGCATACTATTTTCACGTTACGGAGCTTTTCGGAAACGCCGTAGAGATTCTTTTCGTCACAAATAAGAGGATTTTTATACGCTCCCATGGGTACGTTGAACAAACCCTTTCTGTTGACTCTGTATAAGCCGTTGAAACAAGTCTTGTTCAAAAAAATCATAAGCGCCGCTTTTTCGATACCGTCCTTGTCGTTTCCGGCAGTCTTCAAAGAATTGAAAACTTCCCTTTTTTGAGCATAGTACTTTTTCCGCATTTCAGTTTCCAAAGGCACATATTCGCTCTGATATTTAGACAACATTTCCGTCAGCTCGTCAACGTGATCACGAACTGTTGTGTAGGCGTTTATAAGCTCCGCATTTATATCGCTTATATATACCGCTTCAAGCTCGTATTTGCCGAGAATGTCGAAAAGCACCGCACCTCCGCCGACAAACGGTTCGGCATACCTTGTAATCTTGCCGTCGCCGAACGGATAGTATTTCTCAATTTCCTTCAACAGCTGTCCTTTTCCGCCTGCCCATTTCAAAAAAGGTTTTACACTCTTTGTGCTGTCTTTATCAACGCCGGAGCATCTTGCATCAACCGGTTTTTCGGTTCCTTTCGGAATAAGCCACATATTCCCGACCATTTGAGCACCCGGTATTCTGTTCTCGGAGCAAAAAACGGCAACTCTTCTCTGAGAAATCCCCCATTTTTCCGCCGCTTCTTTTGCAGTCATTATTTCCATTACACATATCTCCTCGCAACATATATAATTAAAAATTTACGGTCAAGTAATTGACGGTATTATTATATTCCAAATCGAGAACAAAATCAATACCGAATTTGCATTATAAGAGTGTTTTGTGCGGCATAAAGTCAATGCAAAGCCGTTTTTTACTTTTCGTTAACACAAAAGCCGCAATTGCCTTCGGTTTGTGTTTGGCATCATATTCCATTCGCAGCGACAAATTACATTACTCCCACCGTTTCTTAGCGGAATCTTAGCGTCATTCGACAAAAATTTTCATTTACTTAAGACTATTTTTAGGTTTGTGTGGTATGCTGTTAGTATACGTAAGTGTAACTTTGTTAATTATACGGCAAGGAGACATGGTGCAAATGCCCAACGAAAGCAAAAAAATGTGTCTCGGCATCGACATCGGTTCGACGACGGCAAAACTCGTCTTACTCGACGGCGGCGAGGTAATATACGAAAAATATAAGCGTCACCTCTCAAAGGCACGCAGCACGACACTCGAAATGCTCCGTGACATGGAGAGCGAGCTTGCGCCGAAATACGACATATCAAAGCTCCGTGTTGCGGTCTCGGGTTCTGCCGGACTCGGTATTGCGGAGGCTGCCGGGCTTCCCTTCGTGCAGGAGGTTTACTCGACCGGCGAGGTTGTGTCGGCTCTTGCACCCGACACGGGAGTCGTTATCGAGCTTGGCGGCGAGGACGCAAAGGTTATCTTCTACAAGGGCGGCTTCGACGAAAGAATGAACGGTACCTGCGCCGGCGGCACGGGAGCTTTTATCGACCAGATGGCGGTGCTTCTCGACATGACCGCCGACGAAATGGACGCCGCAAGCCTTAAGGCAACGAGGAAGTACCCCATAGCGTCAAGATGCGGAGTGTTCGCAAAAACCGACATACAGCCGCTTCTCAATCAGGGCGCAAACAAAAGCGACATTGCCGCAAGCATATATCAGGCGGTCGTCAACCAGACGGTCACGGGACTTATACAGGGTCGGAAAATCGAGGGCAAGGTCATGTTCTTGGGCGGTCCGCTCTACTACTGCAACGGACTCAAAAAGGCTTTCTGCGAAACTCTCGGACTTGACGGCGAGACGGCTGTGTTCCCGGAATATGCTCTTTACGCCGTGGCTTACGGTGCGGCGATGTATGCCGGCAGAGCCGTCGGAGAGCCTATAGCGTTCGGCGACATAATAAAAAAGATAGAGGACAGTGCGAAAGCCGAAAAGGTCGGTGCGGACAGGCTTCCTCCGCTCTTTGCGAACGATAACGAATACAAAGAGTTCTGCGAACGCCACGCAAAGGCGTCGGTAAAAGTCGGAAAAATCGAGGATTACTCCGGAAACGCATGGCTCGGAATCGACTGCGGAAGCACAACGACAAAGCTCGTTCTCATAGGAGAGGACAAGTCTATCATATACTCTTACTACAGCTCCAACAAGGGAAACCCCGTGACGCTTGTGCGTGAGGTTCTCATCGACATCCGCAAAAAGTGCGGCGGCAGAGTAAAAATCTGCGGTGCGTCGGTGACGGGCTACGGCGAGGATCTTATAAAGCACGCCTTTCACGCCGACGAAGGCGTCGTTGAGACAATAGCTCACTACACGGCGGCGAAATACTTCATGCCCGGCGTCGATTTCATTCTCGACATAGGAGGTCAGGACATCAAGTGCTTCAAGATCCGCAACGGCGCAATCGACAGCATAATGCTCAACGAAGCGTGTTCCTCCGGCTGCGGCTCTTTCATCGAGACCTTTGCGAAGTCGATGGGCTACGATGTTGCGGAGTTTGCCGAAAAGGGACTTCACGCAAAGGCTCCCGTCAACCTCGGCTCACGCTGTACGGTGTTCATGAATTCATCGGTCAAGCAGTCGCAGAAGGACGGCGCATCGGTCGAGGACATCTCGGCAGGTCTTTCGGTGAGCGTCGTCAAGAATGCGATATACAAGGTTATCCGTGCGGCAAACCCGGACGAGCTGGGAAAGTCGATTGTCGTTCAGGGCGGCACATTTTACAACGACGCCGTACTCCGTGCCTTTGAAAAGGAGCTTGGCAGAAACGTCATACGTCCGTCGGTCGCAGGACTCATGGGCGCATACGGTGCGGCGCTTCACGTCATGAAGAACAAGGAAAGCACGCTTCTTTCCCTCGAAGAGCTTGAGAAGTTTACCCACACCTCGACCTCGGCGGTATGTCACGGCTGTGCGAACGGCTGTCACCTCACAATAAACAAATTCTCGGACGGCAAACGCTTCATCTCGGGCAATCAGTGCGAGAGGGGACTCGGTATTACCGACGTAAAGCCGCTTCCGAACCTGCACGAGTGGAAAAGACAGTACATAACGTCGCTCGTACCGAAAAAGGACGAAAAAGCTCCGGCGAGGGGAAAACTCGGCATACCCACGGCACTTTCAATCTATGAGTTTGCGCCGCTCTGGCATGAGCTGTTCACCGCACTCGGCTACGAGGTGGTATTCACGCCGCTTTCAAACCGTGCGACCTACGAAAAGGGACAGTTCACCATTCCCTCCGACACGGCGTGCTACCCGGCGAAGATAATGCACGGTCACATGGCGGAGCTTGTCGAGAGCGGCATCACGACTATATTCTATCCCGGTCTTACCTACAACATCGACGAACACGCCGGCGACAACCACTACAACTGCCCGATAGTCGCTTACTACGCCGAGCTTCTCCACGCAAACATGGAGTGTCTGAAGAACGTCGATTTTCTGCACCCGTACCTCAGCGTTGCGAGTGAGAATGCTCTTGTGCGCACGCTTTACCCGGCACTTTCGGCGCACGACGGGACGATAACGAAGCGTGAGGTAAAGGCGGCGGTGAAGAGGGGCTTTGCGGCGTACAAAAAGTACACGGTGGCTCTGCGTGCCGAGGGCGAGAGGGCGCTTGCCGAAGCGAGGGCGAACGGAAACCGCATAATGGTTCTTGCCGGACGTCCCTATCACATCGACCCGGAGATAGGTCACGGCATAGACAAGCTTGCAAATTCTCTCGGCTTTGCCGTTGTGAGCGAGGACAGCATATGTCATCTTGCGCCTGTGCAGAAGGTGGCGGTGCTTGACCAGTGGACTTTCCATTCGAGACTCTACCGTGCGGCAGGATATGCGGCGGCTCACGGCGACGTCGAGCTTGTTCAGCTTGTGTCCTTCGGCTGCGGCGTCGATGCGATAACGACCGACGAGGTGCGCACAATTCTCGAAAGTCACGGCAAGTACTACACCCAGATAAAAATAGACGAGATAACAAACCTCGGTGCGGTGAAGATTCGCCTGAGAAGCCTTATGGGAGCGATAGAGGAAAAGCAGGGCTTTTCCAAGTGAAATGTGTTCCTTGCGGAACACGTGAAATGCATTCCTTGCGGAATGCGTGAAATATCTCGCTTCGCTCGATGTGAAATGTGTCTGCGGCACGTTAGTGTTGAAAAACTCCTGCCGTCGTTTTTCTTCAATAATTATTTGGTGCGAATTTAAAGCGTGTACGACAACGGAAGAGAGATTTCCAATTTGAAAAGCAAAGCTTTTCTACCTTAACTCCACTCTCCACTCTCCACTCTTCACTCTGACGAAAGCTTTGCTTTCGTACTCTCCACTCTGATTCAATTCTCCATTCTCAATTTTCAATTCTCAATTATTTATTTGGTTTGGTGGTTTTATGCAAGACAGAAAGTACATACCCTTTACAAAGGAAATGAAACGGGACTACAAGATACTTGTCCCGAATATGCTGCCGGTACACTTTAAGCTGATAATCAGCGTAATGCGTACCTACGGCTTCAACATGGAGCTTCTCGAAACAACGGGAAAAGAGATTGCCGAGACGGGACTCAAGTACACCCACAACGACACCTGCTACCCGGCGATACTCGTTATCGGTCAGTTCATCGACGCTCTTCAGTCGGGAAAGTATGATCCGCAAAAGACGGCGCTCATAATGTTCCAGACAGGCGGCGGCTGCCGTGCGTCGAATTACATATCGCTCATCAGAAAGGCTCTCGCAAAGGCGGGGTACGGTTACATTCCCGTAATATCGTTCAGCCTTTTGGGACTCGAAAATCACCCCGGCTTCAAGCTCAGCATAAAGATGCTCAAGAGTATGTTCTATGCGGCGGCTTACGGCGACCTCATGATGAGCCTTGCAAATCAGACAAAGCCTTATGAAGTGACAAAGGGCGACACCGACAGACTCTGCGCAGAGTACACGGAAAAGCTCGGACGTGAGCTTGGCAGCGGCAAAAGGTCGAATTACAGAGACGTTCTCGAAAACTGCCGCAAAATGGTTGACGACTTCGCAAAGATACCTCTCGAAAAGAGAGAGGCTGTGAGAGTGGGCATTGTCGGCGAGATATTCGTAAAATACTCCCCTCTTGCAAACAACGGACTCGAGGACTTCCTTATTTCCGAGGGTGCGGAACCCGTCGTGCCGGGACTTCTCGACTTCTGCCTTTTCTTCATCTACAACGAGGTTGCGGAGTTCGGTCTTTACAGAATGAAGGTGCTGTCGCACCCGGTGTTCAAGATCGCCTACAAAAAGCTCTGCGATTTCAAGCGAGACATAAACAATATCATAAAGGAAGAGGGTTCTTTCAGACCGTGGACCGACTTTGAGGACGTCGTGAAGATAGCGAAGAGCGTGATAAACACGGCGGTCAAGATGGGCGAGGGTTGGCTTCTTACGGCGGAGATGATAGAGCTTGCCGAGTCCGGCTGCCCGAACGTCGTATGCACGCAGCCTTTCGGCTGTCTGCCGAACCACATCTGCGGCAAGGGCATGATGAAGCCGATAAAGGAAATGCTCCCCGGAGTCAACATCGTTGCGATAGACTACGACGCCGGCGCAAGCCGTGTAAATCAGGAGAACAGACTCAAGCTTATGCTTGCAAACGCAAAGAAAGAGTCTGCGGAGAAGACTGCGGATAAAGCCGCAGAGAAGCCCTCGTCAAATATCGGCAAGTCGGATTCGGAAATCGGAATCTGCGCCGAAAACAAGCCCGAAAAGCAAGGGGTAAATATTTAAAGCGAAAGGAATTCACGCTATGAATATAGTGAACATAATGAATTTTGTCAGAGGCGTTGAGCCGAGAAACCCCTCTCTCGACCTTCTTGCGCCGGTACTCGGTCAGATTGCGCTCAACAAAAGGTTCGGCTTCGAGAACACGTTTCTTCTTCAGTACGATGCGATAATCGACAAGAAGTTCTCGGACGTTTTCCTTGCGGAGCGTGACGAAAAGACAGAGCTCGGCGTGTGGATAGAGATAGTACGTCCGCTTGTCGAAAAGGTGGGAATAGCGTGGAGAGGAAGACCCGGCTACGACTGGGACTGGCACGTTGACCCCGGCTTTCTTCCGTCGTACACATATGAGCAGAAGACGTTGCTCATCGACGAGCTTATGGAAAAGTTCCGAGAGGTTTTCGGCGAATATCCGAAGAGCGCAGGCTCGTGGCTTCTCGATATCGACTCCGTCCGCTACATGAGCGAAAAGTACGGCGTAAAGGCGTTCGGCATATGCCGTGAACAGCTCGGAGTTGACGCCTACACCCTCTGGGGCGGTCCCTACAATCAGCCCTATTTCCCGTCGAAAAACAATATACTCTGCCCTGCCTCAACCAAGGAGAACGAGCTTCACGCACCGGTGTTCCGTCTTCTCGGAATAGAGCCAATAAGAGGCTACTGGGAGACACGCTACGCCAACGACCCGAAGTGCGGCGGCTGTGCGACGATGGAGCCGGTATGGAAGTACGGACAGGATAAGGACTACATGAGATGGTTCTTCGAGTGCTACTTTGACAAAGAAAATCTCGGCATCGCCTACACGCAGATAGGTCAGGAGAACAGCTTCGGCTGGAAAGCGATGAAGGACGGACTTGCGATGCAGTATGAGCTTCTCAGGGAGTATGCCGACGCAGGCAAGGTCGAGGTCATGAAGATGTGCGACGCCGGAGAGAGGTTCGCCGAAACCTACGAAATGACCCCACCGGCGGCTCTTGTTGCCGAAGAGGACGCTCCGATAAACGGCAAGAGATACCGTTCGTTCTGGTACACGGGAAAGTACTACCGTGCGAACGTGATGTTCGACAGAGACAGGCTCTACTTCCGTGACATACAGAAGTACGACGAAAAGCTCCGTGAGCCTTACCTTGACGCACCGTGCCTCGACTGGAAAGCGGAGTACTACGCACTGCCCGTCGTAAACGAGCGCATCTGGTGTACCGAGAACGACGACGCCGACCTTGAATTTGAGGGAAAGTACGAATACCTTCGTACAGAGCGTGACGGCGGCGCACTTGTCGTATACGCAAAGGCTGAGGGCAGTGCGGACGAGACCGCAATCCGTCTTGACGAAAAGTGCATCACGGTAACGGGCGGCGAAACGAGACTTGCGTGGAGCTTCGGAAGCTTTGACGGCGCAACAGTAAACGCCGACGGTGCGGACTTCACCTTCGACGGTACAAACTACCGTGTGGGCTTGACTGCGGACTCCGTCGCGACCGACGGCGGCAAGACCGAAATCAAGGGAAAAACCATAAAGCTCGGCATGGCTGAATAATAAAGCGCATAATTTGAAAAGGCACTCTCCGAAAATGGGGGTGCCTTATCATTTTGCCCAAAAGCGAGGCTTTGTTTTTGTGTAAAAGGGAGAAATTAAACTTTTTTCAAAAAACCGCTGACAAAATCGCTCCGAAAACGGTTATATAGAGTGAGGACGGATTTTTCCTCAAAATCCGATTTGTTTCGTAAAACGCAGAATTTTTTTGACTGTTGCGGAACATTTTGTGATTAAGCAAGTCTAAACAGACGGAAGTGTTGCGGGGTGATGACAATGGTTTGATTTAATTGCAGATATGAATTTGACGTTAGAGACAAGGACGATTTAAGCGAAAGGAGATAATTATGGCTTTCAGACCCGACACGACTTACAAAATAAACAACACTACTTATCCGACATTTTACAAAGCCCTGATCGCTCTCAAAGGCATGGCCACCGGCACAGAAATAAAAGACGGCAACAACAGAGTCGTTTTCCGCAAAGACGACAATGCAAATGATTTTTATCTGTACCAATTCAACGATTACATAACAAAAGCGTCGAATTTGTCATACAGCCACAGTGACTTAATCTCCGGATGCTCGACACTTGACAATGAATCAAAAATGCTGACGTGGCTGAACAACTACAGATACAGCAAGGCGATTGACGGAACGGGCGCAATGTCAAACAGCAGATCAACCGTGCTTTACAAACACAATGCCGTCAGCCTGAAAGATGTATATACTCGTCAGGAGAAAATTTCAGGCGGCTACTACGCTGTGCGTTCTCTGTCGTCGGCTTATGACGGCAAATCGACAACCTCAGCAAAAGTAACCGTTACGCTGTCGGGAATAGGAACAAATCTGACGTATTTAAACAACGCATATTTCTTTTTGGGTATCCGTGCGGTAGCATGCGGCTGCGAGATAGGGTTGCAGCTGCGAAAGGTCGGTTCGGGATATAAGTGGTATGTGGTAACAAACATCGATCCCGGAACCGGATATGAGCTTTCAACCATTGGCAACCCTATTACAGACTCGATAAATACCGGAAAAGATGTAACGCTTGAGATGAATCTGTTCGGCAATAATTTGCTTTTCAAAGTTATCTATGACGGCAAACTTTGGACGAAAGACGGAATTTTTACAAACATAACCGACTCGGGTTATACAGCAAGTGTTTCCGCCAACGGTTATTACGGCGACGGCAAGGCTCATGAGGTATATAGGTCTGTTTCGCTTTGCCCTCGCAATTCGTCGGATCCCGGTGTCGTCGCAACAGATTTGAACAGCGGAGAATACTTCAAAGGCGTGGCTTTTAAAGACTGTTCAATCAAACGAGGGACTTCTTCCGGCACATGGCCGTATAATTCTGCCATAAATCAGTATGCGGTTGCATTTAACGATGAGTTTATAGACGTTACGCCGAGCACCGAAAAGGTCAATATCAGCTACAAAGGCAGAGACAACAACGATAAGCTGATTATAACCTAATCATCTCAACCCGTGGGGTCGGCCCTCAAAAGCTGACCCCTGCCTATGGTTTATTTTGGAGGGATATCATGACATGAAAAGAATATTTTTGCGCATCACATCTGCGCTGTTAACCGGCGTTTTCGCAATTTCGTCTTTTACCGCATATGCCGCCGACGGTGTGTCAGGCTGGGCAAAGGAAGAAGTCGAAGAAGCGATAGATCTCGGAATCGTTCCCGAAAAGTACAGAAGCGACTACGGAAACAATATCACAAGAGAAGAGTTTGCCATAACTTCGCTTATGTATGTTGCGTATCAGAACAATATGGACATGGACGATATGTGCAAACTATATGTTGATAGCAGCTACAGGGTTCCCAGCTCGCTGAAAGAAAGAATAGAGAAGAACAAGGAAAGAATAAGATTGGATGAAACGGAAAACGGAAGGCGTTTCATCGATGTAAAAGGCGAATACGGCACGGTTGCCAATCCGTTATTCCTATTCAGAAATGAAGATCTCATTTATTATGCCGAGTGCTTCGGAATTGTAAAGGGAAGAAGCCCCAAAGTCTTCGATCCGGACTCTCCGATTACACGCGAGGAAGCCGCCGTTATGCTCGACAGAGTTTGTGGTTTGTGGGAGGAAAACAACAATATCCCCGAAAAGGACACAGGAGATATCAAGGACTTTGACGAGGTTTCGGAGTGGGCAAAGGAGTCCGTGAAGAGGATTTATTCGTTGGACGTAATGCAGGGAATGCCCGACGGCTCTTTTTCTCCCAAAGGGCTTTACACCCGTGAGCAATGCTACGCAACGTTTATGCGGCTTTGCAAAAACGAAAACCTGATAAGCCGATATCACAATGACAACGCCTGCTTTGCTTCTTTTGAGGATTTGCGAGAAGAAGCCACAAGCTATGAATATAGAAACTACTATGATTACTACAGCGGAGAAAACGAGTTCTGTGCGGTAGAGGTAGGTAATACTCCGGCAATTCATAACGACAATCCCTTTTTTTGGATCATCTACAAAAACGGCGGAAGAAAAAATGTGGCGGGACAATTCGGAAAAATGTCCTTGCGGCTATTCGACGAGAAGCTTTACGAATTCAGCAATGACGGGAAATCGCTGTACTGCACGTGGATTGACAGGACAAACGGCAAAGAGACAAGGCGAAACTATAAAATTGATTTGGAAAATGCAAAGGTGTATAGGATCGATTGATGTTGACGAGCTTCATCGGATTCGACTGAAAACACTAATGACAAGAAAGGTCTGATACCATGACAAAAGCATTTAAAATTATTACCGCACTTTTACTGTCGCTTCTTATGCTCACGTCGGCGGCACCCGTGTCTTTTGCTCTTGACGACAACGAGATTTCCGATTGGGCAAAGGAAGAAGTCGAGAAAGCGAAAGACTTCGGACTCATTCCCGATGAGCTTCTTTGCGATTACCGCAAGGGAATAACACGTGAAGAGTTCGCCGTAGTAATGGTGAGACTGTTTAACAAAGGAGACCCGCATTTCCCGGCAACCGACTTTGAAGAGCCGAAAGATATCGCAGAAATAAAAAACGCAGAGTATACGGACGCCGTGAGAACCGCTCTGAAATACGAATTGATGACGCTTGACGAGAACGGAAATTTCAATCCCGACAAGGTCATGACACGTGACGAGGGGGCGGATTACCTCGGAGGGCTGTATGGGGGATGGAGAACCGGCTGGAAACTCAGTCAAACCGCTAATTTTTTGGATAAGTATGTTGACGATTTGGACGAAAGCATAGGCGCACGCCCGGGTGCATGGCGGGTAGTATACGATTTCAGAATTATGCGTGGAGTAAGCGAAAGAAGACTTGCTCCGCAGAGCATTTTTACTCGTGAACAGTACTTTGTGGCAATTTCGAGATTCATAAAAAACGACTTATCCGGGCTTTGATATCCGCCCCAATAATGACATTTTAATGTAAAATCATCTCAACCCGTGGGGTCGGCCCTCAAAAGCTGACCCCTACCTATGGTTTATTTTGGAGGGATATCATGACATGAAAAGAATATTTTTGCGCATCACATCTGCGCTGTTAACCGGCGTTTTCGCAATTTCGTCTTTTACCGCATATGCCGCCGACGGTGTGTCCGACTGGGCAAAGGAGGAGGTTGAAGAAGCGATAAATCTCGGAATCGTTCCCGAAAAGTTCAGGAGCGGCTACGGAAACAATATCACGAGGGAAGAGTTTGCCATAACTTCGCTTATGTATGTTGCGTATCAGAATAATATGGATATGGGCGATATGAGTAAATTGCCGGCTTCCTATTACAGCTCACCAAAATTGAAAGAAAAGGTAAAAACGAATAGAGACAGAGATTATTTCAGCGATGTGGATGGCGACTATGAAAGAGGTTACCCATACCAGAACCTCCTATATTTTGCCATGTGCCTCGGAATAGTAAACGGAAGAAGCCCCAAAGTCTTCGATCCGGACTCTCCGATTACACGCGAGGAAGCCGCCGTTATGCTCGACAGAGTTTGTGGTTTGTGGGAGGAAAACAACAATATTCCCGAGAAAGACACCGGAGATATCAAGGACTTTGACGAGGTTTCCGATTGGGCAAAGGAGTCCGTGAAGAGGATTTATTCGTTGGACGTAATGCAGGGAATGCCGGACGGCTCTTTCTCGCCCAAAGGGCTTTACACCCGTGAGCAATGCTACGCAACATTTATGCGGCTTTGCAAAAACGAAAACCTGATAAGCCGATATCACAATGACAATACCTGCTTTGCTTCTTTTGAGAATTTGCGCATAGCCTCCACGCTTGGCACTACGAATTACCGGAGTTTCTACAGCGGAGAAAACGAATTCTGTGCGATAGAGGTAGGTAATGCTTCGGCAATTCATAACGGCAACCAATACTTTTGGATCATCTACAAAAACGGCGGAAGAAAAAATATGGTGAAGCAGCTTGAAAATATTCCTCTGCAATACTTTGACGAGAAGCTTTACGAATTCAGCAATGACGGAAAATCTCTGTACTGCACGTGGATTGACAGGACAAACGGCAAAGAGACAAGGCGAAACTATAAAATCGATTTGGAAAATGCAAAGGTGTATAGGATCGATTGATGTTGACGAGCTTCATGCTGATTCGACTGAAAACACTAATGACAAGAAAGGTCTGATATCATGACAAAAGCGTTTAAAATTATCACCGCACTTTTACTGTCGCTTCTTATGCTCACGGCGGCGGCACCCGTGTCTTTTGCTCTTGACGACAACGATATGTCGGAATGGGCGGCAGCCGAAATCGAAGAAGCCGTCGAGCTTGGGATCGTTGCGGAAAATCTGCAAAAGGATTATTCGAAAAACATCACAAGAGAAGAGTTTGCCGTAACCGCCATGATGTTCGCCGCCTATCAAAACAATATGGATTTTGACGATATGCAGTATTTATATATAAACGGCGGAAGCTTGTCAAAGGTGCCGGCGGACGAGATCACTATGTTTGACGATCTTGCCGACTCCGAATATGCAAATTACATTATGACGGCGGCGGCAATGGGTATCGTAAAGGGAAAAGGAAATAATCTTTTCGATCCGTTTTCTCCGATCACAAGAGAAGAAGCCGCCGTGATGCTGAGCAGGGTTTGCACCATGTACGCAAGCGACAAACCCGCACCCGA
>CAKSCN010000001.1 GCA_934444485.1 uncultured Eubacteriales bacterium | reverse complement strand
CGGTGCGTGAAATATCTCGCTTCGCTCGATGTGAAATGTGCCTGCGGCACGTTAAGGTAGAAAAGCTTCGCTTTTCAGAAATTGAGAATTGAAAGTGGAGAATGGAGAATTGGGGTTGAAAAGCTTCGCTTTTCTTCATTGAATTATACGGTGCTAATTTAAATGCTGTGCGACGACGGGGAGACGGATTTTATCAGAGGCTGTTGGTGTGTGTTGGAGTGAGTCGGCGAAGCCGCTCACGGGGCTCCCCTGTGTAACCGGTTGCAGAGCAACCTATGGAGCTGTCGCATCGCAGATGCAAATGAGGGGCTGTCGGACACCGCTGCGGAACGGTATTTCATAAATTTTACAGCGCTGATTGGAATATGTACAATAACTGGGGGCGGTAAACGGCAAATGACAAAGCACACTGATAACGCAGAGGCAGTCAAGGACCGGGCGTTTGCTCTTGCGGTTTTGTTTCATGCGCTTCTCGCACTCTGCGCACTTTTCATTTTCTCGCAGTCGCTTCCCGACAAGGAGGCGTCGAAAGAGATAAGCGTCGGCGTGACAACGAAGCTTGCGCCGTTTCTGGAGCTTATTTTCGGAAGCGGAAGCGTGAGCGACCACGTTATACGCAAGGCGGCACACTTTACGGAGTTTTTCGGCTTCGGCGCACTTGCGGCGGTATGTGCGGCATTGCGTGCGAAATACGCTTCGGCGAAGCTCGGAGAGGCGGTTCCCGTGAAGACGCAGAGCTTTGCAAATGCGGCGTTTCTGTCGCTTACGACAGCTCTCACGGACGAGACGATACAGCTTTTCACCGGCAGAGGCTCTCAGGTTGCCGATGTGTGGCTCGACTTTGCGGGAGCGGTGTGTGCGATAGCGGCTGTGTTTGCGTTCGTGCGCCTGCGGAAAAAATAAGAAAATAACGTCCCCGTCAAATCGGCGTCGGGCGTGTCGGAACATATAAGGAACATATTATCATCACAAGAAAAGGAGCAAATCATGGGAAAGTATTTCGGTACGGACGGCTTCAGAGGCGAAGCGAACAAGGTACTCACCGTTGAACACGCCTACAAGGTCGGCAGATTCTTGGGCTGGCACTACTGCAAGGAACACAAGGCGAAGATAGTCATAGGCAAGGACACACGCCGCTCGAGCTATATGTTTGAGTATGCGCTTGTTTCGGGACTTGTTGCAAGCGGTGCGGACGCATATCTTCTGCACGTAACGACGACTCCGTCGGTGTCATACGTCGTGAGAACCGAGGATTTCGACTGCGGCATTATGATTTCCGCAAGCCACAACCCTTACTACGACAACGGCATTAAGCTTATCAACAGCAGCGGCGAGAAGATGAGCGAATCTATGATTGCGGACGTTGAGGCGTACCTTGACGGCGAGATGGGAGAAATTCCCTTTGCGACGGGCGAGAACATCGGCTGCACGGTTGACTACGCCGTCGGCAGAAACCGCTACACGGGCTACATAATTTCTCTTGCACGCAACTCTTACAAGGGAAAGCGCATAGGTCTCGACTGCTCAAACGGCAGTACGTGGATGCTTGCAAAGGCGATTTTCGACGCACTCGGCGCAAAGACCTACGTTATAAACAACACGCCGAACGGCTTCAACATAAACGAGGACTGCGGCTCGACGCACATAGGCGGTCTCTGCGAGCTTGTGCGTGAAAAGGAGCTTGACATAGGCTTTGCTTTCGACGGAGACGCCGACCGCTGTCTTGCCGTTGACGAAAACGGAAATGTGCTGACGGGCGACCACATAATGTACATCTGCGGAAAGTACATGAAGGAGAGGGGAGAACTCTCCAAGAACACCATTGCGACGACTGTCATGTCCAATATGGGACTTTATAAAGCGCTCGACGCAAACGGCATTGAGTACGTAAAGACCGACGTCGGAGACAAGTACGTATACGAAGCAATGCAGAAGAACGGCTACCGTCTCGGCGGCGAGGAGTCGGGACACATAATTTTCTCGAAGTATGCTACGACCGGCGACGGTCTTATCACGGCGATAAAGATAATGGAGGCGTTCATAGAAAGCAAGCTTCCGATATCAAAGCTCGTCGAGGACTTCCGTATTTATCCGCAGGTGACGAAGAACGTCCGTGTTGCGGACAAGGACGCCGTTCTCTCCGACCCCGATGTTCTGGCGGCGAAGAAAGCGGTCGAGGACGCTCTCGGCACAAACGGAAGAATACTTCTTCGCAAGAGCGGAACCGAGCCTCTTATCAGAGTAATGGTCGAAGCTCCCGAAACCGAATACTGCGAGACCTTCAGCGGAAGCGTCGTTGACGTTATCGTAAAGAAAGGCTTTGCGGTGGAAAGATAAATCCGAGGCGGATATCCGTGTGTCTCGGCTGAGTAAAAGATAAACGCTTTATCCGAAGAGACTGCGGATATTTATATGAATTTTGCGGCGGTGTCCTTTTTGTACGGGGGAGCACCGCCGTGACGTTACGGTGAAAGCGCCTCTTTCAAGGCGGCGATATCCTCCGCACCCTCGGCGATTATCCCCGAAGAGATAAGCGTGCGGTCGTATTCCGGGAGCGACGAAACCGGGACGTCTATGACAAAGTCAAGCTCTCCCGACTCCGTGAAAACTCCCACTCTGCCGTTATATTCTCTGAATATGCGTATTTCGCCGTCGGTTTCCTCTTTTTTCTCCGTGCTGTCCGCAACCCCCTCCGATACGGCGCCGACCTCGTAGGTCACGACCCTCGGAAGTATAAAAAGCGACGCCGCAAACACGACCGTCACCGCCGCAAGAATAGAAAGCGGTATGATGTAACCGTCGGCTATCGCCCTTTTCGTATGCGGCGTTCTCCTTTGCGGCAGTGTGTTTTTCTTTGCGCCGCAGAACTCTCCGGACGGGGAACTTTCCCTGCCGTTTTCCTCGAAGTCGTCAAAATTCTTGCTCTTTTTAATCATATTTTTCATCTCCTTCAAATATTATTCTTATTAGTGTTATTATCGGCGGTTATAATAATGATTATACATTGAAAGGCTTCGCTGAAGCAAATTGAGAGTGGAAAATGGAAAATGGAGAATTGATGTGGAAAAACTCCTGACGTCGTTTTTCTCCGTTTATTATATGGTGCGAATTTGAAGGCTACACGTTAACAGGAGAACGGATTTTCACAATCGAAAACCGAGAATTGCGGAGAGCATGAATGTTATGGAAAACGTCATAGAGGGAAAAAGCATAAAATTTGCCGTCAGAATTTTTAAACTGTGCCGTTATCTGAATCATGACAAAGGAACGGAAGTATATGTGCTTTCAAAACAATTGCTGAGAAGCGGAACGAGTATAGGGGCAAATATTGCCGAAGCTGAACAGGCGCAGAGCAGAGCTGATTTTTCTTCAAAGATGAGTATTGCGCTCAAGGAAACCGTCGAAACGATTTACTGGCTCAAGCTTCTCAGAGAGTGCGGATTTCTTTCCGCCAAGGAGTATGAATCGATTACTGCAGATTGCACCGAACTTAAAAGGTTGCTTGTCAGTATAGTTAAAAAATCAAAAGATTGCAGCTGAAGCAAATTTAAAACGTAAAGCGGAGAATTATAAAAATAACTGCCGGAGCTTTTTCGCATTAATTTCAAATTTTTCTGTTGCGGTACCCGATGTTTCGGTTTAATCAGCCTTTTGTTGCCGCACAGGCATTAATTCACCACCAACCCAAACATTGAGGAAAAACGACTTTAGGAGTTTTTCTACATCAATTCTCCATTCTCAATTCTCAATTCTCAATTCTCCACTCTCCACTCTCCACTCTCTATTCTCCATTCTCCATTTCATTGAAGGGAAGTGTAATTTTGGACAACAAAAACAACGATATAAATTCCTCCTCCGGCGAGACAAAGCATTTCGACACCGGGGAAATAAAAGGTTCGGAGAAAAAAAGAACCTCGGGCGGCAAAAAGACCGACATAAAGAAGGTCGGACGCACCGTCGGCAGAGTTTTTTCCGCAATACTTCACGCAATAAAGCTTGCGGTAAGCTTCGTGCTGAGCGTTGTACTCACGTGCGTTCTCATAGGACTTATCGTGGGCATTGTCGTCGGCGGAGTGTTTGCGGTGTACATCAAGAACAACCTCATCGACGAGGACTTTGACATAACCGACCTCGAATATACCCTCGATCAGACCACGTCGTTCTACTATTCGGAGTACTCCGACATTGAGCGTCAGAACTTCGTGCGCTACGTCGAGCTTGAGGATCAGCGTATCTACAACACCGAAAACCGCTTCTGGGCGTCGATACAGAAAATGCCGATAAATCTTCAGCTTGCCTTCGTCGCAATCGAGGATCAGCGTTTCTATACGCATAACGGCATCGACGTCAAGCGTACCCTCGGCGCCGTGCAGGAGCTTTTCCTCGGCGACGGAAGCTACGGCGGCTCGACTATCACCCAACAGCTCATAAAGAACGTAACCGGCGAGAAGGACTCGACAATTCAGCGTAAAATAACCGAGATTTTCCGTGCAATAACGCTCACCAAAAAGCACACCAAGGACGAGGTTCTCGAAATGTACCTCAACACAATCTCGCTCTCGAGAGGAAACTACGGCGTGCAGGCGGCGGCGAACTACTACTTCGACAAGGACGTCTCGGAGCTTACTCTCGTTGAGTGCGCAGCCCTTGCGGCAATTCCAAAGTCGCCGACGAAGTACGACCCCGTCAGAAACCCCGAGAACAACAAGGAAAGACGCAACGTCGTTCTCATGAAAATGGCGGAACTCGGCTACATCTCCGAGGAGGAGTGCAAGGAGGCGCAGAACACCGACCTCGTACTCAGCATAAACGCAACTCAGGGCGTCGTCGAGACAAACTCCTACTTCACCGACGCCGTCATAAACCAAGTCATAGACGACCTCATGGAGCAGTACGGCTACTCCCGTGAAAAGGCGTCAACCGTCCTCACCTCCGGTGGACTCAAGATTTACGTCACGGTCGATCCCTTCATTCAGGACGCAATGGAGGAGGTATATCAAGACCCCAAGACCTTTGCGAAGATAGACGACGGTCTTCAGCCCGAGTCGGCAATGGTCGTCATGGATCCGTACACCGGCGACGTTCTCGGCATGGTCGGCGGACGTGGCGAAAAATCGCAGAACAGAACGTGGAACCGTGCGACGATGAGCAAACGTCAGATAGGTTCGTCGATAAAGCCGATAAGCACCTACGCTCCGGCTCTCGACCTCGGTATAATCAATTACGGCTCGGCTCTCGACGACAGTCCGTTCATCTATATGCCGTCGATGGGACGCTACTGGCCGAAAAACGCACCGTCGAGGTACGAGGGACTTATTTCCACGAACTACGCAATACTCAAATCGAAGAATACCACGGCGGTAAAGGTTCTCAACGAGATAACGCCGCAGTATTCCTACGATTTTCTCACGAACAAGCTCGGCATATCGACTCTTGTCGAAAGCGATATCGGACTTGCGCAGCTGGCACTCGGCGGTCTTACCTACGGCTGTACCGTTGAGGAGGTCACGGGTGCGTACTCGATATTCCCCAACAACGGCGTATTCTGCAAGCCCCGTCTCTACACGCAGGTGCTTGACAGCAACGGCAAGATTCTTCTTGAAAACAGAAACAGCACCGGCCGCACAAAGGCGGTCAAGGCGTCCACGGCGCAGGTCATGACAAAGATGCTTCAGAGCGTCGTCACCACCGGTACGGGCGGCAGAGTGCAGTCCCTCTTCGACTACGCTTCGCAGATTCCCGTTGCCGGCAAGACCGGTTCGACTAACGACGACTACGACGTTTACTTCGCCGGCTACACTCCCTACTATGTCGGTGCGGCGTGGTTCGGCTACGACGTAAACCGTTCGGTTACGAAGTTCGGCACAAACCAGGCAATGGTTGCATGGTGCAAGGTCATGAGCAAGATTCACAAGCGCATAGTTGATTCCGGTGAACCGCTCAAGGAGTTCGACACAAGCGAGATTGTACAGGCGTCGTACTGCCGGGATTCGGGCATGGCTCCCGGACCGTACTGCTCGCTCGACCCGAGAGGCGGCAGAATAGCTACCGGCTGGTACGCCAAGGGCGAAGAGCCTAAGGAGCAGTGCGACAAACACGTGCCGGTTGAATGGTGCGTAACGTCGGGCAATATCGCAGGTCCCGGCTGTCCGAGAGACAGTGTGAAGACCATAGCTCTTGTCGAGGAGGACAAGCGTGCGTTCTCGCAGCAGATAACCATTTCGGACGCACAGTACACATACAGAAAGCTGCCGGTTGACTATGTATACCCCACGCTCAACACCGTGCCGATATACGACAATCTTCTCGGCGGAACATACTCCGGCTCGTCGGGCGTCGCTTCTCCCGTAAACGCTTACTGCACGCTTCACAACAACGGCTACAGCGGTTACGAATACGGCTACGGCGATGATGACGGCGACGGCGACGAATACGAATACTCTTACGGCGGCTCTGTCGGCGGCGTTGTCGGAGATACCGAGGGCGGCTACACCGACGGCGCACAGTAAAGCAGCTTTGCCGAAATACTAAAACGAAAGTGAAGATATGAGTGTAAAATTTGTCCACTGCGCAGACATACATCTTGATTCACCGTTCGCCCTTTCCGGAATTGGGGAGGGCGAAAAACGGCGCACGGAGCTTCGGAGTGCATTTGCGTCGCTGATAATGGAGACGAAGCGTTACGGTGCGGACATAATGTTTATAGCCGGCGACCTTTTCGAGGACGAATACGTCACGAAGGACACGATGCTTCTCATTGCGAACGAGCTTGAGAGCTTGGGCAAGTGCCGTGTGTTCATAACGCCGGGAAACCATGACCCCTACAGCGGAAAGTCGCCGTATGCGCTTGTGAGAATGCCGGACAACGTGAGGATTTTCACGTCCGAACAGATAGAAAACGTGTACCTCGAAGAGCTTGACGTGCGCGTATACGGTCACGCCTACAACACGCCGAACCCGGGGATACGTCCGCTCACGGGATTTACGAAGGATCTCGGAAACTCGAAGAAGATACTCGTCACGCACTCCGTGATAACCGACGGATTCTCTCCGTACTCTGCGATATCGGAGGCGGACATAGAGAGAAGCGGCTTTGACTATATCGCTCTCGGTCATATTCATTCACACGACGGACTGCACCGCCTCGGCAAAACGTATTACTGCTACAGCGGCTGTCTCGAGGGTCGTGACTTCGGCGAGTGCGGACACAAGGGAGCTGTATTCGGAGCGTTCACGGAGGACGGAGTGAAGGTGGAGACCCGGCGTTTCTCGAACCGTCGGTACGAAAAGACGGTGCTTGACGTCACGGGGATACGAAACCCCGGCGAATTTGCGGCGGCGCTTACCGAGGCGTGTTCCGGCTACGGGCGTGACACGGCGCTCAGGATAACCTTTGAGGGCGTGTGCGCCGGGACGGTTTCGATTACGGAGACGTCCGTCCGCCGTTTCGTTACCCTGCCGTACCTTCTCGAAATCGACGACAGGACCGTTCGTATGCTCGACGAGGCGGAGCTTGAACGTGACGGCAGCTTCTTGGGCGAATTCTACCGTGCCCTCAAGCCGAAGCTTGTCTCCGAAAACGAGGCGCAAAGAAAAACCGCACGCCGTGCCCTCGAGTACGGTATCGCCGCTTTCAGCTCCGTGAAAAAACGCTGAGACTTACGGGAGCCGCTCGCCGCAGGGGCTTCTTACGGGGGCTTACGGGGGTGTTCTTTTCTGAAGAAAAGAACCAAAAGACTTCAAAATAAAGAAGTTTCTCATGGGTGCAGTAATGGAGGTAGCGAAGCATGAGCTGACCGTGTCAACTCCGGAGGCATCCCCTGTGTAACCGGTTGCGAGGCAACCTCTGGAGCTGTCAGCGAAGCTGACTGAGGGACTGTCAATTTAGCACTATAATCCGAGAGAATACCGAAGTCGGCGTCCATATACGCAAGCCGCCGACTTAGATGAGACAGACCGTGCGGAACGGTGGATATACCGTTCAACCTCGACGAAGTCTCGGTCGAAGGTGGGGTTGGTATCAGGCTTTGTTGGGACAGTTGTGCAGCAAGCTGCACGAGAGCAAATTACTCCGTGCTTTGCACCGCTTTGCACTCCGCAATTTCTCTCCACGTCCTACGGTAAGCTTGCTTGATAGATTATTTCGCACAGCTCGACAATTTCATTTTTGCGAAGATGAGCTTTTTGGAGAGTGCATGGCTTGAGATTAGCACTTTCTCTCGGGTGTATTGGAGGCAGCTCTGCTGCCGAGGCTCCTCTGTGTAACCGGTTGCAAAGCAACCTCTGGAGCTGTCACGACGTAGTCGTTACGAAGTCGTCGGACCGAGGGACTGTAAAGTTGACACGGTCAACTCGAGAGTAAATGCTTCGTAAACTCACATTTCTCTCTTTCCACACAAAATATCATTGAGGGAGTTCTTGTCCGACAATCCCTCCGTCACGCCTACGGCGTGCCACCTCCATAGGTTGCTTTGCAACCGGCTACACTAAGGCAGGCACGGCGGCTTTGCCGCCTAAAAATATACCATTGAGAAAATACAAATTTCGCACCACCTCAAACACCAACAACCTCGGCAAAAATCCGCTCTCCCTTTATCGCACAGTCTTGGATTTCGCACCATTTTAATATTGTAGAAAAACGACTTTAGGAGTTTTTCCACCCCAATTCTCCATTCTCCACTCTCAATTCTCAATTTCTGAAAAGCGTCAGCTTTTCCACCTCCACCCCGACTCCCATTCTCTCCCCCGTGTCCTCATAGTACCTCAATACGTACTCCCTGTCGTCCTCGCTCTCGGGGAGACTTGTTATTTTAATGACGGCGGACGACATTTTCCGAACTCTTGCGGTGCGGATAAATTCGATTATATCGGCAAAAAGGCGTACAAAGCCGTACACCGTGAAAATGCAGAGGAAAATGAGGGCGGCATCGTGTGCCATTACGGTCACTCCCGAAAATTTTCTTGTATTACAGTATATTGCCGCACGGCGTACTTCGGTACGGAATGGGCGGCCTGAACGAAGGTGATTTTTTTGACTGCGGACGAAACCCGTGATTTCGGCAAGGAAAAGGTGTCGGGAACGATAACCGACGTGCTTTTTGAAAATAAAGACAACGGATATACCGTGTGCGTTATCACCGACAGCGTCGGAGAGGAAATTACGGTCGTCGGCGTTATGCCCATGCTCGCCTGCGGAGAAAAACTCACCGCCTACGGAAAGTGGACTCACCATGCTTCGTTCGGCAGACAGTTTTCCGCTGAAAGCTACCAAAAAGAGCTTCCGGCAAGCGACGAGGCAATTATCGAATACCTCTCGTCGGGAGCGGTCAAGGGAATAGGACCGGTGTCGGCGAAAAGAATTGTGGATAAGTACGGCACGGAAACCTTTGAGGTGCTCGAAAACCACCCGGAGTGGCTTGCCGATATAAAGGGAATCACTCCGAAAAAAGCAAGGCAGATAGGCGAGAGCTTCGCAGCACAGCGAGGCATACGCAATATTATGCTCACCTTCGGCGACAGCATAGGGCCGGCGTCCGCACTCAAAATTCAGCAGGCTTTCGGAGACGCAGCGGTCGATATCGTGAGAAACAACCCCTACATACTCTGCGACCGCGTCAAGGGCATCGGCTTTGAGCGTGCCGACAGCATAGCACGTTCGCTCGGCATCGAGAAAAACTCGGTGTTCAGAGTGGAGTCGGGGATTAAGTTTTACCTCAACACAAAGCTCGGCACGGACGGAAACTGCTGTATGCCGATCGACGAGGTAAATACAGGTGCCGCAAAGCTGCTCGGCGTGTCGAAGGACGACGTTCTCTGCGGAGTGAAGAGACTGCTCTCGGTCGGAGAACTGATACTCGTGAAGATTGACGGCGCCGAGATGCTGTACCTTGCCTTCGTCTACCGTGCGGAAAAGTATTGTGCGGAAAAGCTCTTGCTTTTGGCAAAGTCGGCGGTCAATCTGCCGATAGTCAAGGCTCAGCAGAAGATATGCGACGTTGAAGCGGAGCTTGGCATAACCTTTGCGCCGATGCAGAGAACCGCCATAATGAGCGCCGTCACAGAGGGACTTATGATTGTGACCGGAGGTCCCGGAACCGGAAAAACCACGGTTATACGTGCAATAATCAAGCTTTTCGACTCGCTCGGAATCGAAACTCTCCTTGCAGCCCCCACCGGCAGAGCCGCAAAGCGTATGTCGGAATCAACCGGTCGTGAAGCACGCACTCTCCACAGGCTTCTCGAAACCGAGTTCACCGGCGGCGACGGCTCGAGGTTCTCACGTGACGAGGACAATCCGCTCGACTGCGGCGCACTTATAATCGATGAGGTGTCGATGACCGACATTCTCCTGCTGTCGTCGCTTTTGCGTGCGGTGACGCCGGGAACGAAGCTCATTTTCATCGGAGACAGCGACCAGCTTCCGCCCGTCGGCGCAGGAGATACGCTTGCGGACATGATAAAATCGGGCGTTATATACACCGTCCGCCTCGGACAGATTTTCCGCCAGTCGGGCGACAGCATGATAGTAGTCAACGCTCATGCGATAAACCACGGCGAAATGCCGAAGCTCGACAACAAGAACAGCGACTTTTTCTTCATGCCACGTGACGACGGCGGCGTGCTGTGCGACCTTATATGCAGCCTTGTGACAAAGCGTCTTCCGGAGGCATACGGCTTCGACCCTTTGCGTGACATTCAGGTGATAACTCCGTCACGAATCGGAGTTGCCGGAGTCGCCAACCTCAACCACGTTCTCGGAGAGAAGTTAAACCCGGCGCAGCCGTCGAAAAAGGAGCTGCCGTATAAGGACACGGTTTTCCGTGAGTGCGACAAGGTCATGCAGATAAAGAACGACTACTCGGTCGAGTGGATAAACGACGCAGGCGTCGGCGGCGAGGGCGTGTACAACGGCGACATAGGCATACTCGAGTCGATAGACCCCGTCGAAGAGGTTTTCCGCATACGCTACGACGACAAGGTTGCGAAGTACGACTTTGCGCAGATCGAAGAGATAGAGCACGCTTACGCCGTGACCGTCCATAAGAGCCAGGGAAGCGAGTACCCGGCGGTGATAATCCCCGTATTCGACGCACCTCCGACTCTTCTCACACGCAATATGCTCTACACCGCCGTGACACGTGCAAAGAAGCTCGTTATCCTCACGGGACGTGCGAAAAAGATAGAGCAGATGGTGAAGACCGAGAACAGGTCGAAAAAGTATTCGGGACTTGCGTATATGCTCCGCGAAACGGCGAACGGCAGTCTCGGAAAGGAAAGCGAAGAGCCGCAGTCGGAGGACTTTATCGGAGAAGAAGACATACCGTTCTGATATCCCGTCTGTCGGCGCAAACGCAGACGAAACGCACATCGGAGGTGAGACGAATGACGAATGAGGAAAAAGCTGTTCTCGGAGTCTTTGAGAGCGAGGGTATCGACCGCTTTGCGTCGTCGCCTGTGGAAAAGCTCCCGGTCACTCTCGAACGGCATATGCCGCAGGGGACGAAAAGTGCGGTTGTTTTTCTCGTGCCGTATTTCGTCCGTGACGACGGTCCCCGGAACATTTCAAGGTACGCCGTGAGCCGTGACTACCACAAATATTTCGGCTTGCTCGGCGAAAAGGTGAGAGAGGCGTTTTCGGATATAGGCTCACCCTGTTTTGCAAAGGTGATGAGCGACTTATCTCCGCTCGACGAAAAAAGCTCCGCACTTTTACTCGGACTCGGCGTGCGAGGTAAAAACAGGCTGTTGATAAACGCCAAGTACGGCTCGTATGTGTTCATCGGAGCGGTATTTTCGGACGCCGACCTCTCGCTTTTCTCGGACGGACTCGTTTCTCCGAACGGGGAGTGCATGGGGTGCGGACGCTGTGAAAGAGCGTGTCCGACTTTTCTTTCGGGCGGCGGTGCTTGCTTTTCCGAACTCACGCAGAAAAAGCGTCTTGACGAAGAAGACGAAGAACTTCTCACGGAGTGTGTGAAAAACAGCGTTTGGGGGTGTGACATCTGTCAGGAGGTCTGTCCGCACAACAAGGATATTGCCGAAACTCCCGTCCGCTTCTTTCACGAGGCACGCATTCAGTACATCACTCCCGCTCTTCTCGACGCTATGACCGACGAAGAATTTGCCGAGAGAGCGTATGCGTGGAGAGGGAGAAAGGTGATAGGGAGAAATGTTTTGAAAAGCTTTGCTTTTCGGTGAAATATTTTGCTTACGCAAAATGTGAAAGGCATTCCTCTCGGAATGCGTGAAATATCTCGCTTCGCTCGATGTGAAATGTTGCTTCGCAACGTTGTGGTGGAAAAGCTGCGCTTTTCTTCATCGATTATATGGCGCTGATTTTGAGGCTGTCCATAGACGGAATGTCGGATTTTGCCGAGGGTGTTGGTGTTTGGGGTTGTGCGATTATTACAAGGCTCATTGGTATTTTGTAGGGCGGGCGGCTTGTCTCCCGCCGCTGCCTCCGATGACCAACGACCTCGGATAATACGCATTTGCCATAACCGTTTGCCGCTTTTCTACAATACGACATACATAACCTTGCGTTGGGTTCTTGCGGCGGGAGATAAACCCCCGCCCTACAAGGCGACGCCGCAAGCGGCTTTCAGGCGACGCAACAAAGTTGCTTTCGCAAAGAAAATGCTTCGTAAACTCGCATTTTTTCCACATACCATGGAGCGTGGGTATAATCCTTAAAATTCCCCCTGCAAAACGAAGTTTTGCTTTTGAAGTCTTTTGGTTCTTTTCTTCAGAAAAGAACGCCCCCGCGGCGAGCGGCTCTCGTTTGCAGCCCCTGCGGCGAGCGGCTCTCGTAATCGTCAATCGTCAATTGTCAATTGTCAATTGTCAATCGCCCTGCGATGCTGCAAGATTGTTTCCGAAAGGAGTATAGACTTGTCATTATACGTACTCAGCGATCCTCATCTGTCGTTTTCGACGGACAAGCCGATGGACATATTCGGCGCAAGGTGGATCGACCACTACAAAAAAATTGAAGAAAACTGGAGAGCGCTTGTCACGGACGAGGACACTGTCGTGCTTCCGGGAGACATATCGTGGGGTATTGACCTTGCGGACGCCGAGGCGGACCTTGCGTTTCTCGAAGCGCTCCCCGGGAAGAAAATAATCGGCAGAGGCAATCACGACTACTGGTGGACGACCGCCGCCAAGATGAACCGCTTCACTGCCGAAAAGGGCTTTTCCACGCTGTCGTTCCTCTACAATAACGCCTACCTCTGCGGCAATATCGTCGTCTGCGGCTCGAGAGGGTGGATGTACGAATTCGGCGTGAAAACCGAGGACGCACGAATAATCGCCCGTGAAGCGGCAAGACTCAAGCTGTCCCTCGCCGCCGCCGCAAAGCTTGCCGAGGACGCTCTCGGTGCGGAAATCGTCGCCTTTACTCACTACCCCGTCATGTTCGCAGACTTCAAAAACGACGCCGCAATAGAGCTTCTTTTGGAGTACGGCGTGCGCCGCATTTTCTGCGGTCATATCCACGGTCTGCCGCCGTCAGCCGTCCCCGGAGACGTTTACGGTATGTCGCAGACTCTTACATCGTGCGACGCATTGGAATTTTGCCCAATCAGAGTAAGCGTGTAAAGGAAAGTATTGGTCAAACATACAATTATTCAAAAAACATCTTGACATATTCAAAAAAAGGTATAAAATAGAATAGATAAAGTATTTAAATATCACCGTTCCGCACGGGAACGTATACGGAGGAAACAGACATGAGTTTGAAAAATGCAAAGGAAATCGAAAAGAACAAGGTTGAACTTGAGATAAAGATCGACCGTGACGTGTTCGAGAAGGCAGTCGAAAAGGCATATAAGAAGCAGGTTAAGAATATCCAGCTCCCCGGCTTCAGAAAGGGCAAGGCTCCCCGTGCCATCATTGAAAAGTACTACGGCAAGGGCATATTCTTCGAGGACGCAATAAACGACGTTCTCCCCTCTGAAATCGAGGCAGGCGCAAAGGAAAGCGGCTACACCGTTATCGACACTCCCGAAATCACCGACGTTGACTTTGAAAACGAAGAGGGCGTTATCGCAAAGGTCACATTCATCAGAAAGCCCGACGTAAAGCTCGGCGACTATAAGGGCATTAAGCTCACAAAGAAGACCGTCAAGGTTGAGGACAGCGAAGTTGACGCAGACCTCGAGATAGCGCGCAAGAGACTCGCAAGAAGCATTGCCGTTGAGGACAGAGCCGCAGAGACAGGCGACATCGCAAACATCGACTACGAAGGTTTTGTTGACGGAGTCGCATTCGCAGGCGGCAAGGACGAGGGTCACAAGCTCACTCTCGGCTCCGGTCAGTTCATCCCCGGATTTGAGGAGCAGATCGTCGGCAAAAAGCCCGGCGAGGAATTCGACGTAAACGTAACCTTCCCCGAAGAGTACCATGCTGAGGACCTCAAGGGCAAGGCTGCCGTATTCAAGGTAAAGCTCAACTCTCTCGAAAAGGAAGAGCTTCCGGCTCTCGACGACGAGTTCGCAAAGGACGCATCGGAATTCGATACTCTCGATGAATACAAGGCTGATATCAAGGCAAAGATAGAGAAGAAGCATGACGCAGACGCTGAAAGACGTCTCGGCGAGGAGCTTGCGGAAGCTCTCTGCGCGCTTGTTGAAGCTGATATTCCCGAGGTTATGTACGACAAGGAAAAGGAAAACCTCGTAAGAGAATACGACGCTAACCTCCGTCAGCAGGGCATGAGCCTCGATATGTTCATGAAGTATACCGGCATGACCAAGGAGTCCCTCAAGGAGCACTACTCCAAGGCTGCTGAGGTCAACGTAAAGCGTTCTCTCGCTCTCGAAGAGATAATCAAGCTTGAGGGTATTGAGGCGACAGACGAGGACATCGAAGCTAAGTACAACGAAATCGCTTCCGCTTACGGCATGAAGGCTGACGACGTAAAGAAGGCTCTCACCCCCGACTACCTCAAGGACGAGATAACCTACGAAAAGGCTTTCGCAAAGGTAAGAGAGTATGCGGACATCACCGAAGAGACCGTAACCAAGGAGGAGCTTGACGCAGAAGCCGCAAAGGCAGCGGAGGAAGCAAAGACCGAGGAAAAGCCCAAGAAGACCCGTGCAAAGAAGGCTAAGACCGAGGACGGTTCCGAGGAACCCAAGAAGACAACCAGAAAGAAGAAGACCGAAGATGCGGAGTAATAATCCGGTTTCCGTGCGCGGTCTGTGACTTGTATCCGAAAGGAGGCAGCATTATGCCGCTTGTACCTATGGTCGTTGAACAGGACGGAAGAGGAGAACGTTCCTACGACATATATTCCAGACTCCTCAATGACAGAATCGTGTTTCTTGCCGATGAGGTAAACGACGCAACGGCGTCCCTCGTTGTGGCGCAGCTTCTTTACCTTGAAGCGAAAGATCCCGATAAAGACATAAACCTTTATATAAACAGTCCCGGCGGCTCTATTTCCGCAGGCATGGCGATTTACGACACCATGAATTATATAAAGTGCGACGTATCGACCATTTGCGTCGGTATGGCGGCTTCGATGGGAGCGTTTCTTCTCTCGTCGGGCGCAAAGGGCAAGAGATTTGCTCTCCCCAACAGCGAGATAATGATTCACCAGCCTCTCGGCGGAACAAGAGGTCAGGCAACCGACATCAAGATTCACGCCGACCACATACTCCGCATCCGTGAGAGAATGAACAAAATCCTCTCCGAGCAGACGGGCAAGCCCCTTGAGACTATCGAGAACGATACCGAGAGAGACAACTTCCTCACTGCCGAAGAAGCTTGCAGCTACGGTCTTGTCGACAAGGTCATCGGAAAGCGTGAAAACTGATTTCCGAAAGGGTCGTTTTACAAACAGGTAAATTTAACCGCCGGCGGAACACACAGTGCTGTCGGCGGAGTTTTAATCCTAAGTGCGCCGCCCCTTTGCGGTGCGATGGATGCGATGGAAAGGATCGGTTTTACAGTATGGCAAAGAAACCCGATATAATCTGCTCGTTCTGCGGAAAGAGCGAACGTGAAGTGAAGAAGATAATCCAAGGACCGGCAGGCGTCAACATATGCGCAAACTGCGTTATGCTCTGCGAGGGCATTATCAACGAATACGACGCCGAGAACCCCGAAGCCTCGGCAGAGGGACTTTCGTTTGAGTCGCTTCCCCGTCCGCACGAGATAAAGGAACACCTTGACAGGTACGTTATCGGTCAGGACGCCGCGAAGAAGGCGCTTGCGGTTGCGGTGTACAATCACTACAAGAGAATACTCTCCGAGGACAAGAAGAAGGCTGACGACGTTGAGCTTCAGAAGAGCAACGTGCTTCTTCTCGGCCCGACGGGTGTGGGCAAAACGCTCCTTGCGCAGACGCTTGCGAAGATACTGAAGGTGCCTTTTGCGATAGCGGACGCCACGACTCTCACCGAGGCAGGCTATGTGGGCGAGGACGTCGAGAACATTCTTCTGCGCCTCATTCAGGCGGCGGACTACGACGTAAACCTTGCCGAGAGGGGAATAATCTACATCGACGAGATTGACAAGATTTCCCGCCGAAGCGAGAACCGCTCGATAACGAGAGACGTTTCCGGCGAGGGCGTACAGCAGGCGCTTTTGAAGATACTCGAGGGTACGGTGTCGAATGTTCCTCCGCAGGGCGGACGCAAGCACCCGAACCAGGAGTTTATACAGATTGACACCTCGAACATTCTCTTTATCTGCGGCGGTGCGTTCGACGGTATCGAGGACATAATAAAGAACCGCACGGGCAAGCAGGCACTCGGTTTCGGCACGAAGCTTGTGGGTGAAAAGGAGAAGTCGAACGGAGCACTTCTCAAGGAGCTTACGGCTCACGACCTTGTTAAGTACGGACTTATCCCTGAGCTTGTGGGACGTATACCGGTTGTTGTGTCCCTTGACCCTCTTGACGTTGATGCGATGGTGAAGATACTGACCGAGCCGAAGAATTCGCTTGTGAACCAGTACAAGAAGCTTTTTGCGATAGACGGTATCGACCTTGAGTTTGAGGACGAAGCGTTGAGGACTATTGCGAAGCTTTCGGAGGAGAGAAAGACGGGTGCGAGAGGCTTGCGGTCGATAACCGAGGAAATAATGCTTCCGCTGATGTACGACCTCCCCTCGAGAGGCGACGTTGCCAAGGTTATTATCACAAAGGAGCTCGTCGAAAAAACAGGCGAAGCGAAAATCATCACCAAACCCGTCGAAGGCTGATCGCCGCAGGGACAAACGAGAGCTTACGGGGACAAAAGGCTTTAAGGAGCAAAACTCCGTTTTGCAGGGGGATTAAGTATAGGCTCACGTAGAACATGGAAAGAAATGCGAGCTTGCGAAGCATTTACTTTCGTGCAGACTACGAAGTGTGTCTGCACAGGTGCCGCACGACGTCGTCGAGGACTCCGTCGTGAAATGGGCAAGGACACATCTAATCGAATAAAGTGCGAAAGTCGGTCACCATATACGTAAGTGACCGACTTAGATTTTTGTGAGCGTAAATTTTGAGGGACTGTAATTTGGAGCGTATACCGTTCACCGATTTTACGCCTCGCACGGCTCGACAGCAAAATTCGGCAAAAATCCGTCTTCCGTCGTCGTGCGACCTTGATTTTCAACTCTAATCGTCAATCGTCAATTGTCAATCGTCAATTGTTGAAAGCGCAGCTTTTCACCTTTTATGCCTCGAGCTGTTTTCCAAGGAACACGGCGGCAGTCTGAATGAGCTTGATTTCGGTGTCGTCGGGGACGCCGGTGCCGCCCTCGGGGAGTATCGACATGACTGCGCCTATGATATCGCCCTCGGAGATAATCGGCATGGCGCACGATATTTCGTATTTTTCGAGGCTGTCAACGGGGTATTTTGCGTGTTCGCCCTCACGCCTTGTGAAGAGCTTTCGAGACTCCATAATTTCCTCGATGTCGGGGGAAACCTTTCTGTCAGCGACCTCCTTTTTGGGAAGACCGGCGTAGGCGACGACGGAGTCACGGTCGGTTATCACAATGGGGTATGAGCAGGTCTTGCAGAGGGTGTCGGCGTACTGCGACGCAAAGCCCAAAAGCTCGCCTATGGGCGAATACTTCTTGAAAATTACCTCGCCGTCGCGATCCGTGAATATTTCCAGAGGGTCGCCCTCCCTTATTCTCATTGTTCTTCTGATTTCTTTCGGTATGACCACACGTCCGAGGTCGTCTATTCTTCTCACTATTCCTGTTGCTTTCATAATTTATATAAAACTCCTTTTTCTTTTCTTTTACAACATTATTTTCTGTAAAGATCGGAGTTTTATTCAAAAAGTTTTGTGGGGCGGCGACGTAAATTTCAATCGATAAACTGCGCCGAGCCGACCTCACGCTTACACGAAGCAGATATGTCCGATTTATGGGACATTTAACAAATAATGCTTGACAAAACGCAGATGAAAGATTATAATATTTATATATTATTAAAACCATGTGTCAATCTGTCGACAAATAAACGCAAGATTTGTTGCAATTTTGCACATTTACTTTTGTGCTTGCCGCTTTGAGGGCTTTTACGTTCGTGCGGCGTGATGAAGCTGAAAACTGTTCAGCAAGCCGAAAGTACAATGATTTATCTGCCGAAGATTAGATGATTGACATGAGAATGCTTTTAGAAAAACGATTTACAGAATAGAGGTATTTATTATGGGTGAGTTTGTGGGTTGGTTTGTCGGAATTTTGTGCACTGATCCTTTGAAAAAATATAATGACCTGCGTTCCGATATATCTTATTGTCTCTTTCAATATGAGAGTGCATACAGTAATCCTTATGATAACGTCGAAAACGCTGATTGGCATAACGAAGCCTCGAAAGAGCTGCGAAAAATGGCAAGCAAAATCCAGGCATTTGCGCAAGAACGTAAATTTTTGGCAAGGTTTCTGATTCCGTCCAAAAAAGTTTTAACAGAAGTATGTCGCTCACTTTTGCTATTATCAAACAATATGCAGGCGAGTGACGGCGATAACGATGTTATAAAGACAAACAAAGAAGCAGCGAGGTCGATACGCTCATATCTTTCACTCGATACCAAGCTGTGACGGTGAGTTAAAATCGAGAGCGTTAAACAACACTAAAATAAAGCGATACCATGACTAACTTTAATTTCTCTGCGGTGCATCTGTGCTGTGGAGATTCGGGAAAACAGTATCACGACGCACATAGTAAAAACACACCCTCTCGTTTGGTAGCGGTTTTCGTGTGTCAGACGCATTTTTTGATTTATTAAGTCTCATCTTAAAGGCGTGTTTTGCTTGAAAAATATCTAAAATATCGGAGGTAAAAATGACATCAATAAACTCTCACATTCAAATTCCGAGATTTATACTAAAACAGTTTGAAAATGAAAAAGGTCTGTTGGATTTCTACGACTTTACCGATAAGCCGAAGTGCGGCTTTGCAAACGTCGAAAGGATTAAACCGGGACAATCAAAGCACCTGAACACAGAAAAAGACTTCTTTTCGGAAAACACGGAAAGATTTCTCAATGAAAATGTCGAGAGACCGTTTTCAAAATTTTTAAACAAAGCAAAAGGAATCCTTGACGGAAATACGGTTACGCTTGATTGTCATGACAAAGAAACGGTAATTCGCTATTTCAACGCTCTTTTAGCAAGGGGAACCGAGTGCCAAAAAGACGTCGGTGAGGATTTATATTCTTCAATTTTTATTCAAGAAACCACTCCTGCTGCAAATACCTCTTCTGCTGCAAAGACCTTTCTTCACGATATGTGTGCTATTTTCGGAATCACATCAGTGAAAAATAAAATAGTGGGTGATAATCCATGTGTGTCATTGGGTATCAACACAACGAATATACCGTTTGTTTTGCCGAATATCGGCTTTTGCCTGTGTAAGAATACTATAATTGCGCCTGTAACGCCGAAGTTGGCTGTGATTATTGCGCTTGAAGAAAAAGAGCGTTTCCTTAGAGAGGACGGATTATACTGTGCGAAATTTGAAACCGAAGAAACGGTAAAAAATCTGAATTGCCGGTTGTTCATTAGCGAAGCTGCCAACAGACGGTATGTGACAGCAACATCAAAAGAGCAATTGGCGGAAATAGTTGCGGAAATGCACCGAGATGGCTTGCTTCCGGAAAATGAAAGTGCCGTATAAGTAAACGGCAAAAAATGATACCGGACGCCTACTTTATTCCGCTTGAAATAACAAATGCGGGAAACGGCTGTGCGCTTCGGTGTACGATTTCCTTAAAAATCCACGACGGCGATTTGTGTGCAAAAACAGTCCCGGTTTCAATCCCGGTTGGAAATAAACTCTATATCGGATGCTTTTTTGACATAAAAAACTTGCCGTACAAACAATACGATTTTTGTATAGAATACTGTGACATATACGGAAATGAATACGCACAAAAATCGAATATAGAAATAACAATAACATCGGATAATTGCGTCAAACACACGATAATGGAGGATGCTCAGAAATTGCTCAAATCCGCAACGGTTTTATAAGCGTTCGCAGAACAAAATCTCCTGCTATATGCCGTAATGCCTTGAATTCCGAGAACGCTGACCGAAATTCAGATTGCTGAATAATTTACTTTAGACGGAAGGATATATGAGAAATGCAAACACTGAAAGACGAGTATAAAGCCTTAATTTCAAATAGGGACAGGTGGTCATATTATGATTGTCCGTCAACGTTGAATTACAATGCGTTGACAGATAACGAAAAAGCGTATGAATTTATAAAAAAGTATTTTAAGTGCGGAGAAAAAGAGAATTTATTCGACGATTTGGATATATATGGCGACATCAATATAATAAAAGATCGTGCGTCGCATATTGTGTCAACCTATTTATTGGGTATCTTAATCGCCGAAAGTTTTCACATTGATTTTAAAAACATGGGCAATTTTAAATACCTGTGGTTTTTAGCTTCTCTGTATCACGATATAGGTTATGTTTTTGAGGAAAATGAAAACGATAACTATCTGAAAATGCTTCGAGATGACGGTTTGGAGGCAATTCAAAAAATTCTCAATATAAAGTACTTAAGAGAAAATGAATTTAGAACCTATTCAAGGACACATATCAATATATATCTTTCTCATCGCGCTGGGTGTTCCGGGGCGAATAGAGGGGTAATAGATCACGGAATCGCCGGGGGATTACTTCTTTATGATAGGCTTAGAAAAAACTTTGAAACCGCATGGGAAAAGGCATATGGATTAGGTAGTGATATTTCAAGAGAATCGTTTTATTATAACGGTCTGCGTTTTTCAAACAGGCACTACCGTTATTATGCAAAAGCGGCGGATGCGATAATTTCCCACAATGTTTGGATAGACACATTGAATTCATATTTGTCTGAAGAGGGCAAGACGAGTTATAATGAGAAGAAGATCGGGGTAGATAATTGCATTGCCTTCGTATTGGCGCTTGCCGACACAATAGAGCCGGTAAAAAAATTCGGTATAGGCAGTTTGGAGTTGATTAAATACGAAGAATCTGACGATAGCGGTTTCAGAATTTCAATTCAAAATTTGAAAAACGGTGATGCATGCTCTTATATAAGCCGAACGGACTTTGAAGATATACGGTATAAAACAAAGCATAACTGCGATAACTACATAAATTGCATAAAAGGCTTGCCGAGTTGGCTCGACGTTGATGTAATTGATGAAAATAACGGTATATTTTTGTTTACTCGCCAACAGCCGCCGTCTAATACTTAAACATTTCGATAGGAAAACCGCATACACGGTTAAGATACAAAAGATTTTTTATAAACGTGTTTTGTTTTCACCGGACGAAAACTTGTCCGTGTACGCACACCAGTCTGCAATAAACGTGGTGTGCTTTTGCTTTATGTACTGTCCGCAAATTTCGCATCCTGTGAGAACAACAATCTTTAAAATGTTATAACATACACTTGATATTATTTCAGAATTATGGTATAATCTTCTTGGTTTTAGTACTGTGATGAACTAAATGCGGTATCGGAAAACGGTTAGCACAGGTACAAAATGCAGTATTGCAGTACATTGAATGGAATTTTTATACAAAAGAAAAGCTGCTGCACTCGGAGTACTTTATATCGGACACTCGGTACGGTATAATGTGAAGTGGCGAAAGTATCAACTTTTTGAGGAGAGGTAGAAGAATGAAAGCAATATCAATTAAAAACCCTTACGCAACACAAATATTGCGAGGGTCGAAAAACATTGAATATCGGTCGTGGGATACCAAGCACAGAGGCGAACTTTTGATTTGCAGCAGTGCAAACCCGAAAGTGCCGGGAATGCTTTCCGGTTATGCTCTTTGCGTTGCCAATCTTGATAGTACTGTCTACAACCAAAACGAGGATGCTTATGAGTGGCATCTGACGAATGTGCGTAAAATCAAAGCATTTCCCGTAAAAGGGAAACTGAATTTTTTTGATGTTGACGATTCTCTCATCCATTATCCGGGTGAGCAGGCGGCAAATGAGGACGCACAACCTCTTGCTTCTGAGGCGGCTGCTCAGATAACTATGCCGCAAATGCAGAACACGCAAAACGTGTTTGGGATGCCGAAAATGATTGATAACATTCACCTTCGGCTGCGTGATGATTTGGAAGAAACCGTAACAAAGAAAAGCAAGCTGAGAATTGCCGCAGCCTGCTTCTCTATCTATGCCTATGAAGAATTGAAAAAGAGCCTTTCGGGTATTGAGGACTTGCGGTTTATCTTTACATCTCCCACCTTTACCACCGACAAAGCGGAAAAATCAAAAAGAGAGTTTTATATTCCTCGAATAACTCGTGAAAAGAACCTTTACGGAAGCGAGTTTGAAATTCGGCTCCGCAACGAACTTACCCAGAGGGCTATTGCAAAAGAGTGTGCGGAATGGATAAAGCAGAAAGCGATTTTTAAGTCCAATACCACAAGTCAAGTTGTGCCGGGATTTTTGAATGTACTTTCGGATAATGACCAGTATACCTATATGCCTTTTAATGAATTCACAACCGTTGACCTCGGCTGTGAGCGTGGTAATTATGCGTACAATTTTACGCAGAGGCTGTCATATCCGATGAGCAAGAGCTATATTGACCTGTTTGAGCAGCTTTGGAACGACAAGCAGAACTTCCAGGATGTAACCGACCGGGTGATTGAGAATATTACGGCGGTCTATAACGAAAATTCTCCGGAGTTTATCTACTTTATCACGCTGTATAACATTTTCAATGAGTTCCTTGAAGATGTATCCGAAGACACCTTACCGAATGAAGCGACGGGGTTTAAGGACAGCAAAGTGTGGAATATGTTGTTTAACTTTCAGCGTGATGCGGCTCTTGCCATTATCAATAAGCTTGAAAAGTATAACGGTTGCATTTTAGCCGATTCTGTCGGTCTCGGTAAAACCTTTACTGCCTTGGCGGTCATTAAGTACTACGAATCAAGAAATAAAAGCGTTTTGGTTCTTTGCCCGAAGAAGCTGTCGAACAACTGGAATACATATCGGGATAATTATATCAACAATCCCCTTGCAGAAGACAGGTTGAACTACAAGGTGCTTTATCATACCGATATTGGGCGGACACACGGTATGTCCAACGGAACGGATTTGTCCCGCCTGCGTTGGGATACATACGACCTTGTTGTGATTGATGAATCACACAACTTCCGCAATGGCGGCAAACTCGATTCCGAAGACGGAGAAAAAGAAAATCGTTATACCACTTTACTGAAACAGGTCATACGCAAAGGCGTAAAGACAAAGGTCCTTATGCTTTCCGCCACGCCGGTCAATACACGCTTCAATGATTTGAAAAATCAGTTGCAGCTCGCTTACGAGGGAGATTCCTCTCTGCTCGACAGCAAGCTGAAAACGACGCATACCATTGATGATATTTTCCGAAACGCACAGAAAGCGTTCAATACATGGAGCAAATGGGAACCTTGCGATAGAACAACCGACAACCTGCTCCGTATGCTTGACTTTGACTTCTTTGAGGTGTTGGACAGCGTTACGATTGCCCGCTCCAGAAAGCACATCGAGAAATATTATGATACGACCTCTATCGGTAAGTTCCCGGAAAGGCTGGTTCCTAAATCGCACACACCGCATCTGACCGATTTGAAGGACGCTATCAGCTATAACGAAATTTTTGAACAGCTTACAAAGCTGAACCTGGATATTTACCGTCCGTCTCATTACATTTTGCCGAGCCGAATGGAAAAGTACGCCGAGTTGTATGGAGATAACAAGGTTAATGTCGGCTTCACGCAGGCAAGCCGTGAGCTGGGTATTCGCCGCCTGATGGCGATAAACTTGATGAAGCGTATGGAAAGCTCCGTCTATTCTTTCAATCTGACGCTTCGCAGAATCAAGGAGCTGATTGACACCACTATTGAGTCGATAGATGATTACGAAAATACGGTCGGAGCAACGGTCAATCTCACAGATATTTCCGATGTTGATGAATACGACCTTGACGACCAGAACAGCGATGACTTTGCAAGCATCGGCAGGAAAGTTCAGATTGACCTTGCCGATATGGATAGACTTTCGTGGCGTGGAGAGCTTGCGAAGGACCGGGAAATTCTTGAACTTCTTACAATTATGGTGGATGACATCACGCCGGAACACGACAGCAAGCTGCAGGAGCTTTTGGAAGACCTGTCAAATAAGGTGGAGCATCCTATCAACGAAGGAAACAAGAAAGTAATTATCTTTACCGCTTTTGCTGATACGGCTATGTATCTTTATGATAATGTCTCTGCGTTCATGCTGAAAAAATACGGCTTGAACACAGCGGTTGTTACCGGTTCTGTTGAAGGACGCACGACCGCAAAGCTGAAACGAGCAGATATGAACACCGTTCTGACTTGTTTTTCTCCGAAGTCAAAAGACAGAGATATGTTTGACAGCATCCCGAAAGTCGATATTGATATTTTGATTGCAACAGACTGTATCTCCGAAGGTCAGAACCTGCAGGACTGCGACTACCTTATCAATTACGATATTCATTGGAACCCCGTTCGCATCATTCAGCGATTTGGACGAGTTGACCGTATCGGCAGCAGGAACAAGGTCATTCAGCTTGTCAATTTCTGGCCCGATATTACTCTTGACGAATATATCAATCTGAAATCGAAAGTTGAAACGAGAATGAAGATTGTCGATATGACCGCTACGGGCGACGACAACATTCTCTCCGATGAAGAAAAGCACGACCTTGAATACCGTAAAACACAGCTCAAGCGCTTGCAGGAGGAAGTTGTAGATATTGAAGATATGTCCTCCGGCATCTCCATCATGGATTTGGGATTGAACGAGTTCCGCCTTGATTTGCTGGAATATATCAAGCATCATCCGGAATTGGAGCATACCCCTATGGGGCTTCATGCCGTTGCTCCTGCATCAAAGGATTGCCCTCCCGGCGTTGTCTTTGTACTGAAGAACCGAGAGCAAAGCATCAATATTGATAACAAGAATCGGCTTCATCCGTTTTATATGGTCTATATCGGTAACGACGGCGATGTAGTCTGTGATTACTTGCAGCCGAAAAAGCTTCTCGATACAATGCATCTGCTTTGCCGCGGCAAGGACAAGCCAATCGAAGCACTCTATCACCGTTTTAACGATGAGACAGACGACGGGCGCAATATGAGTGAGATTTCCGAGCTGCTGAGTGAATCCATAAACTCTATAATTGATGTCAAGGAAGAAAATGATATTGACAGCTTTTTGAGCGGCGATACGGTAAGCTTTTTATCAAATGAAATTAAAGGACTTGACGACTTTGAACTGATTTGTTTCTTAGTCGTGCGGTGAGGTGATTAAATGCTCGGACTTCCCAAAACTACGGAAGTGAGTAAACAGCTTCCTAAGAAAGCTATATATGCGAAGTTTCAAATGAAAACGGCAGAAAAAGATAGATTTGACGCAGATATATCGAGAATTACAATTGTAAATGAGGTAACACCGAATAATGTAAATATTTCTGCCGGAGATGAAGTTAAGAGCTTTTTTGTTTTGCTGGTATCTCTGAAAAGAAAAGATTTCTCCGAAAGAACAATAGAAACATTGTCAAAACTGATACCGCAAAACATCCTCTTTTTTCTGGAGTGCGGAAGCGAAAGCAAACTTGCCGTATATCGTTTAAAGATATTGCAAACGGAGTGGAAGCCGACAGCGGAACAACACATAGAACTCAAAGGTTTGAACCTTGATAAGGCGTGGGAGAATATAGTCTCGACTGTCGGCGGCGTGGAGCTGGAACAGGGCAATTCTTTGAATGAGCAGATTGCCGTTGATGAACGCAGGGAAAAGCTCCTAAAGGAAATTGAAAAGCTCGAAAAGCAGGCAAGGAATGAGAAACAGCCGAGGAAGAAGTTTGAAATTGTACAAAGAATAAAAATGCTGAAAGGATAATAATCTTCATGGGTGAAGTGACACTAAAAGAAATATTTGAAAAAGCACGTAACGAGAGTCGTTCTAGTGCCGAATATTGGAATAAGGTTGAAACTTGCTTGACTGAGCAGAAAAAGGATAGTATCTCAACTGAAGAAATTTTAAAGCTGATCTTCGGAGAACTGATGCAAGATAGGCAATTGATAAGCAATGCATTTCAGCAATATTTTACCGCATATCTGGTGGCAACATCAAAACAGCAAGAAGTATTATCGAAACAACTGAATTATTTCTCACTTCTTCCAACAGTTTTCCTAATGCATCATACGACCGAATTATTTTTAAAAATGGCGAAGATCGACATTTACAACACTGTTTGTTTGGGAAGAGATAGCAAAGAACTTATTAAATATTTGTCGCCGACAAATGTTAAAGAATTAAAAATTTCCAATCACAATATAAATGGTTTATTTGATGACAAAGAAATAAAATTATGGTTTTCCGTTTTAGAAAATGGCGAAGAATACTTAAAAGCAATAAAAGAAAACTACACTAATTTGTCAGAAGCTTTAAGCATGGAAAATCTCGCGGAAGAGGCACGATTCCCTTTAAAGATAGATTCTTATGTGTATAATGATCGAAGTAAAATAGAAAAAGAAAAAATAAAACTGTGTAGTAATCTCATTGATAACCTTATAAAAAATTTGAATGCGTCATATTTAAAATGGCATACAGAGGACAAAAATTATATCCTACAGCAATGTATAAATAATATAAACAAGAAAGAGGGGACTCCCAAATGAGTGATAAATTAAGAATGCAAACGGCGAACAAAGCCGATGAGAATTTCAAGAAGTTAGCGGAGATGTTCCCGAACGCCGTTACGGAGACGATTGACGAGAACGGCGAAGTGGTTCGTGCCATTGACAAGGATGTGCTGATGCAGGAAATAGGCACAAAGGTTGTTGACGGAAAAGAGGAACGCTATCAGTTCACCTGGCCGGACAAGAGGAAGTCCGTCCTGCTGGCGAACGCTCCCATTTCCAAAACGCTCCGTCCCTGCCGTGAGGAAAGCGTGGACTTTGATACCACCGAAAACCTCTATATTGAGGGCGACAATCTTGAAGTGCTGAAGCTATTGCAGGAAACCTATCTCGGCAAAATCAAGATGATTTACATAGATCCTCCGTACAATACGGGAAATGATTTTGTGTATGAGGATGACTTTGCTCAGAGTACGGATGAGTATCTTGCAAACAGCGGACAATACGATGAGGACGGCAACCGTATGGTGCAGAACACCGAAAGCAACGGTCGTTTCCATACCGATTGGCTTAATATGATTTATCCGAGATTGAAGCTGGCAAAGGACTTGCTGTCTGATGATGGTGTTATTTTTATAAGTATTGATGATAATGAAGTTGATAATTTAAGAAAACTTTGTGATGAAATATTTGGTGAAATAAATTTTATAGCATTAACGACAATAATAGTTAAAACAGAAGGAAGAAGATATGGAGGATTTGCAAAAACACATGAGCAAGTTGTAATTTATGCAAAAAATATTGAAATAGTATCGTTAAATGAAATGGAAATAGAAGGAAAGAAATTTCAATTTCAAGACGAAAAAGGAGGATTCAATCTTCAAGATTTGAGAAATCAAAATGCACGAGCTTTTAACTCTACTAATCGTCCTAATCTAAGATATCCATTTTATGTTGATTTGTTATCTGAGGATGAAAACGGATTTTGTAATGTATATCTTGAAAAAAAGATGAATTATAAAGAGGTATTTCCTATTTCTGTAAACGGGTTTGACAGCGTCTGGAGATGGGGAAAAAACGAAAAAGCTTCAAGGCAGTTGTCCGATTTAATTGCAAGAAAGGGCTCTGATGGAATTATACGAATTTATCAAAAAATGCGAAAATTAACTGAAATGCCCAAAACTGTATTGATAGATAAGGAGTATATTTCAATAAAAGGGACAAGAGAGTTACAAGATTTATTGGGAATAGGTGTTTTTGACTTTCCTAAGCCTTCAAAACTTATAAAATTGTTTTGCAGTATAGCATCTAGTGAAAACTCCATTGTGCTCGACTTCTTCTCCGGCTCTGCAACCACTGCCCACGCTGTTATGCAACTGAATGCTGAGGATGGCGGACACCGCAAGTTCATTATGGTTCAGCTTCCGGAAAAGACCGATGAAAAGAGTGAAGCGTTCAAAAACGGTTATCGTGATATATGCGAAATCGGCAAGGAGCGCATCCGCCGTGCCGGGGCGCAAATAATTCATAATTCACAATGCATAATGCATAATGAAAAGTGTAAGATGACGGAATGCGATAATTATGAATTATGCATTAAGAATTCTGCATTAGATGTCGGTTTCCGTGTTTTGAAGTGTGATACCTCCAACATGAGAGATGTGTATTACAATCCTGACGATTATGAAATCAGTATGTTCGATCAGCTGACTGACAACATAAAGGAAGACAGGACTCCCGAAGATCTGCTTTTCCAGGTCATGCTCGACCTCGGCATACTTCTTTCCTCCAAAATTGAGGAGACCACTATCGGCGGATGCAAGGTGTTCAATGTGGCGGACGGTTTCCTGTATGCCTGCTTCGATAACAACATCTCCGATGAGGTCGTTACGGCTATTGCCAAGGAACAGCCTTATTATGCCGTGTTCCGTGACAGCGGTATGGCAAGCGATTCTGTGCTGACGAACTTTGACCAGATTTTCGCTTCGATTAGTCCGTCAACAGTTAGGAAGGTGCTGTGATATGGAAAAACAAGGTATTTATCCAATATATTCTCAGATAAGAATTAATTGTTTATCTGCGATGTATTGTGAGATGGCTGTGAATGCTTACTACTGTGCAGAGAGATTAGACAAAATGACTACCTCTACCGAAGACATAAACGATTTGCTTACAAAATACAGAAGCATTTATAAATTAAGCATAACTGCTGTTGTATTTTCCGCTATGTGCATTGAAGCGTTTTTAAATGATTATGCAGCCGCATGCTTGGGGGATGAAAATTTTTATGGGAAATTAGAAAAGCGTCCGACGATATGTAAATTTGAACACATATCCAAAGAATTATTGAAAGTTGAAATAAATAAAAGCAAGCCATACTACTCAGGCTTAATTGCTTTGGTTGAAAATCGTAACAAATGCGTTCATCCCAAAAGTCGAGGCACAGATGCTAAAGCAATTCTTAATTCTGATTTTGATATAACAAAATATATAGAATTAGACTTGGATATAAATACTGCAGAAAATGCTCTGAAGGCTGTTAGAGATTTGGCATATTTCTTTGATGAACACGATGCCAATATTCATGCAATTCAAGAAATATTTAATCTTGATTCAGCGTCGCATGGTAATAAGACTATTGAGTTTATTACAAGTAAACTTGAAATAAAGGTGTCTGACTATGAAATTTAACTTTAAGATACAGCAGTATCAAACCGAAGCAGTTGAAGCGGTCGCTCGTGTATTCAGCGGACAGCCTCACCACGACAAGGTTTTCTATACCCCGGATTTAGGCAAGCCGCAGGCAAATAAACAGAGTAGTTTTGATATGACGGATAATGAAGACGATCTGTTGAGCAACGGCTACAAGAATGAAGAGATTGAGCTGACAAAAGAGCAGTTGCTTGATAACATCCGTGCTATTCAGAACGAGAACAACATCAAAGTTTCGGACAAGCTCATCGGAAACGTCGGACGCTGTTCTCTCGATATAGAGATGGAGACCGGTACGGGCAAAACCTATGTTTACATCAAGACCATGTTTGAGCTGAACAAGCTTTACGGATGGAGCAAGTTTATTGTGGTCGTTCCCTCTATTGCTATCCGTGAGGGTGTCAATAAGACTTTCCAGATTACAACAGACCACTTTATGGAGCAGTACGGCAAGAAGACTCGGTTCTTCATCTACAACAGCTCCAACTTAAACGAGCTGGATAACTTCTCGTCAAGCTCCGGTATCAATGTCATGATTATCAATACGCAGGCGTTCGCTTCTTCCTTGAAAGAGGACGGCAAGAGCAAGGAAGCCCGTATAATTTATTCCAAACGTGATGAATTCGGTTCCCGCCGTCCGATTGATGTTATCAAGGCGAACAGACCGATTATCATTTTGGATGAACCGCAGAAAATGGGCGGTGAGGTCACGCAGAAAGCACTGCAGAACTTCAATCCGCTGTTCAGCTTGAACTACTCTGCCACGCACGCCAAGCAGCACAACCTTGTCTATGTACTTGACGCTTTGGATGCGTTTAATAAGAAACTCGTCAAGAAGATTGAGGTCAAGGGCTTTGAGGTAAAGAACCTTACCGGCACGAGTCAGTATCTCTATCTCGAAAACATAGTGCTTTCTCCGAACAAGCCGCCTATGGCAAAGCTTGAAATCGAAGTGGCACAGCAAAGCGGGCATAAACGGAAAATGTTTCAGTTTGCCGTCGGCGACGACCTCTATTACAAGTCCGGCGAAATGGAGCAATACAAAAACGGCTATACCATTTCCGACATTGAGCCGATTCACGGCACGGTGACTTTAACGAATGGCATGGTTATTCGCCAAGGAGAGGTTATCGGTGATGTGGTAGAGCAGGATATGCGGCGAATCCAAATCAGAGAAACCATACAGTCTCACTTTGAGAAAGAAGAAAAACTCTTTGATATGGGAATCAAAACGCTTTCCCTGTTTTTCATTGACGAGGTTGCAAAGTACCGCCAATATGATGAGGACGGAAACGAGCTGCTCGGTGAGTACGGGCGTATCTTTGAAGAAGAATACAACAACATTCTTAACGAGTATCTGACTCTGTTCGATACGCCGTATCAGAAATATCTCCGCAGCATTGAAGTCGCCGACACTCACAAAGGCTATTTCAGCATTGATAAAAAGACCGGACACAGCATCAACTCCGCACTCAAAAGAGGTTCCGAGTTTTCGGATGATATTTCCGCATACGACCTGATTTTGAAGAACAAGGAGCGTCTGCTTTCCTTAGACGAGCCGACACGCTTCATCTTCTCACATTCCGCTTTGCGCGAAGGCTGGGATAACCCGAATGTGTTCCAGATTTGTACGCTGAAACACAGCGACAGCTCCACACAGAAGCGGCAGGAGGTCGGGCGAGGTCTGCGTCTCTGCGTAAACCGGGCAGGAAACAGAATGGATGCGGAAGTCCTCGGAGACAGAATCCACGATATTAACAAGCTGACGGTTATCGCAAGCGAGAGCTACAAGGGCTTTGTGGCTGACCTGCAAGCTGACATCAAGAAGGTTCTGTATGACAGACCGACGGCTGCTACCAGCGAATACTTCAAAGGCAAGTTTGTCAAGGTGGACGGTAAGCCTACTGTTATTGATGATAAGACGGCAAACGCTATCGAGTTCTATCTGATTGCCAACCGGTATGTTGACATGGATCGCAAGGTTACGGACAAGTATCGCATGGATTTGAAAATGGGAACGCTTGCTCCGCTTCCGGCAGAGCTGGCACCGATGAATGACGGAATTCAGACATTGATTCAATCGGTATACGATGATTCCGTTCTTGATGATATGTTCTCGGATGGTCACGAATCCGCAATCAAGGGAAATCCGCTTAATGATAATTTTGCCAAGAAAGAATTTCAAGCACTATGGAAGCAGATCAACCATAAATACGCCTATACCGTTTCGTTCGATAGTGCCGAGTTAATCCAAAAATCCATCAAGCATATTGACAGCGAGCTGTTTGTTTCCGAGCTGACCTACACGGTTTCTAAAGGCGAGCAGACAGATGAAATGGACGCAAACGCCTTGGAGCGTGGCGAAGCATTTAAGACAGCAAAGACACGCACGACTACGCTGAAGCGTGGCGAGGTAAGCCAAATCAAATACGACCTTGTTGGCAAAATTGCGGAAGGAACAGTTTTGACAAGAAAGACAGTCGTAGAAATTATCAAAGGTATCTCGCCGGTAAAGTTTGCTATGTACAAAGCAAATCCGGAAGAATTTATCGCCAAAGTCATTCGCCTTATCAACGAGCAAAAGGCAACGATGATTGTTGAACACATTTCTTACGACCAAATTGAGGGCGAGTATGACAGCACCATCTTTACTGCCGAAAAGACCTTGACGAGCATTGACAAGGCTTTCAAGGCGACAAAGCATATTCAAGACTATGTATTTACCGACGGCTACGCCGAAAAAAGCGTGGAACGCCGATTTGCCGAGGACTTGGATAATGCCGAGGAAGTATGCGTGTATGCAAAACTGCCGAGAGGATTCCATATTCCTACTCCGGTCGGAAACTATTCGCCCGACTGGGCAATCGCTTTCTACGAGGGAACGGTAAAACACATCTACTTTATCGCCGAGACTAAGGGTACGATGGAAAGCTTGAGCTTGAAGCCCATTGAAAAAGCGAAGATTTCCTGTGCAAGAAAACTCTTTAATGAGATTTCTACCGAAAATGTCAAGTACCATGATGTTGACAGCTATCAGCATTTACTTGATGTGATGAAATCACTGTAAGACTGTTGCGTGTGCCGCAAGGAACCATAATAGCGACGCAAACATACATGGCAAGCAGGGCACGGCGGTACCCACTCGTGTAAAATTTATAAGCTCTCGCCGGTGGCAGGAGAATATAAATCGCTTGTCCGGGCAATAGCCACGAACCACCTCTAATACAGATTTCATTTGTGGCGACGCCGTGGTAATTTTCCGTAGCGGCGGTGTGGCGGCAGCTTGCAATGAATGAGTCGGACGTCTTCGGAGAAGTGGTATCACATCGAACGCAGAACAGCACGAACAAAAAGACAGCGCACCTCGTTTTTGAGGTGCGCATTTATTATGCGTGTACGCATTTGATATACGGATACCTTTATCCGAACACACGCTTAGGTTTTCCTCAGTCGCTGAGCATTTTCGCAAGCTCACGTGTCCGAAAGTCCCACTCTGCCGTCGCTGTCGATGTCGCAGCTGATAAAGGTGTCAATCACGCACAATCATAACGAATGCGGCGTCGTATCCGCTTCCGGCAGATTTCTTTGCGGATATGAATGCTCTCAGCTTGTTTGATTTGTTGCTTTTGTACCGATAAGCCGTCGAAGATGAACCGAGAACTGTGGCGTCCACGACCTTGAGCGTTGCTTCGGAATAATCCAAGAAGGTAACGGTCGTAGAGCCGGTAATGTTGTAAACATTTGTATCGCCGACAACACGTAAATTAGCGCGTAAAGTGGCGAAATCTGTGTCATAGCTTTCAATTTCAACCCAACCGAGCTTGCCGAGTTTGTCGGTCTTCAGTGTGGTATTAAGCTCGACACTTCCCGATGACAGATTTGGATTGATTGTACCGTAAACATCGTCGTTGTTCAAGTAACTGTCTGATTTTGAAAGAATCGTGCCGGCGGGAGCGATAGCGGCATTGGGGTTTACCGCCTCAATATCTTCCGTTTTGCCCGTGTAGGGGTTGTAGACTGTGTAGGTGAGAACCTTTTCGCCGTCCGCATTAGTGACTTTTTCGTAGGATCGGGTTATTCTGTAGCTGACGTCAATTATGTAAACAGTGAAAGTCCTATTGGAGAGATACTCGTTCTTAAATCTGATTTTCGCAGTTCCCGCTTTCAACCCGGTTATCGTGTTGCCGTCGAGACTGATATAATCTGAACCACTGTAAATGTACGCCTCTGTGTTTTCAAACAGCCTTTGGCTCCCGTCTTTGTAAGTTGCTGTGGCGGATATGTCGTATGTGTCGCCGACATAAAGCGTGACGCTTGTTTCCGGAAGCGTGATGGTGGATATAGTGTTTTCATCTTTTGAATCACCTGTAACAACAATATAGAAGCTCTCATTTTCAAGCCCACCCACCTTATTTCTGAATCGCACGGTTGCGTTGCCTTCTTTGAGGGCGGTTACCTTTACACCATTTACGGAAACGACATTTTCACCTGAAGAAACATACATATCCAGTTTCGAGGCATATGGCTCGAATCTGCCGTCCATATACCTTGCAACGGCGTCAACATTAAAGTACTCGCCGACTTTCAGGTATGTTGTGTTTTCCGGGACAAAATAAACCTTTGAAATGACATCGAACTCCGAAATAAGCCCGCTGTCGTATTTAAGAATTAGAACTGCATCGTTGAAATCAACCTCGCCGTCACTGTTCACATCGGCCGCAGTGAGCTTGTCACCTGTGAGTGTAACAAGACCGGAGTCGTGCTTCAAAGCCATGACTGCATCCGCATAGTCAATTTCACCGTCACCGTTTATGTCGCCGGGGGTGATCACAGATTTCCATTGAGCATATAAATACAAATCTGCATCAATGCTATAGCTATCGTTTGGATCCCAACGCACGCCGCTGCCGTCCGCTCTTGTGTTCCAATAAATAAAATCGTATCCATCCCTCGTCGGTGTTGAACTTATCAGGTATATACTTTTACCATGTGTCTTTGTCTGCGACGAGGGTGCACCCGTGCCGCCGTTGGCGTTATATGCGATCGTGTAAGTTTTCGCTTCCCATTGTGCATACAAATGCAAATCCCTGTTTCCTTCATAGCTTTCGCCCGGATACCAACAAGATCCTCCGTCAGGTGTCACTGTCCAAAACAAGAAATTGTACCCTATACGTGTTGGTGTAGCGTCTCTCAAATTTATACTCTGACCATGTGTCTTTGTCTGCGACGAGGGAGAACCTGTACCGCCGTTGGCGTTGTATGTAATGGTGTATGTATTTGCTTTCCACACCGCATAGAGGTAAACATCTCCATCCATTTCGTCGTACGTTATATAGGTTCTGTTGTTATCAGCAAATCCATAAGCAATTTCGGATGAGGAGGGGGAGAGAGACCAGCCTATTTGTTCGTAGCCATCCCTTTCAAACGGGGCAATTTCAGCAAATTCGCCGCTTTCGTTGAAGCATAGCAGCATGGATTCGTTATCTCCATAATTTGGGTGCAAAAACAAACTTTTACTTATACTGACTTTTTCCCACTTAGCATACAAAAACAAATCTCTATTTGTGCTGTAGGTTTCATTTGGATACCAATCCGTACCGCTTCCGTCTGCCTGAGTGTTCCAGCACTTGAATGTATATCCTGTGCGTGTAGGTTTTAAACTGCTCAGGTTTATACTCTGACCATGTGTCTTTGTCTGTGATGCCGGAGCACCTGTACCGCCGTTGGCACTGTAATTGATTGTATAGTTGTTAGGCGTCCAGTGGGCATAATAGGTTTGATCTACCGTAACGGAAACGACGGTATCTGCGGTAATTTCATACTTCGGATTCTGTGTTTGCGTTGAGGTGTACCAACCGTCGAATGTATATCCGATTCTTGAAGCAGTGGGAAGTGTGCCGTAATATGTGTTTATGTAGACTTTTTTTGTACTGTCGCCGGAAAGTGTGCCGCCGTTGGCGTTAAAGGTGACCACAGGACAGGTATAATCGCTGACATATTTGATATACGGCTCATAGAGACGAGTCCAGCCGGTAACGCCTTTATAAGATACATATCCCCATTTCCTGTCGGAACTGTATTTTGTGACAACGACATATCCGCATCCTGAACCGTCTTCTGTAGGAATAGTTCCGAGTTCGTTTCCGACAGCTGCGTCTGCGTTTATGCTGTGTTCCCCGTCAGGGTCATTGTACTGCGTGTAAAGCCAGCCGTCGCAGGCAGCTACGGACGTTCCATATTCTGCCCAATATGTATTCTTCGCAAGATTTCCTCGGGCTATTGTTACACTGCCATAAATTAATACGCCGTTTTTCCATTCGCCGTAACCTGCCGGTTTTTCAAAATAGGCACACCAATATGCGCCGGCGTCATAAGCACCGTCGGCTGTGTTTTCAGTTGTCCTGAGATGATTCCATACACCTGCAAAACTGTTTTTCAGCTCGTACTCGAGGTATTTGAGCTGACCATCTAAAGTTCTGTAGTCAAGACTGTTTTTTGAACAATAGTTTTTCAGGCTTTCCTTGCGTGAAGCGTGCCATTGACAAATGCCGTAGCTTGTATAGTTATCTCCTTCGGCAGTGGGATTAAAGCCGGACTCATTCTGAATGTTTGCAAGCATTCCGCAAGCCGCTGCTTCGTTTAATCCCATAGTATTTCTGATATAGTTATATATTGTGGTTTCGTTTGCTCTGCCGGTTACGGATTGAAGAGCGATTATCTTATCCTTCCCTTCAAAGTTTACTTCTCCAGCATTTCCCAGAATTACATCGTGTGTGTTGCCGTCGGAGTCAATCCCTCGCGCAAATACAAGACTGTACTCCGAAAAAATCTGTTTAAATGTATACTCTCCGTCGATCAGTATTTCGCTATCCTTGTCGGCTTTATATAGCTTGCCGTCGGAAATGAAATAGAATGGAAAAGAATCCGATTCTATCTCATTAGGTTCAGTATTCTCCTCATTCTCCAAAGATAAACTTTCTTCCTTTTCTTCCGCCGCAACAAATTGCATGCCGCACAGGCACACCAAAACGGCAAATACAAATGAAAAGACTTTTTTCAGATGATGCTTTTTCACTATCATGCATTCCTCTCTGCTCTTTGTAAAAAGCGTCCCCCATGAGGAGGGACGCAGATATATCATGCCCTCAGATACTTACTCTTTCGGACAGTGCATACACGCAAAAAACGTTCAGCGAGCCGCCTTTGTGATAACGACCTCGTTTCTTGCCGCATTCCATTCAACGGTTGCGCCAAGCTTTTCGGCAATAAAGCGAACAGGAGTGTATGTACGGCTGTTCTCTATGAATGCCGGAGAATCAAGCTTCTCTTCAACGCCGTTCACTGTCGCAATATCCGAACCGATTGTTATCTTAATCGTTACAGTTGCATTCTTTACGGTGACAACACGGTTTTCGGCGTCCCACTCAACTGTCGCACCGAGGTTTTCAGCAACAAAACGAGCCGGGAGCATGGTGCGGTTGTTCTTGACTATGGGAGCAACATCATTTACCTTTGATTCACCGAACACGTTCGCATTCATGCTTCCTACGGTGAGTACGAACTGTCTCTTACCCATTTCCGCTCCGGGTGCCCACTTTGCGTAAATTGTGGTGTTCTCTCTGAGAATTGTCGCAAATGCAAACGATTTGGTAAGCTCTTTGTCGGAATACCAACCGTCAAAGATGTATCCGTCCTTTACAGGGTTCATGGGTCTTATTGCGGTGCAACCGGTCGAAATAGTCTGTGTCTGTATTGTACTGCCGCCGTTGGTGTCGAAGGTTACTGTTATCTTGGCAACCTCCTGCTTTGTGCCGCTGTTTCCACCGCCCTTCACGGGAAAGACCTCGGAGGAAGAACTTCCGGTACTGTGTCTTGTAAATTTTGCGGTGAGTTCAATATCTTCGGCAGCATCAAATTCATATACCGCCTTGGCAAATACAAGCTTTGTGCCTACGTAGTATCCGTCAAAGCTGTAACCGGAGTTAGGCTTTGCGGTGAGAGTTACCTTGCTGTTCTTTATGTGTGTTCCTGCGCCTTCAACATCACCTCCGGACGCCTTTACGGTGATATCCACAAGATTTTCTGCATCCGCCGTTGTTTCAAAGGACTCTGTTGTGAGTGCGTAGTTCTCAGCCTTTTCGCCCGTGAGAACCATTCCGGTTACATTGACCTTCTCCGAATCCTTTACTCTTTCGATGACAAGCTTGTCAAAGTCAAGTGAAATGCCCTCCGCATCAATATCGAAAATGACGGTCTTGTTATCCAAATCGAGAGAAACAATGCCGACAGACTTCTTGCCGACCTTTATTGCAATCGTCTTTTCAAAAGGAGCAAACTCATCGTTCCCGGCTTGCTTTACCGTAATTGTCGCTTCACCGGCTGCTTTTACGGTAACGGTGCCGTCTGCGGAGACCTCAATAACGTTGGTATTACTGCTTTCATAAGTGAATGCTGTAAGTCCGGAAACGGCGTCGGGGGTGACGGTAATCTTGAAATCGTCGTCGCCGTAGGTTTTTTCGCTGTCGCACGAAACTGTGATATTCTGCGGCGTCTTGTCGGTAATTTCAAAGGTTGCACCGACAAAAGAGATGTCGTAGTTTTTGCCGAGGGAGAGTGTGCCGATGGTAATGGCGTACTTGCCTATCTTTTCGCCGGATTTTCTCGAAAGAGCACCCGTGAATTCGTCCGCACCGACCAACTCGCCTGTGTACGTATAGGTAAGCTCGGGGTCCTGAGTGCCGAAACGCTTTGTAGCGGCATTTGCGGTAACCGTAATCTTAGCCTTGGCAACATTGAGCTTAACGGTAGTGCTGAAATCTGCGATGTTGTCATTTCCGGCACGTTCTACTGTCAGGGAAACATTTCCCGCCGCCTTTATTATAACGTTGCCGTTGCTGTCGATTTCCGCTATATCGGAGTTGCTGCTTTTGTATGTAAATGTGCCGAGCTCGGAGTTGCCGTCGGATTCGGGAGCAATTGAGAAGGAAGCGTCGCCGTATGTCTTTTTGTCAACCTTTGCGATAACCACATCCTGTGCTTTTTTATCGGAGACGGTAAGCTTTCCGCCGATAAAGGTCATCTTGTAGTTTGCGGAAGCCTTGAGTGTGCCGACTGTTATGTCAAATTCGCCTGTCTTGGAACCGTTCGCCTTTGTTGCAAGCTTGCCGGAGAGTGCGTTATCGTCGAACAGTTCACCGTCTGTTACACTGTAGGTAAGTTCGGGAAGGCTGTCGCCCTTTCTCATGCTCTTGTTGTCTGCGGTTACGGTTATGGGGGCGGGAGTGATGTTTGCTTTCAGCGACGGCTGCTTCGCAATTTTATAATTATGAGCGTCAGCACCGCTGAGAACAATATCGGAAGCAGTAACAGAAATACCGTTGCCCGCATTGGCACTTGCGAATTTTCCTGTTTCGGGACAGGTGGCGTTAACGTCATCGCCCTCCTCTATTCCTTCGATTTTTCCGCCGCTTATCTTCGCTTCATCAGTACCGTCATAGGTCTTGTTTTCGGCGGTTACTCCGCTTGCGGTGATTGCTTTCGGAAGAATGGTGAGGTTTGCTTCAAGCTTTTTCTCGTTGTAACCGGGAGCTGTGAGAATAGCTTCGGCCTTGTATTCTCCGGCGTCCGTTGCCTTATTGGTATTGTTGTACTCAACCTCTGTTCCGGCAGGAAGCTTGCCGGATACCGTTATCGACTGTTCCTTGCCGTTGTACTCAACTTCCTTGTCCTCAAACTTTATCGTCGAGGGGAAGTCTTTCTTAGGCCTATCTGATACTACTATTTCAGCAGGAATTGTGAAAGAATCCACAATATCAGACTTCTTTTTAGTTAGCGGCTCTGCAGAAATTGTATATGTACCGGGTTCTGCATTTGAATTTATTTTAAACGTTGCTGTACAAATGGTTCCACTGAACTTTTTTGTTTCTTTCAAAGCTAAAGAAATGGCGATTACATCTTCGTCGAAACTTGGCGGAAGAATTGTCATATCGTTTATGTGATCATAATCAGAAAAAGAAACAAACTCAAATACATTTTCATCATAATTAAATCTTGAAAGTGCTATGGAGTTGATATCCTCCGTGCATTTAAGTGAAATCTTAATCTTAACTGTTTCACCAAGGTAGCCTTTGGAAGATTCCAAAGTGAAAATCGACTTAGCTTCAGCAGGGATAGCTTCTTTTGCATTCACGATAACAAAAGAAAAACACATCATCAACGCCACAAGTATTGTTATTATTCTTTTCATGTTTAAAGTCCTCTCTATTTTTTATCAGTCAAATTCAATTCAAGGGGTACAAATCCGGAAGCATACTGTATTGGAACAGGCGGACAGCATCGTCAATATCTACTGTGCCGTCATTGTTGAAGTCCATGCTCCCGATATATTTGACAGGGTAAAGATCTGGAAGCATGCTATGTTGGAATAAAAGCACGGCATCATCAATATCTACGGTTTCATTACCGTCTATATCACCAAGAATTTGCATACAAACTGTTATCTCACCGGCGGTAACAGACGACGAAACTAACTTTGAACCAAATTTAACTGTAGAATTAGCGTTGATATTATACACGCCTTCGGTAGCATTTTCCTTAATTCTAAAATTTAGTGTACATATTTTTCCGTCAAAAGCTGTTGCGTTTTTCAAGGCGAAGATGATAGCCATTTTATCGGCATCAAAACTCGGCGGAAGAATTGACAAGTCACTAATATTGTCATAATCCGTGAACCCGTCGAATATCAGTACATTGGAGTCAAAACTAATTTCTGACAATGCAACCGAATTGATTGTTTCAGCAGATTTTAAACTAAGAGTAATCTTTACCTGATTGCCAGGACGCCCAGTAGCTTCGCTAAAAGTAAATCTGGCTTTAGAATTGTCAGTTGCCGCCTTCACCGTCACGCTGCACGTTGCGGTCTTATTGCCGTCTGCGGTTTTAACGGTAATCGTCGCCGTTCCGGCTTTCTTTGCGGTGACAACACCGTTTGATACGGTTGCAACAGCCGTGTTCGACGATGTCCATGTAACATTTTTGTTTGTTGCATTTGAAGGAGCAACGGTTGCGGTGAGCGTCGTTGTGTCGCCGACATTGAGCGTTGCCGAAGATTTGTTAAGCGAGACTCCGGTGACGGAGACGGTTGTGCTTGCCGAGGTTATCGTAACCGATTTTGAAGAGTCGGTACAATAAAATTGACTTAAATCAAAACCGCAAAGCTGCAAATCTTCCGCCGAAAATATTGCCGTGCCTGCGGCTTTATATTTAAATTTAGCCGTCACAAGGGCTCCGCCGTTTGCCGATAGTTCGCTTGTCCCGGCAAATGAGAGCCTTATTTTATTTGGCGCAAAATTAGGGTTGAGTGACGATGCGCAGCCGGAAATAAGCTCTCCTGTTGTTGCTTCTACAAGGTTCATTTTTGCGTTATCGTACACAAGATTGAAGCTTCCGCCGACTGCCCCTGTACCGTTGGCTCTTGACGGGATAGATACAGTGACGGTTATCGTGTCTCCGACTTTTCCGTTTTCGGCGGCAATCCTGAGGCTGTATACATCTCCCCTGACACTGTTTACGGTGTTTTCCGACATGATTTCCGCCAAATCATCTTCAACGTCCGAAATGTTTTCGACGGATTCTGTTTTTGTTTTATCTGTCGGTCCGTTTCCAATATCATCAAGACCGTTAATTACATCTCCAACGGCTTTTGTGATATTTTCCGCAGTGTCTGTCCCTGCCAAACAAATGCAAACATAGGACATCATTACCGACAAGGTAAGTACGAGGCTTATTACCTTCCAGTAATCTTTCAAAGAAATCATCTCCTTAGTGACTATTGAGTTTTTTTAAAATATCTTCTCGTTCTTTTGCGGTTATTATCCCTTTGTTGTATGCCTCCTTTGTATAATCGTTAATGTACTCCATTGTTCCCTCCTGCATTGGACAAAGATCTATGTAATGGCAGCACATATCATAAACATTATCCGTATCAAGCGAGTACTTCATATAGTACTTGTAAACGCTTGGATCATTGGGCGATATGCTGACTGCTTTGCGGAGTCGTTCTCTCAATGCGGCTGTGTCTTCGTTTTGTAAGAACTCCATCATGCCAATTGATATCTGAAGCTTGGCGTCGTATGGACACAGTTTCTCAAGTATAATGCCTCTTTGCTCTGCTTCCCATAAATCATTTCGCATGTAATTTCGTTCTAATGAGTTTCTCAATATGTATTCCCGACTCATATGGATTGACGTTATTGCAAGGGCTGCCAAAAACACAAAGGAACACAATCTGCCAATATGAACAATCCCTTTCCCTGAGTCGATATCTAATGTTGAACCGATAATCATTCCGAATATCATTAGTACAATGGGAAAGGAAAAATCAAAATCCACAAAGGAATGCAGAGAAATAATTGAAATCACTGAAAACATGAGGTGGTCTTTTCTTTTTCTTAGCGTATACATCGTGAATACCGTTAGTGTCGTTATAACAGCTAAAAATATTACACCGTTGTCGAACAATATTTGTAACCACCCATTATGTATAAGTCCGACGCTGTATGAGGCGGTTTGAAATTTGTATTGCAGTACCTCCCAGCTTCCGCTTCCGAATCCCCATGGATATTTTTTTGTTGCACCCCATGCGTCTTTCATAAACGCCATTCTTTGGTGCAGAGAATCGAAAACAACAGGGTATTTTATCGCAATTGTCAAAGAAACAATCAGTGCGCATGCAAGAAATACAAGCCAAAGTTTAGACAAATCCCACTCATGATTATCCGCATACCCGCCAAGCAGAATACAGGCAATAGCAAGCATCCCGGCTAATAAGCATATGTTGTATTTAACACATATTGCAATAGGTATGAAGAATAACATTGCGATTATATTTTGTCTGACAATAATGAGCCTGCAATTAATCCTTTTCAGAACTAACAGTACGCATACCGCAATAAAGATGGGAATGCACGCTTTTGAAAACGTCAGGTACAATGAGAGAAGAATCATTTGCGATATGCATCTCTTGAGAGATGTATTGACTCTTAATACGGTATCAATAGAGAAAAAGTATCCGCACGCCAGCAGACACGCAGTTGTGTTTGCATACTGAACAGAGGATTGTAACCGCAAAAAATATCTGTCGTCAAGAATTAAGTCCGCAAAATTAAGGTGAAAACAGTATGCAAACAAACCGATTGCTGCCAGAAAAGTCATACATAAACCGTAAATACCGCATATGCTTTTTTTGTCGGTTGTACTGCCAATGAGCAAAGCTGATATGAAGCAAAGTAATTTTTCACTTTCATAAACCGCACTCTTTGGATCACCTTTTGTTGACACCACGGATGCCGTTAGCAGAATAAGTAAAGCCAGCGAAGCAATACCGAGCGTTCCGTTTATTCTTTTGAAATTTAATGCGAGGTATATTCCCATAAGTATCAACGGAATAATGCAGTATTGCCAATTGAATCCGCCTGCACACAGCATACACAACAAGTTTGGAAACAGCAACATCAGCTGTTGCTTGCTATAATTACTCTTTGAAAGCATTTTGCACTTTTAATGATCAATGCTCTTCCAAGTATTTCAGCATGAGAACGGCATCGTTGAAATCAACCTTACCGTCGCTGTTTACATCTGCCGCAGAGAATCGGCTGCCGGTTAGTGTAACAAGACCGGAATCATGCTTCAGTACCATTTCTGCATCCGCACGGTCAGTTTTGCCGTCTCCTGTTATGTCAACAAAAGCACCCCATTGTGCGTACAAGTGCAAATCTGTTTCTTTGTCATAGGCTTCGTCGGGGTCCCAACGTACACCGCTTCCGTCCGCTTTTGTATTCCAACATATAAATATGTATCCTGTACGTGTCGGGACGGTGCTTCTCAAGCGTACGTGGTAGTACCACGGCATTTTTTCCTGCGCTTCCGGTGCCCCGGTGCCGCCGTTGGCGTCGTATGTAATTGTGTATACTTTGTCCCACTGCGCATACAAGTACAAATCGTCGTTAGCGCTATAGCTCTCACCCGGATACCAGTTCACACCGTTTCCGTCTGCTTTTGTATTCCAACGAACAAACTCATATCCCGTGCGTATCGGCACCGAATTGCTTAGGTATATGTCCTGATCATACGTCTTTGTCTGAGATGCAGGTGTGCCTGTACCTCCGTTGGTGTCGTATATAATTTTATATGTTTTTGCTTCCCACTGAGCATACAAATTCAGATCGCAGTTAGCACTGAAGCTATCCCCGGGATACCATTCCACCCAAACTCCATCAGAAATTATATTATTCCAGCAAACAAAATCATAACCTGTGCGTGCCGGCACTGAATTGCTTAGGTATATGGTCTGATCATACGTCTTTGTCTGCGACGATGGTGCGCCTGTTCCTCCGTTTGCGTTGTATGTAATTGTATAGGTTTTCGGTTCCCACTGAGCGTACAAATACAAGTCTTCATCGATGCTATAGTTTTCATTAGGATCCCAACGAACGCCGCTACCGTTTGAATTTGTATACCAACAAACAAAGTCGTATCCTTCACGTGTCGGTGTGGAACTTCTCAAATTTATACTCTTACCATGCGTCTTGGTTTGTGATGCAGGTGCGCCCGTACCACCATTTGCATTATACGTAATCGTATAGGTTTTCGCTTTCCACTTAGCGTACAAGTACAGATTGCCCTCATAGTAACCATAAGTATCACCCGGATACCAGTTCGTTCCGCTTCCGTTTGATTTCGTATTCCAACAAACAAAATCATATCCTGTGCGTGTCGGCTTCAAACTGCTTAAAGTAACTTTTTGATCATATATCTTTGTCTGCGACGAAGGTGCGCCCGTGCCGCCGTTGGCGTTGTAGGTGATTGTGTAAGAAATTGCCTCCCACTGAGCGTACAAATGCAGAGGAGCATTTTCGCTGTATGTTGCGCCGGGTGCGTATGTGATACCACTGCCGTCTGACGAGGTATTCCACTTCTTAAACGTATACCCTGTACGAGTAGGTTTTACGGTACTCAAGGTTATATCCTGACCATAATATTTTGTTTGTGAAGAAGGTTCGCCCGTACCGCCGTTAGCGTGATAGATTACGCCGTACTTGTTGTTTAGATAGTTTGAAGGAGTAAGCTGAACAGTGTAATTCACACTTGAAATATATACTTTTTCTCTGTATGCGTCACTATTGTGAGCAGAATACAATGCACTTCCTGCGGAATTGTATCCCACACAAATCAATGCATGTCCACCGCTGTTGGTAAAAAACGGGCTTCCGGCGTACAATTGGTCATTACTCGGGCTTGATATCAATAATCCTCTTTTGTTAGCCATCCAATTTCTTAGCTGGTGCGCTCCTGTCCAAGTAGCGCTTCGGTTGTTTGATGTTTTATAATACCAACAATCTGTGCCATATGCAGAACCTACCACTTGCGGCATACCACCTGCATTAATACACTGAGATACAAAGTTTGCACAGTCGCCGCCAATAGAGTTGAAGTTATAGTATGAGGGATTGTAGTTTATTGCATATTTGTCGGCATAGGCAATAGCTGCGGACACATCGTAGTCATAATAGTAATTCGAAGTAAACAGCGAGGCACTGTCATCATAACCGCCTTCTTTATCAGATGTAATCATCTCAGGCTCGTCGGGGTATTCTTTTTCTTCTGTTGTGCAAACACCGCTTCTTTCCGATTCGTCGTATAGATCTTCTGCGACTATGTATTCGCCGTCGACAAGTTCAAGACATAGAATATGTTCAACACCGAATCCTGCGACATCCATTGTCACACCGTCGGCATCGAGATCTTCATAATCATAGAATATCCACTCGTAAACGTATGCCGTAACATTGCCGTCAGACTCTTCAACCTTATCGATTCGCACATTATGATCGGCGTCGGTTACTTTTATATTCAATTTTTTCCAAAACTTATTAAGACCTTTTCTGCGGGCTTCTTCTATCCCGGCAACATCGTCTGATATAAGCTCAGTTTCTTTCCCACGAGTTTCACATACAGATTTCAATCTAAAATCAAAATATTCTTCAATTGTTTTTAAAACCGATGGATCTGTATCCTCAAACAAATTAACACTTTTCTTGTCGTAAAACCACTTCTTTGTCATGGTATGGCAGTTTTCTTCGTCATCTGAAATTACTGTTTCAACACTATCAAAAACCTTTTCAGCAATTTTTTCGTCTTCTCCCCTGCCATCATCATTCAAATCGGTTTCGCTTTCTATCTCGGCTTTGTCGGTTTCGGCTGATTCGTTTTCAGTGGGTTTATCAGCCTTGGCTTCTGCATTTTCCGCTTTCTCTTCGACTTTCTCAGCTTCGTCGTTTTCGGTCTTTATCGTTTCCTCTGCTACTTCAGTCGCTTCGTTCGGCTCTTTGTCCTCGGATGGCTTCGATTCTTCCTCTGCGGTTTTATCCGCTTCGGTCTGCTCATCATTTTGCGATACTTCGTCCGAATTTTTTTCAGCTTCAGATGCTTCGCTGTTCTCGGGCTGCTGTGCCGGTTTCTGTTCTTCCTCCGCCGGCTCTTGTGCTGTTTCCGTTTCTTCCGCTGCGGTTCCGCCGGTTTCGCCGGATTCGCCGACACGTGAAGCTTCGGTTGGAGCTTCCGCAGTTTCGGTTACTTCGGTCTGCCTGTCGTCCTGTAACGCTTCAGGCTTTTCCTCTGCCGCAACAAACGGCGTGGATAACACCATTGTCGCCGCAAGGAACAGAGCGGTTACGGTTCGTTTGATTTTCATCATTCTTCCTCCCTAAAATATTTTTGCCGCATTACCACATAATTGACATTATGTTGTTTAAATAAGGTAAAAACAAGCGGCAAAAGTGTTGAAATTAAAACGGTAAAGTCAAAATTTGAATTTAATTTTATATTCAAAATCCAATATTTGTGTTAATTATTACAAAAATCGGGTTAATTTGTATATATATGTTGACTTACAAAAGAAACAGTGTATAATGTAGGATGCTAAAACAACATAATGTCAATTATGTGGTATCGGCACAACAGAAGTCACAAGGTCAAAGGAGAATGAAGATGAAGAAAAAATCAGTACTTAACGGTGTTTTTGCAGTGACAGCGGTTTTGCTTGTTCTGACCGGTGTTTTTTGCTTTTACAGGGACATTCGCTTGGAACATCAAAGAGAAACTCGTCTTGAAGAGCTTGAATTGCAACACGGCAATTATTCCGAAAACTCTTTGATTTTGAGGAACGTATCTGTTTCACGTGCGAAAAGTTTGGCAGAACGCTTTAACGCCTCGCTGAGGACGAGCTTTGACGGATCGTTTTCCGTTCTTTCTCTTCCCGAAAATATCACTGTCAAGGACATTTTTTCGGATTCCGAGAACAAATCTCTTCTTTCGAGCTTTTCATTGGATTATTACGCTTTACTTATGGAAAACGACAGTGATGAAGACTCGGTTGATTCTTTACCCGCATCTTCCCTCTCCGATGAAAAAACAATACCGGTACATAAAAACTCCTATGCCGTTTCGGATACGGATTACAATAAGCAAACATATTTTGATTATCTGAATTTTGGCGATTCCTGGAACAAAACACGCGGAGAAGGCGTTACTGTGGCGGTTATCGATACCGGTATAGATACCGACCATCCGGAATTTGCAGGGAAGATCAGCGAATACTCTTATAATGCGACCTATGACCGAATTGTCAAGGATACCGGTTTGGACTCATCATCCTACGATTGGTCGCTGATTGAGGACGATAACGGACACGGCACACAGGTTGCCGGTGTTATTGCTGCGTCCATGGACGGAAAAGGTATCGTCGGTATAGCACCGGACGTGAAACTGTTGGTTATTAAATGCGAAAACGAGGGAAAGGGAAAATTCAAAAACTCGGACTTGATTTTCGCAATTTATTATGCCATTGAACGGAATGCAAAAATTGTAAATATGTCTTTCGGAAGCCCCGGTCCCGACAGCGGATTTGAGGAGGCTTTAAGCCTTGCCGCAGATAGCGACGTTCTCTGTATTGCGGCGGCAGGCAACGATGCGACTTCAAGACTGTTTTATCCGGCGGCAGATCAGAACTGTATTGCTGTAGGCGCACTGGAAAATAACAGCTGGGAGCTTGCGGATTATTCAAATTACGGAGATAATTCCGATATAGTTGCTCCGGGAACGGTTTACACGACAACTCTCGGCGGCGGTTATAAAACGGTAAGCGGAACCTCACTTGCTTGCCCGGTCGTAGCCGGTGCTTCCGCACTTTACGTTTCAAAAAATTTGCGCACGGAATTACCCGAACTCAGAGAACAGCTTTATGCTTCCTGTAGGGATCTCGGTGACCTCGGTGAAGACTTCTATTACGGCTACGGTGCTTTGGATGTTGAGGCGCTTATATGCGAAACAAGAAGAACCGTCACATTTGATATGTTGTCGTCGGAGCTCGATAATACGAAGCAGATATTTATCGAGGGACATACCCTGCAGAACTTGCCCGTTCCGGAACGCAATTATGCCGTGTTTGACGGTTGGTATTACGATATCGACTGCACGGAGGAACTGGATTGGTACAGAGATACATGGAAGTCGGATTTGACTCTGTACGCAAATTGGGTAAACGAAGAAGACGGCGTTCCCTATACTTATGTTGAACTTGATGACGGAACGATTGAGATACGCAGTTATACCGGAAAACGTCGCTACATAACGGTTCCGGAAATGATTGACGGAAAGATTGTATCATCTGTCGGCGACAATGCCTTTATGAATCAGACTCGTCTTCGCCGGGTTACTCTTCCTGACGGGCTGGAGAAAATCGGTATATCGGCATTTGAAAATTGCTCTAATCTCTTGTCAATTGCATTGCCGGACAATCTGAAAACCGTCGGCGAGCGTGCCTTTTATAACGCTTCACGTATGCAAAGTGTCTCTGTCTCGGACAATGCATTGCTTGAAAGCATCGGAAACAATGCATTTGGAAACAGTGCAATAAGCAGCTTTAAGGTCACAAAGAACGTAAAAAAGCTGAACGGCTCGGCGTTTTTCGGCTGTATTTCTCTGAACAGCTTTGAGGTGGTGTCCGGAAACTCGTTTTACCGTACGACCGACAACGTTTTGCTTAACGGTACAGCAACGGTATTGGTTGCATACCCCGCAGGAGCACAGACAAAAGATATATACAGTATTCCCGCCGGCGTGCAAAGCATCGGGGAGTCGGCATTTGCATATGCGAAAATCGACGAGGTTGATTTGTCCGCTGTCAGTGTAATAGGTGATACGGCTTTCAATTACTCGTCACTCACTTCGGTGTCTTTTCCCGACAGTGTAAACAGAGTAGGCCTCAGGGCATTTTCAAACTGTGAAGAGCTTACCGAGGTAAAATGGGGCAACAATATGACATCAGCGCCTGACGGAATTTTCACAAACTGCTCATCGCTGACCTCAATCAGAATACCTGCCACAGTGTATTCCATCGGTGAAAATGCATTCTCCGGCTCCGGATTGACAAAAATCGAGTTTGAAGACGGCAGCCGCCTTGCCGAAATCTGTGAGTCTGCATTTGAAAGCACAAACCTCCTCGAGATTGAAATTCCCAACGAAGTATCCGTTATCGGGAAGTCGGCGTTCAGGGGAGTGCCGTCGCTTGCAACCGTCGAATTTCGAGATAACAGCAATTTGCGCATGATTGGCGAGAGCGCCTTTGCGTCAACTCCTTCACTTTCGTCGATAAAGCTTCCGCAGAGCCTTGTAACAATAGGAGACGATGCCTTTTCGTTATCAGGCTTGACGGTCATTGAACTTTCGTCCAACATAAAAAAAGTCGGCAGCGGTGCTTTCTCGTATTGCCGAGAGCTGACGGATATTTCCGTTGACGAGCTGAATGAAGTATACATTTCGGCGGACGGTGTTTTGTATAATAAAGACATGACGACTCTTGTGACTTATCCTGCCGGTCACGAGCGGAAACAATTTACCGTTCCGGAAACCGTTGTTACGGTCGGTGCGTCCGCATTTAAAGGAACGGCAAACCTTACGGATGTCATTCTGCCCGAGGGCTTGAGGATGATAGAAACAGGGGCTTTTTGCGGCGTTGGTAAGTTGAATAAAATCAGCATACCTGATTCTGTGGAACAGTTGTCGCGCCTGGCTTTTGCCGATTGCCAAAATCTGACCGAAATTACAATAGGAAATAACTCCTCGGTGAAGAGACTCGGCTTGGGCGTGTTTGCGAACACCGGTATCCGTTACCTGCGCATCCCGTCCGGCATCACCTCTATGGGACAGGGCGTTTTTGTCGGATGCAAAAAGCTGATACAGGTAACATTTGCCGCAGACAGCAAGCTCGACCGCATAGCGGCATATATGTTTAAGGGTGCAGACAACCTGAACAAGGTTATTTTTGAAGACGGCAGTGCGCTGAAAACAATACAGGCGTGTGCATTCGAGGGCTTGAGCGGCCTGCAGAGCATCGATTTCGGTGATGCCTCGGTAGAAGCTGTCGGAAATTACGCTTTCCGTTTTTGTGAAAGCCTCAACGATATCCAACTTCCCGATTCTCTTACCGAAATAGGACGTTATGCTTTCTACGGATGTAAAAAATTAAAGGCGATTGCCGTGCCCGAAAAAGTGTCGTTCATAGGCCGCCACGCATTTAACGCTTTTGATACAATTGACGTCTACTTTAAGGCGGCATCCCTCCCGGCAGAGCTTCAGGAAAACTGGGATTTCGGTGTCAGAGGTTACTATGTCGGCGTCGTATTTGTTGAGGAAAACGATTCCTGGAAATATGCGGAGCTGACGGACGGAGGAGTATCGATTATCGCCTATAAAGGATCGGAACCAGCTGTTGATTTCTCAAAACAGGGATTTGACGGCGACATCGTGTCTATCGGCGGTCACGCATTTGAAGGAACACCTGTGGAAAGCATCGTGATTCCGAATACGGTAAACAATATTCAGGCATACGCATTTGCTTCAAGCTCGCTGCAGAGTGTGACTATACCCGATTCGGTTACTTTCATAGGCAAAAACGCATTCGCAGAAAGTGCAATTTCAGAGGTAAACTTCGGCACGACTCCCTCGCTCTCCGTAATTGAGCAGAAGGCGTTTTCAAACTGCGCAAATCTCAATACGGTAAAACTCCCCGGAAGCTTAACGGCAATGGGACAGGGCGTTTTCTCGGAAAGCGGTCTTGTAAGCGTTGACCTGAGAGAATATCCCCTCTCGGAAATTCCCGATAACACATTCTATCAGACAAAACTTGTTACAGCAGAATTGCCCGACACAATAACATCGGTAGGTCATGGCGCTTTCCGCAACTGTACGGAGCTTACTTCGGTTTCATTCGGCGGCGGAGAAGACCTCCGGCTTATGTCAAACGCATTCTACAATACGGCATTGGAGAAAGTATATATTCCGGCAAACCTTACGTACATAGGAGAGTATTCTCTTGTCGGCTTACAGCACCTTGACGCTTTTGAAGTGTCGGAGGAAAATCCGAAATACAAAGCGGTTGACGGTTTGCTGTGCTCCAAGGACGGCAGAAAACTGATAGCGGCTCCTGCCGGAAAAACGGGAACAATGTCACTCCCCAAAGAGGTCGAGGTTCTCGGTTTCGGTGCGTTTGAAAACAGCAAGCTGACAAGAGTGGACTTTGCGCCGGATGCAAATATATTGACCTTCGGTTACCGCTGCTTCTATAATTCATCACTTAAGAGCATAAGCCTTCCCGACAGCCTTATTTCGCTCGACTACTACGCCTTTGCGATGTGCAAAGACCTGACAAGAGTGGATATTTCGGCAGAAAGCGGTATAAAGGGCATTTACGAGGGTGTGTTCTACGGATGTACTTCTCTTGCAAATATTGAGCTGCCCGACAGCGTTGTCGAAATTTCGGACTTCGCCTTCTACGGTTGTTCCTCTCTGCGTAAACTGCCGTTCGGTGAAAACAGCAATATCATCGGCATCTACAATTATGCGTTTGCAAAATGCAACTTCGACCAAATTATTCTCCCCAAAAACGTAGTTGAATTGGGCGAGTACGCATTCATGGGAAATACGATGAAGAAAATCGTTATTCCGAATGAGTATGCGAAAACCTTAGAGCTCGGACTCGGCGTTTTCTCGGAATGCTCGGAGATTGAGGATATTTCCGTTCCGTTTATCGGAGCGTCGTTTGAAGACTCCGATTACACATGGTTCGGCTGGCTGTTCGGTGCCGGAAGGTATACGGCAAATGCAACCTACATACCCGAAAGCCTGAAACGTGTGAGCATAACGGGAGATATAACAAATGTCCGCACCGGCGCATTCTATCAGTGCAAAAGCATTGAAAGCATCGATCTTCCGAATACAGTGGATACTGTTTACAGCTACGCCTTTATGGATTGTCCCGCAAGATATTCCTTTGATAATGCAATCTTGTTGAAGACTCCGGATGGTAAAATATGTACCAGAATGCACCATGCTTTCTTAGGTTCGGATCATGGCGTTCCGTGTGGAGTTTCGGGGAAGCTCTATCTTTCCGACGAGATTACACAACTCGAAAGATACGCATTTTCAAGCAAACTTCCGTATCTGAAAGAACTGCATCTTTCAAAAAATATCGTAGGGCTTAACATTGAATTCAGCGATCTTTCCGAAAAGCAAATTACAACAGATATTTATTATGACGGCAAGCTTGAAGATTGGCTGCAAAAGGTGAAACTTTCAAGCTACGGAAATCACCACAGTTACTTTAAGGAATATAACCTGTATATAGGCGGCGAACTGCTGACAGAGGCGAACCTTTCCTCGAGCAACTATATAAATTCTCTCGCCGGATGCACAAGCCTCAAAGCAGTAACCTTTGCGGAGGGGGTCACTTCAATTCCGGAATATATGCTGTACAACTGTAAAAATCTCACAACCGTCAATCTGCCAGACTCGGTGGAAACTATAGGAAAGTATGCTTTTGGATACTGCCAACTTGGTACATTTGTTATTCCGAAAAAAGTTACGGAACTCAATGATATACTCGGAGCCGGAAGTGTAGACAAGCTTTATTTACACAGCAATATAGAAAGCGGAGCTTCCGAATTGTGTAAACGGTCAAAAGAACTGTATCTCGACGATATCTCTGCATTGTTTACTTATATAGGAATACCGCAGTCATATTCTTCCAGTAAGCCTGAAAAAGTGTATATTAACGGAGAATTGCTGACGGATCTTGTCATCCCCGAGACATATTCGGAAATCAGAGAAAATTTCTTAAGAGATTACTTGCCTCTCAGGTCGGTAACCATCACTGCGAAAAACACTAACATCGGAAAAATGGCTTTCTATAAATGCACCAACCTTAAAAGAATAATTCTTGAAGAGGGCGTTGAAACCGTCGCTGGCGATGTATTTTCAGATAATACACTTGACTACATGAAGATACCCTCCACACTGAAAAGCAATGAAGGTTTCCCCTATGCCGATTACGTCGAAAACAACAGCTCACTCGATTGGACGGGACGTTCCTATGTGTGGATAGATGCCGACGGAAACGGTCACTACAGAAATCCGAGTAATCACGGAGATTGGGACACATTTGTTACCGAGGACAAACTCCGATTCTTCAAGAAGACTGACAGTAAAGGAAATACAACATATATGTTTGCCGATTATGTGGGCAATGAAGATACCGTTACTCTTCCGGAAGAAATCGAGGGACACAGCTACACACTTTCAAATCAAATCGGAAGAATTTCCAAAAATGTAATTTTACCTGAAAATCTGACGGTAATCAGTGACGTCGCTTTCTGGCATCGAGAAAATTTGGAAAGCATTACCTTTGGAAGCAAGGTTACGGTAATTGGCAGAGAAGCCTTTAGAGATAATTATAATCTCAAGAGCATTACGCTTCCCGATACGGTTGAGGAAATAGGCGCAGAGGCGTTCAGAGACTGCACATCTTTGGAAGAAATAAATATTCCCGCCTCCGTAACAGAAATAGGTTTTAATGCATTCGGCAACTGTCCATCACTTCGCAATGTGCGGTTGGCTCCCGAAAATGAGTCGTTTATATTTGAAAACGGCGCACTCTACAACAAGGACAAAACTCAGCTCATTTGGCTTTCTCCCGATGTGACGGATTACGTTGTCCCGGCTACATTAACGAGCTTTGGCTCTGTCCTCGCAGCTCATCCTTCGCTTACAACAGTTTCCTTTGAGGAGGGAGCTGTCATGACGAATATTTCCGAGCAGGCGTTTATTAACTGTCCTGCATTGAAAACTGTAAATCTTCCGGACAGTGTTACGGTAATTGAGGAACACGCATTTAATGACTGCAAACTTCTTACGGAAGTGTCAGGTGCAAACAACCTTGAAAGAATAGGAAAGAGGGCATTTTTCTGGACCCCGTCGCTCGAGAACTTCCGTTTCCCCGAAAGTCTCCAATACATAGGATCTGAAGCATTTATGTATTCTGGACTTACGGAGGCAGATCTTTCGGAATGTCATTCTTTACAGTTGAATGAGTCTGGGGCTTTTTATGAATGCAAATCTCTCACAAAAGCTGTTTTACCGGATAATTTAACAAAAATAGGAAACTCGACGTTCCGTGACTGTCTAAGCTTAAAGGAAGTCAATTTGCCGCCGAATTTGACAACTATCGGAGGAAGTACTTTCTTCGGAAGCGGTATAAGCAGTATTGAATTGCCCGAGAGTGTGACAGAAATCGGCGGCACCGCATTCATGGGTACCGGCATCAAATCAATCAATATTCCGAAAGGCGTTACGAAAATTAACGGTCAAACATTTATGTGGACCGGATTGACAAGCGTCACGATTCCCTCATGGGTGAAATCTATCGGGGATGTGGCATTCAAGGAGTGCCATTCCTTGAAAAACGTTCGCCTTGAGGAGGGCGTTGAAACGGTAGGCTATGACGCTTTCACGCAACTTTACACAAGCGAGTATCTTGAAACTCTCTATCTTCCGTCTACGTTGACCTCTTTCCCCTTGACATATCAATACGATTCAAGAAAACTGACCGTTAAGGATCTCTATTACAACGGCACAATGCAGCAATGGTCGCAGATCAAAAATTCCAACAAAAGCACCTATACCGAACCGATGGTTGTCGAGAATATGCACTTCCTCGGCGATGATCCGACCGTGGGCGTTGACCAAACCGCTATAGATCAGTCTGCCGGTCTTTCCGGAATCAAGAGCATAAAGGAAATAAAGTGCTCACCGACGCTTGTTTCGATCGGCGCAAACACTTTTAAAGACTGTACGGGAATTGAAACCTTCGAAATTTCAGATAGTCTCGAGAGCATCGATCCCACCGCTTTCAACGGATGCGGAGAGCTGAAAAGGATTATTCTGTCGGAGAACAACAAAAACTTCGTATTGCTTGACGGTATACTGTATGACAAGGACGTTACATCGGTTATTTTGGTAACGACAGAAGCCGTTGATGTATGCATTCCGAACACTGTAACCGACATACGGCACCTCAGCGGAAATTCGTCTATCCGAAAGCTTTCGTTTGAAAAAGGAAGCGGCATCACGGAACTGAACGGAGGACTTAACGGACTCAGCAATCTTGCGGTTCTTACTCTTCCCGAAAAAATGACATCGATTGATGTCAGAGAACTTACAGGATGCGAGAATATTACACATATCACTGTCGGAGAAAACATAACTTCGATTAAGGTTCCGGATGGGTACACCTATGATTCATTGGAACGCATAGCGTTGATTGTAAATCGAAGCAACGTTCCGATAACCTTGGAAAAAGGACTTGCAAAGAATGCCTTCGCCGTTATAAATGCGGACGGAACAACCGACTGCAAGACCGGATATGAAAGCTTCAAGTGCGTAGAAAAAGGGGACTTCCTGTTTGCAAATTACGGCGACGGTAAGCATATGCTTTTGAGCTATCTCGGAAGTGAGGACACGGTAACGCTCCCCGAAAATTTTGACGGAGAGCAGTATACGTTCAGAAAATTCAGCGGAGTTAAGAATCTCATAATTCCCGACGGAAATATTGTTATCGACGAAAAAGCCTTTTACGGAGGAAACTTTGAAACGGTTGAGATACACGGAGTTTCTGTCGGCAGAGAAGCATTTTCGTCCTGCCGAAGTCTGAGGACAGCAAAGCTTTACGATGTAGGTCTTGTCGGATACAGAGCATTCGCTTTCTCGCGTGCGTTGACAGAGGCTTATATCAGAGGAAAAGATACGGTCGTCGGAGCTGCATCGTTCGTTTACACAGGTTTGGAGAAGCTGACACTCGACGGAACGATTGAACGCATAGAGGGATACGATAACGTAAATACTGCCAGCGACGCATGCATAGTATACGATACACCATATGAGAGAAACGACGGCAATTACAAAAACGGCTTGCTTATCCAGGACGGTTGGCTGATAACCGCAAAAGAAGGACTCCGCTATGCACCCCCGTTTGAGGGCGGTCTTGCACAAACGGCGTACAGCAAAACCTATAAAACGTTAAAGGCACTGGCGGATGACAATCTCAATACCTTCACAGATTTTGACAAGTACACAAACCTTGAAATGCTTACCTTGGGCAGCACGCTCCCGGTATTCGGTTCTTGGCCGGAAACGCTGAAAAATATTGTTCTCTTCAAGAATTATAACGTAAAAGGAAAATATGAGTTCGGCAGATTGACTGACGGCAGGATTTTTGTTGAGCGTGAAAAGAAAGAGCTTGATTGGGACATGCGTTTCCCCGGTTGGAGCAACGGAAACAAGGTGTATTACGGAGGAGAATGGTTCTTTGCCGAATTCCGTGATTTTGACGGGAATATTCTCGATTGGCGTGCTTACACGAACTCCGAGGTTATTCGTCAGCCTTATATGACCAATCGCACGGACGGCGATTTTACGTATGTGTTTGTCGGCTGGGACATTGACGGCGACGGCTACGCCGATTTTCTTCCGGCGACGGCACAAGCGGATTTCTGTGCGCAAGCGGTATATGAGAAGCACCGTTTGGAGGACAGCGAGGTTGTTCCCGCCACCTGCACTGCAGACGGAAGCAAGGTCTCTGTTTGCGCAGATTGCGGAGAAACGGTGGTAAGTATAATTTTGCCGGCATTCGGACACACAAGAGGTGAATTTGTGAGAAACGTTCCTTCGACGTGTTCGGAAAACGGTTATGACGTTTACATCTGCGAAACCTGCGCAGAGGAATTCCGTACCAACGAAACTAAAAAGCTTGAACATACTTTCGGAGAATGGAGTACTGTAAACGAAGCGTCCTGCACGGCAACCGGAACCGCCGAACGTGCCTGCCTTGTTTGCGGATACATCGAAGCTACCAATGTTCCGGCAAAAGGGCACACTTATGAGGTGGTTTCCTCAAAAGAGTCAACCTGCACATCTGCCGGAGAAGTTGTATACAGCTGTTCCGAATGCGGAGATGAAACGACCGAGACCACGGAGAAACTGCCGCATAATTACCGTAAAAGAACTGTACCGAAGCATTGGTTGAGAGTGCTGATTGAAAAGCTTCTCAATATGTTCTTCGGATACGAGGGGGATAACATATACTACTATGAATGCAGTGTTTGCCGACACATTCAAACGGCTGATGAGCATGAATCCTCAAAGCAGGCAACGGTGCAGGGTACAGGATGTCTGCACGAGCTTGACGATAATTGGGAGCAAATTCCCTCCTCAACGCAGATACAGCTTATCGGAAGATACTGCACAAAATGCGGAGAACTTGTCGAAGCAAAAGTAGCGGAATCCTCTTTTGTATCCGTTACAAGCTTTGAAGCGGCAATTGTCAACGGTAAAATTGTCGTAACCGCTTGCGTTGAGAATGTTTCGGAAAATTGCAACGCTTACATTGCGGTTTACAATTCAGGCAACCGTATAGTAAAAGTCTTTCCGATAACCTTTACCGATGGAAGTGCCGAAATTGAACTTGACGGAATTTCGACGGAAACGGAAAAGAAAGTTTGTCTGTTTATCTGGGACAAAACAAATCTTGCTCCTCTTTGCAGCAGTGTGTCGGCTGTCGTAGATAAGAACGAGTGAGTCGAGAAGCTTCATATCCGCAAAGAAATCTGCCGGAAGCGGATGCGACGCCGCATTCGTTGTGATTGTGCGTGATTGACACTGCCGACACTTTTAAACAGACACTGCGGATGATAAAAATACAGCACATCTCAAAGACCGAGGTGTGCTGTTCTCTTTATGCGCCGTCCGACTAACTGCCGTGACATTGTTTTCCACCACCGAACCTTATGCAAAAAGAGATTGACAGCCGCAATTTTAAGGTATACCGGGTTTGAACGATACCGCACGGAGGAGGGGGGGATATGCTTTCGGCGAGAAATCCTTTATGACATGTACTACGCCGACGCAGAGACAAAAACGGTGTACCATATTCACGCAAATATATGACGGTGTTTTGAATGCGTCGGCAAACGGAAATCCGCCCCCAACCGAGAGGAAGGGAGCGGTTCTTTTTTTGTTAAGGCGGGAGAGAGCAGTCTGAGGTCAGCCGAGCGATATGGTTCTTGCGCCGCCGTCCCATGAGATATTTCCGAAGACGCTGAGAGAATCGATGTAGATAACGGTTCTGCCGTCAATGTTGTACGACGGTACTTCTCTTCCGTTCACGTAGGTGACGATATCCGTCGGCACGGTCTCCGTCAGCTTTTCGCCGATATTGCCGCTCTTCGCACCGAAATTCTTCTTTTCAGCCTGAGTGAAGTCGTCCGAGGGATGAGTTATAAATAGTAATCTTGCCCTGCCGTCCCACTCAACGGTGAAGCCGTAATTCATTAGATCCTCGGCAACTATGCACGTCGAGCCGTTGACGTTGTACGACTCTATCTCGCTGCCGAATATGTAGGAGCGGATGTCGGTGGAGCGGACGGACATAATGGGTATGGTAGTATACGTCGAATAGTGTATTACCGGCGAGGAAAACGGTGTTCTGCATTCTTCGTCCAACTCCAGTGCTTTCCAATCGGCTTCCGTGCCGCCAAAGTACACATTCAAAAGAGGAGTATCCATAAATATCGGATGAGTGATGTGACGAATGCTTTTGGGTATTACTATAGATGTAAGATTGCTGCAACGCACAAAAGCGTTCATTCCTATGTCGGTTACATTCGGAGGAATGGTTACGGAGGTCAGATTTTTGCAGCCTGAGACTATTCCTCCACGGATTTTTGTTAAGCCGGCAGGCAGTGTGATTGATGTGAGACCGGAGCCGCTGAAGGCACCATCTCCAATCACCGTTACGCTTTCGGGAATTGTAATGGATGTAAGCGATGTGCAGCCTGCAAACATATAGCCGCTAATTTGATTCAGCTCTGAAGGCAGCGTTACGGAAGAGAGGCTTGTACAGTGGGAAAACGTATCAGACCACAGTTCCATGGCACTTTCCGGCAAAACTACGGAAGTAAGACCGGTGCAGCCGCTAAAGGCGTACTCTCTTATCTCCCTTAAACCGTCGTTAAATGTTATCGAAGCAAGGTTTTTGCTGCCGTAAAAGGCATAGCTCGAGATTTTTCTTACGCTTTTCGGAATTTCATAGCTTGTAAACGCACTTGCCGCAGGGTATTGAATAAGCTCCATTTTGTTCTTGCTGTACAGCACGCCGTATTCGTCGTTGTAAAATTTGTAGCTGCCGTCTTCAACCGTAATAGTCTCAAGTGAGGTGCACCCCTTGAGAGCATATTTGCCCAGAGTTCTAAGACTTGCGGGAAAGTGCAAAGCAGTAAGACTGCTGCAATTGCAAAAGGCGTAATCGCCGATATAGGTTAAATTTTTCGGAAGCGTCACGGAACGCAGATTTTTACAATCGGAAAAAGCATGGGCTTCTATATAAACTACGCTGTCCGGAATGCTCACATACTCAAGGTTTTCAAAATTATTAAAGTTTTCGATCTGAGATATACCGTCTGAGATAACGATTCTTTTTACCAGGGGCGCTTGTCCCATATAAATCTGTGATATCCCATAGCGCCGGTTCCCTCAAGCGTCAGCGTTCCCTCGCTGTCAAGCGTCCAAGTGATGTTGGTACCGTAGCCATCGGCACCGCAAAAGCCGCTGTCAATAATCTCCGCAGCACTCACCGAAAACGCAAATGCGGCGACAAGCACAAAGACCGTAATGCAAAAATTAAGTGTCTTTTTCATGTTTTTGCCCTCCGACAGTATGTAATATTAAAGAGTCCGTTATCATTATATATTTATTTCTCCGCCCGGTCAAGCTCATTTTGTTAAAAAAACCCCCGAGGGAGAGCCTCGGAGGTCGGGTTTCATATTGAATATCGGAGAGGATTTATTACTTGGTAGCTTCCTCGACCGCAACAGCAACAGCAACCGTTGCGCCTACCATCGGGTTGTTGCCCATACCGATAAGACCCATCATCTCAACGTGCGCCGGAACTGAAGAAGAACCTGCGAACTGAGCGTCGCCGTGCATTCTGCCCATGGAGTCGGTAAGACCGTAGGAAGCAGGACCTGCGCCCATGTTGTCGGGATGAAGCGTTCTGCCCGTGCCGCCGCCGGAGGCAACGGAGAAGTACTTCTTGCCGTTCTCGTTTGCCCACTTCTTGTAAGTGCCGGCTACGAGGTGCTGGAATCTTGTCGGGTTGGTGGAGTTGCCGGTGATCGATACGTCGACACCCTCGTGACGCATGATTGCAACGCCTTCGAGAACGTCGTTCGCACCGTAGCACTTTACCTTTGCCTTGTCGCCGTTCGAGTATGCCTTCTCCCTGACAATCTTAAGCTCGTCGTTGTAGAAGTCGTAGTCGGTCTGAACATAGGTGAAGCCGTTGATTCTCGAGATGATGAATGCGGCGTCCTTGCCGAGACCGTTGAGGATAACTCTGAGCGGCTCTTTTCTTACCTTGTTTGCGGTTCTTGCGATACCGATAGCGCCTTCAGCGGCTGCAAAGGACTCGTGACCTGCGAGGAAGCAGAAGCACTTTGTCTCTTCGCGGAGAAGCATTGCGGCAAGGTTGCCGTGACCGAGGCCGACCTTTCTGTTCTGTGCAACAGAGCCGGGAATGCAGAATGCCTGAAGTCCGATACCGATAGCTTCTGCGGCGTCTGCGGCGGTCTTAACGCCCTTCTTTATTGCAACTGCCGCACCGAGTGTGTACGCCCAGCTTGCGTTGTCGAAGGCGATGGGCTGAATGCCCTTTACTATTTCGTCAACATTGATACCCTTGTCGAGACAGATCTTCTGAGCTTCTTCGAGGTCAGCAATGCCGTATTCCGCAAGGCACTTTTCAATGCCTGCCATTCTTCTTTCTTTTCCTTCAAATACTACGTTGTTAGACATTTATACTACCTCCTTACTCTTACTGCTTTCTCGGGTCGATATACTTGACTGCTTCGTCGTAACGACCGTAAGTCTTAACGTTGGACTCGTAAGCTTCCTTGGGGTCAACGCCCTTCTTTATTGCGTCCATCATCTTGCCGAGGTGTACGAACTTGTAGCCGATAACCTCGTTGTCTGCGTCAAGACCCATTTCGAGAATGTAGCCCTCTGCCATTTCGAGGTATCTTACGCCCTTTTCCTTGGTGGCGAAGATTGTGCCGACCTGAGAACGAAGTCCCTTGCCGAGGTCCTCAAGGGAGGCGCCGACGGGAAGTCCGCCCTCGGAGAAAGCGGTCTGTGTTCTTCCGTATACGAGCTGCTTGAAGATCTCTCTCATTGCAACGTTGATTGCGTCGCAAACAAGGTCTGTGTTGAGAGCTTCGAGAATTGTCTTGCCCTGAAGGATTTCACCTGCCATAGCCGCAGAGTGAGTCATACCGGAGCAGCCGCAGGTCTCAACGAGAGCTTCCTCGATGATACCGTTCTTTACGTTGAGGGTGAGCTTGCAGGTGCCCTGCTGAGGAGCGCACCAGCCTATACCGTGGGAAAGACCGGAAATGTCCTTGATTTCGTAAGCCTTGACCCACTTGCCCTCTTCGGGAATGGGAGCGGGACCGTGATGAGGACCCTTGGCTACGACGCACATAGATTCTACTTCATGTGATAATACTGCCATTTTTATTTCTCCTTTACATAAATGTTTGCAAACTGAAAATCGGTGCGATTACTTTCCGCAGTTAACGATAATTTCGCCCATCATACCGGGAGCGGCGCAAGCGGCGTTGGACTCGTCGGTGTCGATGTGCATAGCAGGCGAGAACTTGTCGCTTACTCTTACGACAACGTCGCCGAATATCGTCTTTCTGCCCTCGGAATCGATCTTTACGCAGACAATCTGCTTGTCCTCAACGCCGAACTCGGCAGCCGCCTCGGGAGTGAGATGAATGTGACGCTTTGCGGCGATAACGCCCTCGGTTATCTCGACCTCTCCGCAAGGTCCGACTATCTTACAGGCACCGCTTCCGGCGATGTCTCCGGACTCTCTTACGGGAGCCGTAACGCCGAGAGTTCTTGCGTCGGTGAGGGAAACCTCAACCTGAGTTGCCTTTCTTTCGGGTCCGAGAATGATGACGTTCTTTATCTCATTCTTTGCGCCGACGACGGTAACTCTTTCTTCGCAGGCGAACTGACCGGGCTGGGAAAGAGCCTTCTTAAAGGTAAGCTCATGACCCTTGCCGAAAAGGATTTCAACGTGTTCACGGGAAAGGTGAACGTGTCTTGCGGAAGTTTCTACAAGTATTTTTGCCATTTTTATTATCTCCTGTTCTTTTAGATTCGATTCAAAAATGCGTCACCACATTTATCTACCGTATATGATATCATACTATCGTCGTAATTTAAATATATTTTTGTTAATTTTTCGGCATATCGGAGAATTTTGTCAAAGTGCTTGCAATTCGGGCCGATTTGTGGTAGAATGAATGCGGTAACAAAAAAAGGGGGGACTGACATGGCTTTTATATCGATACTTCTTATTGACCTTGTGCTTTTATGCGTCCTTGCGACGTCGGTGATTGCCTCGATAGCGCTTATAGCGGCGGCGGTTGTGATGTTCGTAAAGAGCGGACGAGAGGGGACGAAAAAGACCGGGGCGATAATCTGCCTTGTACTCGGGCTTGCGGCGGCCGTTCCGGCGATATGGTTTACGTTAACGTCGCTCTTTTAAAGAAGCGTGCCGAGGCACTTTATCACGAGGCTTTGCGGCGGCGGGCTTTCCGCACTTCACGGAATACGCACAAATAAAAGAACAGCGCACCCCGTTTTTGAGGTGCGCATTTATTATGCGTTTACGCATTCGTGTGCGCATGCGTGTACGCATTCAGTCTTCGAGCATTTTTGCGAGCGCGCGGAGGTCCGAAAGCCCCACTCTGCCGTCGCCGTCGATGTCGCAGAGAGTCACGTCGAGAGTCCCGGCTCCGCAGAGCGCACGCAGATACGCACGCAAATCCTCTGCGTCGAGAGTGCCGTCAGTGTCGGCGTCGCCTAGGTATGCGAGCGTGAAGCCGCCGTCGGTGAGGTACCTGCAAAGGTCGGCGTCGGACTTCTTCACAACGTACACAACCTTGTCCTTGTCTGCGGCGTCGATGTCGGAAACAGAGTCTGCACGGACGTAGGTCTTGCCCTCGGAGAAGCGCACGGTGTAAACCGTCCTGCCGCCGGCGTAGTCGGTCACGATGAGCTTGTCGCCCGCCATGAGGTAGTATGCCGGCGCTTCGATGCTCAGAAGTGCGTTGCCGTCAACCTTTATCTGCGAAAGAAGCTCCGACGGCATTACCTCGCCTGCCGGTATGGTGACGGTCTTTAGCTCGTGGTCGAATACCGCCGTGTCGGACAGGAGATTGTAGCCGTTTATCTCGGCTTCGAGTATGCTCGGAAGCGCTGATGAGTTGCCGCTTTCGTAGTCGCTGTTGGTTATTATCTCAATCTTGACATAGCGACCCTTGATGTTGCCGAGAAGGTCGTCGATTTCTCCTATCTCGGTGTTCTGCGTGCGGTCAACAACCTTTTCAAGGCTGTCCTTTGTCGTTCCGACGTATATGTTGTACTTGTACGCTCTCGTGCCGCCCCACCCGGGGAAGAAGTAAATCTTGGTTTTGGTGAGGGTGTATTCCTTTTCGAGGTCGATCATGAGCCACGCCGACGGAAAATCGGGTGCTGCGGACGAACCGTCCCACTTGAAGCCGGAGTCGCTGCTTATAACTCCGTCAACCGCACCCGAGGCACGGTTATTACCGGATTCGGACGACGCCGTCGCAGGCTTTCCTCTTGCTATGCTCGTTGCGATGACATTGTAATCACGGCTTGCCTTTCCGTCCTCGGCGGTTATTCGGAGTATCATTCCGGGCTTTATAAGTCCGCTTTCGACGGTCGTCGCATGGTCGGTGTCGATAACCGAGAACACGGCGTTGTAATTTGTATGGAAGCAGTCGGAAACATTCTCGGCGTTTGTGTTCTGCGAGAAAAGGATAGTGCCGTCGTTTTCATTTATGTATATGCCGTCGGCGACTACGTCAAACTCGAGACTTGAGCTTGCCTTTCGTGTGAAGGATATGCTGTCGGTCACGTCGCCGCACTTTGCGGTAAGCGTCGTTTCGTCGCCTATTTCTCCGTATGAAACGTTTTCCGTTCTGAAGATACCGTCGCCGACCGAGGTCATTTCTCCGAGACTTACGCCGTTTCTGAAAAGCTCGACCGACTGCATATTCGAGTAGACGGTTATCGTGTTCGAGGCGACCTCTCTCTCGGTCATGCGGCGTGAGGTGATGTACACGAACGGGTCACGCTCCGCAGACATCCAGTTTGCCTTGTAGAGGTAGAAAGCGTCCTTCTTCGTCTTGCGGTCACGTGTGACAAGGCCCTTGTCGTTTATACCGGCAGAGTCCCCCTCGTTTCGACCGTTTGAGGCGAAGTCAAACATACACCAGATTGCGGTCATCCAGAGATTGTCACGCTTGTTTATCTCGTGTATCGCCGATTCGTGAGCGACGCTTGCCCATTCCTCGGGATGGAACTTTCCGCTCGGTACGGGTGCGGTCGGGAAGTCGGAGTGGTGGAAAATGCTCGAGCCTGCACCGTACTCCGATACGCCGACGGGCTTGCCGTTCCAGTGGGGGTACAAGGGATTGTTGAGGTTGTTTTTGATATAGCTGTCAACTATGTCGCCGAGATTGCCGTTACTGTACCAGAGGGGGTAGGTGTTTATCGCAATAAGGTCGGTAAGCCACTCCTTGCCGCAGATATCCCAGTTGCAGGACGCCTGAACGGTGAGTCTTGTCGGGTCTTCGCTTTTCGCAAGGGCAACGAGGCTGTTCATGAAGTCGTCGGTCGCATCGCTCCACGGCGCATTTTTACCGACACCGACCTCGTTCTGTATTCCCCAGAAGCACAACGACGGGCGGTTTTTCTGCTGACGGATAAGCTCCTTCAGAGATTCCGGCGTGCGCTCAAAATACTTTGCGTCGTTTTCGTCGAGCCAGCTTATCTGTGAAAGCTCCGTCCATACGACGATACCGTACCTGTCGCAAAGCTCATACGAATATTCGTCGTGCGGATAGTGAACGAGTCTCGAGACGGTCGCACCAAGCTCATATACCATTGCAAAGGATTCGTCCCACATTTCGTCGGTCATGGCGCTTCCGGCGCCGATGTAGTCCTCGTGATATCCCACGCCTCTGAGAGGGTACTTTTTGCCGTTGAGGAAAAATCCCTCGTCGGGGTCAACCGAAAAGTATCGGAAGCCTATCTTCTGCTCAACGCTGTCGATAAGCGTGTCTCCGTCGTATATTTCGAGAACCGCCTCATACCTGAACGGGTCGTTTATGCCGTCCCAGAGTCTCGGTGAGGAGACATCGAGAACATCGGAAAACGCCGCCTTTTTGCCGGGCGCAACTGTGAGAGCCTTCTCTGACTCGGCGTAAATACGGTCGCCGAACATCGTGCTTTCGTCAAAAGGCGTGAGGCTCTCGGGTATGCCGGGAATGGGGTCGAACGAGGATACGTCCCGAAGCACGGTTTTGACGGTGAGCGTCTTTTCCTCATTTCCGTCGTTTACGATATCGGAGGTCACGGATAGCCTCCAGCTGTCGGTCTCACCGATTCTTTCGGGAGTGAAGAACACTCCGGGAGAACCGTAATCGAGAAGCTCCGCATGGATGGGATTTGTGTATATAACGTAAACGTCGCCCGTAATTCCGCCGAACTTCGTGAAGTCTCCGGAGACGGGAGGGACGGAATTGAGATTGCTGTCAACCTTTACCGCTATGATATTGTCCGCACCGAAATTGACGGCGTCGGTTATGTCGTATCTGAAGCGATTGTAGCCGCCGTAATGAGTGTCGCCTGCCTGAGTGCCGTTGACGTAAACGGTCGTCGCCGAATATGCGGCGTCAAATTCGAGATATACTCTGCCGGCGTACTTTTCCTCGGGGACAAAGAGAACCTTTCTGTACCAGTCTGTACCTCTTACGAACTCCTTATCTCCGAGTCCGCTGTAAGCGTCGTTTGTGTGCGGAAGAGTGACCGACTCCCAGTCGGAGTCGTCGAAGATTGCGCTTGCCGCCGATGAAACGTTGCCGTCGTGAAATTTCCAGCCGTCGTTTATCGGAAGCTTCTCGCGCACCGAGACCGGCGGCTTGTAGTCACTGCTTCTGACAGAGACTTTTTTCGTCACCGATATTCCGCCCGCTGCCACGCCTGCCGGAAGTCCCGTGAAGGTCGCCGTGAGAACCTGCTCGCCCGATTTTTCGGGGTCGTATTCCGACGAATCCCACGAAAGCCCGGCTTCGAGAATTGCTCCGTTCGAGAGCTTGACGGAGGCTTTTTCGGGGAGAGAAAGCGATGAAAACGGCGTGCCGAAATCGACCGTAACTCCGGGAAGCGTCTCTGCTTCCGCCACCGTTATGCCGCTGTTCGCCGCAGGTGTGCCGTAAAGCGTCATCTCACTCACACTCGCCCAACCGCTTGACGAGCTGCACGAATACATTTCAAGCTTCACGTAGCGTGCCGTGCCGGTGAGGGTGAAGACGAGTCTGCGTTCGGTGCTCTCGTTTGCGGAGAAGTCGCCGCCGTCAAGGAGAGAGTAGCTTTCGCCGTCCGAGCTCCCGAAAAGCTTGAAGCTGTAGTGACGGTCTTTGTCCCAGTCGGGACGGTGAAAGTAAATGTCGGCGTCGGATAAGTCGTACCAACCCTCAAGGTCGATAACAATCTCCTGCGGATAGACCGAGCCGGACGCACACCAGCGTGTGTCGTCGTCGCCGTCGTTTATATTCGCCGCAATGTTCCCCGATTGAAACGACGATACCGTGACCGGCTTGCCGACCGAAACAGGCTCCTTCGCGCTGACAGCAAGGCACAGAGCCGCCGCCGCAAGAACCGTAAGCGTGAGCTTTGCAAGTGTTTTGAGTTTCATTTTGTACCTCCGAATGTTGAATTTGCATATAAATCTCGATATTATTGACAAAAACGGTATTTACTTTTGCCGCAAAACGTGATACAATGTATAAGTACGAATGGGGTGAGAATATGGACAGGATTTTTTACGACTACATAAAGGAAGACCTTAACGCCGCACATTGCGAAAGCGACGGATTTCAGGGCAATATGCACTTTCACCGCTGTTTTGAAATGAGCTTCGTCGTTTCGGGAGTGCTCTCCGTGATAGGCGGCGGAGTGTCTGCGGACATAGACGGTCCCTGCGTTATATTCCATGCTCCGTGCAGTTTTCACAAGCTCACGGCAAAAAACGGAGTGAATTACGAAAGGTATAAGTACCATTTCAACGACGCATATGTCGAAAAATACATTCCGGGCGTCTTTGAAAGGTGCGGAATATTTAAGGAAAATCTTGCCCTTCTTCCGCTTACGGGCAAGGTCGGAGAAGCCGTACTTCCCGTTCTGCGCCTTTACCCTGAGAACGGAAGCCGTCCCGAGGAATACGAACGCCATTTTGCGTTTCTCGTTGACCTTGCGGCACGCTTTTACGGCGAACGCATTCCTCTCGGTTCAAACGAATCGAACGGGAACAGCCTCGGATATATAGGAGAGATACTTAGCTATATATCGGAAAACTATGCCGGCGAGCTGAAAATAGAGGATCTGTCGAAGAGGTTCTACGTCAACAGAACAAAGCTCGGCGACGACTTCAAGTCGGTCATCGGAAAGACCGTGAAGCAGCATATTCTCGACGTGAGAATAACCAACGCCATGAAAATGCTGACAAGCGGCGCTACAGTAATCGAAACGGCTCACAAATGCGGATTTGCCGAAGAAAGTCACTTTATACGAACTTTCCGGGAGAGAGTCGGAAGCAGTCCGAAAAAGTTTCAGAGGGGAGCCGACAGATAAGCACCGCCGTCAGTATCATTATATCATCGAAAGACGGCAATTTGTATTAAAAATATCACAATGTCGGCTTCAAAATGTGCATAATTACAGTTTGCGCCGCATTTTGCCGTTTTTTATCAAACAGCGCACACATTCCGCCCTTTCACGCCATTATTCAATTGCGATATCTTTTCAAATATGTGTAGATATATTCACAAACGCATGGTATACTGACAGTGTGTATAAGAAGAAGTATGCCGCAGTGACAAAGAGTGCGGCGTTGCAAAAAGTGCAGACAGAGAGAGCCGTAACCTGCTGAAAGCGGCTTTGCACCGGTGACGCTTGCGTTTTCGCTTTCGAGCGGTGCGGGGGAGACTCCGCCGTCAGACCTCGTTACGGTCCGAAGTGCCGATGTGGGGAAATTGTCCGTCACGTCGGAAGCAGGGTGGTACCGCGGAAATTTCCGTCCCGGCAGAGTTTTTTCTGTCGGGCTTTTTTTATGCTCTGCACACTCTCCGACACTTCACCGATGTCAAAAAGCAAAACGGCGGCAATACACAAATACCGTAAAATGCAAATAAAGGAAAGGAAAGGTCATAAACATGAGAGAAAAACTTGAAAAAATCAAAGCCGACGCTCTCGGACTTATAAATGCCGCAAAGGATTCGTCCGAGCTTGACGCACTCAAGGTCAAGTACCTCGGCAAAAAGAGCGAGCTTGCAACGGCGCTCCGTTCCATGGGTCAGCTCACCGCAGAGGAACGTCCGATTATCGGTCAGCTTGCAAACGAAATAAGAGGAAACATTGAGGAAGCGGTCGATAAGGTCTCCGCACTCATCAAGGAAAAAGAGGAGCAGGCGAAGATTGAAAAGGAAAGAATCGACGTCACTCTCCCCTCGACCGAGACTCCCATAGGACGCGCGCACCCGATAAGCAAGATTTCCGCCGAGATTGAGGATATCTTCACCGGCATGGGCTTCACCATCGCCGACGGTCCCGAGGTTGAGTACGACTACTACAACTTTGAAGCGCTCAACATTCCTCCGAACCACCCGGCAAGAGACACGCAGGACACCTTCTACATCAACCCTGAGGTAACGCTCCGCACACAGACCTCGAGCGTTCAGATACACGTAATGGAGGCTCAGCGTCCTCCGATAAGAATAATTTCCCCCGGCAGAGTTTACCGCTCCGACGCCGTTGACGCAACCCATTCGCCTATGTTCCACCAGGTCGAGGGTCTTGTTGTTGACAAGGGTATAACGATGGGCGACCTCAGAGGAACACTCGAAATGTTTGCCGAGAAGATGTTCGGCGACGGTACGAGAATCCGTTTCCGTCCGCACCACTTCCCGTTCACCGAGCCGTCCGCAGAGGTTGACGTTTCGTGCTTTGTATGCGGCGGAAAGGGCTGCCGTCTCTGCAAGGGCGAGGGCTGGATTGAAATTCTCGGCGCAGGTATGGTTCACCCGAACGTGCTTCGCCGCTGCAACATTGATCCCGACGTTTACTCCGGCTTTGCGTTCGGCATGGGCATCGAGAGAATCGTCATGAGAAAGTACAACATCGACGACATGAGACTTCTCTACGAAAACGACATCCGCTTCCTGTCGCAGTTTTGACGGTGAGCCGGTATGACAAACGAAAATCCGTATGAGGAAAACCGGGAGAGAAGAGTCTTTCCCAACGGAGCGAGACGTCCCGTGTCAAAAATCACGGAGTATCTTCTCTTGACTCTCGGCACGTTTGCGGTTACGGTCGGAATATACTTTTTCAAGTATCCGAACAACTTCGCCACCGGCGGACTCTCCGGCATCTCGGTCATTGTGGGACACCTTGTGCCGTTCATATCGCCGTCGCAGTTCGTGTCGGTGTGCAATATCGCACTTCTTATCGTCGGCTTTGCCGTACTCGGAAAAAGCTTCGGTCTGAGGACTGTGTATTGCAGTCTTTTGATGTCGGCTCTGTTATCTGTTTTCGAGGCTCTTGTTCCGCTTTCCGCACCGCTTACGGACGAACCGCTTCTCGAGCTTTGCTTTGCCGTGCTTCTGCCGGCGATAGGCTCGGCGATACTCTTCAATTTCAAGGGTTCGACCGGCGGCACGGACATCGTCGCAATGCTTCTGAAAAAGGCGTTTAAAATCGACGTCGGTTCTGCTCTTTTCGCGGCGGACGTTGCGGTTGTAATCGGCGTATACTTCATCTTCGGCATCCGCACGGGACTCTTCTCGACTCTCGGACTTCTTGCCAAGACCTTCATCGTCGATTCGGTTATCGACAGCATAAACCGCTCGAAGTATTTTATCATCGTGACCTCAAATCCCGACGAGACGGAGAACTTCATCAGAGTGAATCTCCACAGGGGACTGACGTCGTGGAAAGTAAACGGCGGCTTCTCGGGAGAGGAAAAGACGCTCATTCTCACTGCGGTCAACCGTCAGCAGGCGGCAATGCTTAAAGGCGTCGTGAAGAAAAACGACCCTCATTCGTTCGTTCTCATCTCAAATACAAGCGATATCGTGGGAAAAGGTTTCAGGGAAATGCCGTGACGTTTGACGATTGACAATTGACAATTGACAATTACTGAGTTTAACTCCCGGTGACTTCATCAACCCGAGAGAAAATGCGTTTTATCAGTGGTTTAAAATCGCCGTATGTCCCGAACGGCAAGTCACCGCACCGCCTAAAAGTTTGCACCATTCAATCAAGCACAAACGCACAATAGGAAGCGAACATTTCCTCTCGATTTGACCTCGTCAACTCTGTTGGCTTTGACAAATCAGCGAAGCTTTTCCATATTAATTGTCAATTCTCAATTGTCAATTGTCAATTATTAAAGGCGAAGCTTTTCAGCGTTAATTCCCCATTCTCCATTCTCAATTTTCAATTCTTCATTTTATGGAGGTAGTATAATTATGAATTTATCACTTAAATGGCTTTCGGATTACGTAAAGCTTGAAAATGTAACACCAAAGGAATATTCCGACAGAATGACCGACACAGGCTCCAAGGTTGAGGGCTTCGAGGTTCTCTCGGACAAAATCGAAAACGTCGTTGTTGGCAAGCTCATAAGCGTTGAGAAGCACCCCGACAGCGACCATCTGCTCATTTGTCAGGTAGACGTGGGCAAGGGCGAGCCTGTGCAGATAATCACCGGCGCACAGAACGTAAAGCCCGGAGAATATGTTCCGGCGGCTCTCCACAACTCTCTTCTCCCCGACGGCACGAAGATAAAGGCGGGCAAGCTCAGAGGTCTTCCGTCAAACGGTATGCTCTGCTCTCTCGGAGAGCTTGGTCTCTCGAAGCATGAGTTTCCGTATGCCGCCGAGGACGGTATCTGGCTCATAAAGGACGAGGGTCAGAATTTCAAGGTCGGCGACGACATAAAGAAGGTCTGCGGCTACGACGACACCGTCGTTGAGTTCGAGATTACCCCCAACCGCCCCGACTGCCTTTCGGTACTCGGACTTGCACGTGAGAGCGCTGTTTCCTACGGCAAGACCTTCACGCCTCACAAGCCGGTCGTCAAGGGTTCCGGCGACGGAGACAACATAAAGAACTACATCGACGTCGAGATAAAGGTTCCCGACACGTGCTACAGATACACCTCCCGTGCGGTCAAGAACGTAAAGGTAGGATCGTCGCCTCTGTGGCTCCGTGAGAGACTTTGGGCAAGCGGCGTTCGTCCGATAAACAACATCGTTGACATCACGAACTTTGTATGCCTTGAGTACGGTCAGCCGATGCACGCTTTCGACAAGGAGTTTCTGAAGAGCGGCAAGATTATAGTAAGAAACGCCGCAAAGGGCGAGAAGATAGTGACTCTCGACGGCGTTGAAAGAAACCTCGAGGAGCGCATGATGGTTATCGCCGACGGTGAGAGACCGGTTGCGGTTGCCGGCGTCATGGGCGGTGAAAACAGCGAGATTACGGACGGCACGACGACCGTTATTTTCGAGTCTGCGGCGTTCTCCGGACCGTCCGTCAGAATCACCGCAAGAGACCTGGGACTCAGAACCGAGGCAAGCGGCAGATACGAAAAGGGACTTGACGCAGAGAACACGCTTCCGGCGCTTGAGCGTGCGTGCGAGCTTGTCGAGCTTCTCGGATGCGGCACGGTCGTTGACGGCGAGATAGACGTATATCCGACCAAGAGAGAGATCCCCGAGATACCGTTCGATGCGGCGAAGATAAACGCATTCCTCGGCACGGACATCCCCGAGAGCTTTATGCTCGATACGCTTGCGGCTCTTTCGATAGAGTACCGTGACGGCAAGCTTATTCCTCCGTCGTTCAGAGCGGACATAGTTGAGATGCCCGACATTGCCGAAGAGGTGGCGAGAATATGGGGTTACAACAAGATAGAAGCTACCCGTTTCAAGGGCGAGGCGGTAAACGGCGGCAGAAACGACAAGCAGAAGTTCCTTGCAAAGATAGCCGGAATGCTTGTTGACAAGGGACTTTACGAGATACAGACATACTCGTTCATCAGCCCCAAGGCATACGACAAGATAAGACTCGCTCCCGACAGTGCGCTCCGTGACTCGATAGTTATCTCCAATCCTCTCGGCGAGGACACGAGCATAATGAGAACGACCGCTCTTGCGAATGTACTCGAGGTGCTTTCATTCAACAGACGTCAGCGTGCGTCCGAGGCGGCGGTGTTCGAGATGGCGAAGGTGTACCGCAAGGAAGAGGGCAACAAGCTTGCGAACGAGAAGATGACGACGGTCATCACGACCTACGGCAAGGGTGATTTCTACAGTCTCAAGGGACTTTGCGAGAACGTATTTGCAATAGCCGGCATTGACGTTTCCGACTCCGACTACACGGTAACGGCGCTCAAGGACGATCCGTCTTACCATCCGGGCAGATGTGCGGTCATAAAGAAGGGCGACGACGTCATAGCGATACTCGGACAGATTCATCCGAAGGTAGCGGAGAACTTCGACTTTGACGTGACCGTATATGCGGCCGAGATCGACGTTGACAAGCTCTTTGCCGACAGAAGAACCGAGAAGCAGTATACATCTCTTCCGAAGTTCCCGGCAACGACACGTGACCTTGCGTTCGTCTGCGACGACGCGCTCGAAGCAGGCACTCTTGCGGCGGCTATCAAGAAGTACGGCGGAAGCGTACTCGAATCCGTAAAGGTATTCGACGTATTCAAGAGCGACCGTCTCGGCTTCGGCAAGAAGAGCATGGCGTACAGCCTTACGCTCCGTGCTAAGGATCGCACTCTCTCCGATACCGACGCCGACAGCACGGTCGGTAAAATTCTCGCCGGTCTCGAAAAAGATTTCGGCGTAACCCTCAGAGGCTGACGAAGGCTTACGGGGATTACGAGGGCTTACGAGAGCTTTACGGGGGTGTTCTTTTCTGAAGAAAAGAACCAAAAGACTTTATCCTATAGTAATTTAGAGGTAGTACCACACGACATCGGCTAAGCCTCCGTCGTGAAATGAGGAAGACTCATCTTATCCGAGATAGTACGGCGACCCGACGCCATATACGCAAGCGCCGGGTCGTGATTTTTTTGCATCAGGCTTTGTGGGGACTGTAATTTCTACCTTCTCCCGTTCCCGAAATTTGCACCTCACTTCGTTCGACGACAAATTACGGAAAGATGAGCTTTTGGGGCAGTGCTTGAATTGAGGTTTGCGCTTGCTCATGGGGAATTCGGTGAGAATTAAGCTTCCTTGAGAGTGCGAAACTCAAGGTTAGCACTTTCTCCATGGTGTATTGGAGGCGGCAAAGCCGCCAGAGAAATTGCGAAGCAATTTACTCTCGAGTTGACCGTGTCAACTCCGGAGGCATCCTCTTGTGCAACCGGTTGCAAGGCAACCTCCGGAGCTGTCACGACGAAGTCGTTACGCAGTCGTCGGACTGAGGGACTGTCGGATAAGTGCTTTCTTCATGGGAAATTCAGTGAAAATCAAGCTTTATTGAGAGTGCGTAGCTCGAAGTTTGCATTCTCTCAATGGTACTTTGTAGGGAACGGGCTTGACGAGCATATATGCTCCGTTCCGAATTAACCCAAGGTATGGTTATCGTTTCCATACCGTAGAAATACGACAAACGGTAGGCACAAAAACCTCAACCTTTACAAAATATTCTTGCATTTTGTCAAAAACTGTGATAAAATAAAAAAGTCGAGCAAGGCTCGGCTGAAAGAGGTTGAATTTTCTACAGTTAAATACTGGGCGGTTATGTCGCTTCCCCTTTACGACGTTTGTCGAGAGAGGAGGTGATTGCAATGAAGAAATACGAACGCATATGGAAACTGGCTATAGCCGTTATCATAGTGCTCTACATTTTTTCATTTGCACTTCCTGTGCAAACAGTAAGATAACCCCCACTTGCCCATAGGGGTTATCTAAAAAAGTACCCTGAAGCGGCATAACCGTTAAGGTTCGCCTCTTTCACTTATATTGTACCACATCGGTGCGGATTTGTCAAGTGCAAAGTCTGCACTTTTTTAATTGAGAATTGAAAGTGGAAAATGGAGAATTGGGGAGGAAAAGCTTCTAAAGTCGCTTTTCTTCATTGATTACATGGTGCGAAATTGGGGCGTGTGCGGTGAGGGAAAGCTCGGATTTCATCAGAGTGGAGTTGGAGTTGAAAAGCTCTGACGCCGCTTTTCCTCAAGGAGAAAACGATAAATTTTAGCGGCGGAGAGGCGGTATTCTTCGCCTTTTGTAAATAAATTGTAAACTATCGCAAAAACCGCTGACTTTTTGCCTCGAAAAACGGTTATATATAGCAGCGGAGAAAGTTTGTTCAGAGGTAACGGTAACGAATGAATCTTTTCATTGTAATGGCTGTTGTCGGGACGGGAACCGACACGGTTAAAGAGGACATACGCCTGATTGAACGTATCTACGAAAAATACGGCGACTTCATGTACACCGCCGCTCTCGAGGTACTCGGCAAAAAGCACGATGCGGAGGACGCCGTAAATGACGCCCTGTGCAGAATGATAAAATACCTGCCGAAGCTCAAAGGGCGTTCGGACGAGGTCATATGCAGTATGGCGGCGATATGCATACGGAGCATAGTGCGCAACAAGGCGATAGACAACTACAACCGCCGCAAGCGCATTTCGCACCACGAGGTACAGCCCTCATATTGCGACGACTGCGACGTTGAAGGAGAAAGCTCTCTTGAAGCGTGCTTTTCCGACGAAGCAGACGACACGGAGGAAATAATAATACGCCGTGAAGAGTGTGAAGCGGTGCGCAGTGCGGTGGAAAAGCTCACGCCCGAAATGCGTGACGCCGTGAACCTTGTGTATTTCTGCGGCCTCTCCTGTGCGGAGGCGGGGGAATACCTCGGAATAAACACCGGAGCAGTGCGCACCCGTCTTTACAAGGCGCGTTCACGGCTCAAAGAAATTCTCGAAAAGGAGTATGATATACATGGCTGTCGGTATTGACAACGAAAAAGGCGCCGAAAACGTCACCCTTACGGAAGCAATGGCGAATGTCACGGCGCAGTTGAATTCCGAAGAATACGAAGCATATTCAAAGCGTGCGGCAAAACGTCCCCGTTCGCTCAACCGACGGATAAAGCGCCTCCTCAGAGATGAATACAACCGCCGCGAATACGGTTTTTCGTTCATTCCGCTCAGACGAATCGCCGTTGCCGCAGTCATATGTGCGCTCACATTTGCAATGACGTTTAACGTCGGCGCCATGCGTGAAGGCTTTCTGCGCTTTGCCGGCAGGTTCTGGAATGCCTCGGTTGAGCTTTTCGACGTCTTCCTCGACCTCGGCTTTGAGTCACGCCTCAAGAATCCGCCCGAATTTATCGAGGTGAAAAAAGAGCCGAGAGATATTCCGGCAGAGTGGACGGGGGAGGTTAGTCTTGATATCAAGGGGTGTTTCAGTATCCTATACATGCAAGACGAAAATATCATACTCACATACAGCCAAACAATAATAGACGGATCCTCCGACAGTCTGGACAATGAATTCTGTTCAATTGAAACGGTAGCAATCGGAAACGGCGACGGTCTGTTACTTTACTATTTTGATGACGAAACATATTCCTTGATTTGGAGCGACGGTGAATACAAATATTCACTTTACACCTTTGATAACATCAAAATCGGCAAAGAGCAACTGTTAAAAATTGCCGGCAGTGTGCGTTAGCATTTTACCCAAAATTACCGCTCGATTTCTGTTATTTTCGACCTGATTTTTGTGCAAATCTCTGAATTTCAATTTTTTCAAAAAATTATTTGAAAAATCGCTGACTTTTTGCCTCGAAAAACGGTTATATAGGGTAAGGGAGCAATTTGTATGGAGGTGATACCATTGGGCTGAGCTTATAGAACCAATCAAAATCAAATCAAAAAAAGAAAAAAGAAAGGATTTTTACTATGAACTTCAAAAAAATATTTGCCTTCACTCTCGCAGCAGTACTTTTAATTTCATCACTGTGTGTTTCCGCTATAAAGGAAGAGCCTATCCGCCCCAACTGGACATATATCAAAAATGTTTCGGGACAGCTTACATATGACAGTTCGGCAAAAGCCGGAGAGTGGTCAATTGATGTCAAAGGCAACACTTCCGTTGTAAAAATCACTGCCGACATAACAGTATTCCACAAGCAGGGAAATACATGGTATGAGGTTGATACTTGGAGCCGTTCAACAGCTTCAAACGCTTTGACCGCCTACGACAATTTTGACGCCGAAGAAGGCGAATCATACAAGCTCGTTATCAGCGCAAAAGCATATACCTCATCAAAAACCGAAACAGCATCGAAAACAATAACCAAAACATTCTGATTAATTTTAAAAAAAGAAAGGACAACCAACATGAAAAAGATATTTACAGCTATTTTCACAGTTGTCCTCGCAGTCACGGCAATGACCTCCGGCAATGCATTCGCCGCAAACGAAAAAGCCGAGAGCGGCAACATGAACGATATTCCCGAGTTCTTCTTTATTGATGAAAACGGCGACATGACGGAAATTGCGGACGTGACCGTAAAGACACGTGAAATAAATGTTTCGGATATCAGCACCATGGCTATGATCTCTTCTATTGACGCACCCGATGACAACACAAACCTTTTCGACCTTGCCGAAGAGCAGTATGTAATCGGCGATGACAGACTCAACAGCGACTTCTTTGCAATGGATATGTGGGTTCATGCAGACACAAACGGCTATCTTTACGTATCGGCATACATGGGCGACAGCGAAGGAACGCTTCATTTCTACAGCTTTAACAAGAAAACGGCAAGCACCGTTCTCTACAAGGACTACAGCCTCACACTTCACTCCTACAACAGCCGTGCAAGATACATAAATGTTCTTGTTAAAAATCTCGACAGAAAGAGCACGGCTTATTACATGACGGGTGCGGAGTCCGACGGCGACGATTTCAGCTTCGGCTATCTTAAGGCATCATGGACAAGAATAAGCGACCTCATGGAGATAGATTACTGAATCTCCGATTTACTCTCGGCTTTTTATTGCGGTGTAAGACGTTTTTTCGCCATTGCTCACAAATTGCTCCCCTCACATTTGTACAATCCGCCGAAAATTTAAAAATCGCCAAAAAATCATAAAATCACGGAACATTTTATTCCATATACAGTCTATGTAAATCAAACCGCAAAGATTGTTTTTCTTTTCAAATTCCAATTTTCTCTGCAAAAGCATACTTTAACTCGAAAACCGAAACGGCAAATGTCGTTTTGAATATAAATCAAATTCAAACAAAGGAGACACAAAGATGAAAGTAAGAAACCGAATTGCCTCTCTCTTACTCTGCGCTCTGGTTCTCGCAGGCTCGGCAAACGCCGCAGTTCTTGCCGCCGAGGGCGACGCCGCAAAGGACACCGCAGGCGTATCCGAAGAGCTTAAGAGAGTTTCGTTCATTACACGCATCGAGGAAGACAAGCTCTACATAACCGGCTTCACCTTTACCGGAGATAAAGCCCCCGAAACCGTCACATTTCCCGGAAAAATCGACGGCAAGACCGTTTACGGAATACAGAACTTCAAGGACATTGACGGCGACGTAAGCTTCGGAGAGCCTGTCGATCTTCACGGCATAAAGAAGCTTGTCGCAGGCGACGGCATTCAGGTTCTCGGCGGCGTTTTCTCAGGCATGGACAACCTCGAAGAGGTCGAGCTTCCGCAGAGCGTCGAGCGCATAGCGAGCCTTGTTTTCTCGGGCGCACCGAAGCTTCGCCACATAAATCTCGACAACGTGAAGATTATCGCAAGCGCGGCGTTCCAGGGCTGTACGGAGCTTGATGCGGTAAATCTCGGAAGCGCCGAAAAGATAGGCAAAATGGCGTTTGACGGGAACAAATACCTTGCGATAATCGGAAAGAAGGACAGCGCCGCAGAAAAGTATGCGTCGGAGAACGGCTTGAAGTTCGTAAATCTCGAGGTAATTCCGACCGAAGAAAACTTCATCGAGGCTGACGGCGTTAAGTACTTCGGCATAGAAAAGACCGCATACGCACTTTCAAAGCTCGGACTCATGAAGGGAGTGGGAAAAGACGAAAGCGGCAAAATCGACTTCGGAACAGGTCGTGTTCCCACACGTGCCGAGGCGGTAACGATGCTTGTGCGCATTCTCGGCGGAGAAAAAGATGCGGCGGCTCTCGGCAAGACTCATCCGTTTACGGACGTACCCTCGTGGGCTGACGGATATGTTTCCTACGCCTACGAAAAGGGACTCACGAAGGGTGTTTCCGAGACGCTTTTCGGCTCGGACAAGGAGACGACACGCACGATGTACCTCACATTTCTTCTCCGTGCGCTCGGTTACGACGACAGCGGCAAATCCCGAGAGGAGCTTCTCGAACTCGGTGCGGCTCTCGGCATAACTCACACCGAGGTTGATATCGAAAAGTTCCTCCGCTCCGAAATGATTGATATGTCGTACAACGCACTCCTCACGCGCATGAACGGCGAAAAAGGCACAAAGCTTTTCGAGAAGATGATAGCCGACGGCACATTCACACGCAAGGCGTGGGACGAAATATACTTCTTTGCGTAATACGCTCCGCGCACCGAATCCTTTCTTTTAAGCAAACACCTCCATATATTTTTTTCATTTTATTTCCCTCACGACGGACACTTGAAGGCAAGAAAGCTTTCGGGTGTCCTTCTCTTCCCCCCTCACCTCCACGAGAACACTGTCCCCATGGGGAATTTGGGGTCACAGCAAAGCTCGGTGTAAACCTCGGGTGCGGCTTCGGGACGGACGACTCTCGACACCATGGGCGCAACCTCTATTCTCTTTGCCGCAATGAAGTTAAGAATCGCCGTGCAGTCGTCACGGTGCGTCCAGTGGTACGGGTAGGAATCGACCTTCGGACGAACGAAATTGTGCGCTCCGATAAGCTCAACTCCGGGTCTATGTACCTGCGTATAGTAGTCTATCGGACAATCCGACACTCTTGTGCAGCCAAGAAGAGATATTCTGCCCATGTACGCCGCACATTCGAGAGCCTGCTCCAGAGCTTTCGATACGCCCGTCACCTCAACGCACGCCTTGACTCCGCCGCCCGTCACTCTCTTTACCTCTGCGGCAAAGTTATCGTCATTCGGGTCAAATGCGAAGTCCGCTCCAAGCCTCAGCGCAAGAGAACGGCGTTCGGGGTTGGGGTCGGCGGCTATCACAGGGTACGCTCCGCCAAGCCGCAGAAACTGCACCGAAAACATTCCCAAAAGTCCGAGTCCCATTACCATGGCGGACTCACCGAGTTCTATCCGTGTCTTTCTCACACCGCCGAGTCCCATTGCCGCTATTATCACAAACGCCGCTTCGAGCGAGTTTACCTCGTCTTCTACGTGTACGACCTTTATCACGTCGCTCTCCGGCACAACATTGACCGACGCATGAACACCGTGATAAACGAGGCATCTGTCGCCGACAGCGACGCTCTTCACATCCTGTCCTGCCTCCGTTACGTATCCCACGCCGCAGTAGCCGAGCGCTTTTGGAAAGTCTGCCCCCTGAACATTCGGCATTCCGAGTATGCACGCACGCTCCGTTCCACCGCTCACAACGGTGTATTCCGTGTCAAGCTTCACGCTCGTCGGGGTCATTTCGGGGATGTCGGTCTCTTTAAGCTCCGCTTTCGCAATGCCGGTAAAAAGTATCTGCTTTCTTTTCATAACGAACCTCCGTAAAATCAAGTATGCTTCACTTTCCGCATTATACCGCAGAGCCGGGAAAAAGTAAATGTCAGTCACGACTCGTTTGGTCGTTTGCGATACAAAAGCCGCCGAAAACGTGCTTTGCAAAAAAAGAAGCCGCCCCTCAAAAGGGACGGCATAATTTCGATATACTGTTACTTTCCGTAAACCCACGTTTTGAGTACGGCAAGGCTCTCGCGAAGACAGCACGGAAGCACGGTTGAAACCGAGATTGGCGCGCCGATGTGCGACACACGACCGAGTCCAGCCGCCTTTGCGCAGAGAGTCGAGCGGTAAACGTGGAAGTCGCTTGTCACGACAACCGTGCGGTAATCCTCACCGAGACGCTTATCAAGAAGCTCTTTCGTGAAAACCATGTTCTCATAGGTCGAGGTCGCACGCTCCTCACGAACAATCCGCTCCTCCGGCACTCCCTGCGAGATAAGGTATTCCGCCATGGCGTAACCCTCGGTGACGTCCTCCTGCGCTCCCTGTCCTCCGGTCACGGCAATGAGTGCGCCGGGGTTTTTGCGGCTGTATTCGACCGCTTTGTCAAGACGCAGCTTTAGAAGTCTCGACACCCTGTCGCCCCGAAGACCTGCGCCGAGAACGATAACGGCGCCCTCTTTGTAATCGACGGAGTCGGCGTGACCGAACGCAAATATAAATCCCGTCAGCGCAAGCTCCGCCACGGCAACCGCCGCCACGGCAACGCACACCGCTCTCGCAGCACCGCCGCCGATTATCGCAGCCGCTATTTTCTTAAGGAACACGCCGCACGCTGCGAGAAACACGCCGAGTGCAATTGTGAGAAAGACTCCGAGATTAAGGTTTGAGTACACGCAGAGGAACACTCCGTTCGCAAATGCCGCCGCACCGAAAAAGATAAGCAGGAAACGGAGAATAAAAGTTAAAATCGACATAAGAACCTCCGGGGTGAAAAGCAGAGCTTTTCAAAAATTGAGAATTGAAAGTGGAGAATGGAGAATTGATGTGGAAAAACGCTGAAGCGTTTTTCTTCAATATTTGAATGGTGCTGATTTATAGGCTGTGCGATAACGGGAAGACGGATTTTTGCGGAGATTATGGGTGTATTGGAGTGAGTCGGCGAAGCCGCTCACGAGGCTCCCCTTGCACAGAGGAGCCTCGGCGTCTGCGACGCCTCCAATACACCCAAGAGCAAGTGCTAATCTCAAGCTTCGCACTCTCAGGAAAGCTACATTTTCACCGAATTTCCCATTAAGAACGAGCGAAACCCGAAATTCGCACTGCCAAAAAAGCCCCTCTTCGCAAAAATGAAATTGTCGAGCTTTGCGAGGCGTTTCATTGCGAACGGCGTTTTCCAAAATTACATTCCCCGCAAAGCCTGATGCCAATGTTCCCTTTGAGCGAGGCGTTGCCGAGCTTAAACGCTCCGACCTCGGATAAGATGAGTCCGCCCATTTCACGACGGAGTCGTTGACGATGTCGTGCGGTACTTTCTCCAAATTACTCTATATCCGTCCCCTGCAAAACGAAGTTTTGCTTTTGAAGTCTTTTGGTTCTTTTCTTCAGAAAAGAACGCCCCTGCGGCGAGCAGCCCCCCGTAATCGTCAATTGTCAATCGTCAATTGCCCTGCGCCCCCATAATCCTCAGCGCACCTGACCGCAGCCGTCGATGAGGTACTTGTACGAGGTAAGAGCTTCGAGACCCATGGGACCTCTGGCGTGGAGCTTCTGGGTGGAAATGCCTATTTCTGCGCCGAGACCGAACTCTTCGCCGTCGGTAAATCTGGTCGAAGCGTTTACGTATACCGCCGCTGCGTCTATGTGCGCCTTGAAGTAGTCGGCGTTAGACATCGAGGTCGTCACTATCGCCTCGCTGTGCTTCGTGTTGTGACGGTTTATGTGTTCAACAGCCTCACGCACGCCGTCTACAACCTTAACCGCAAGAATGTAATCGTTGTACTCGGTGAAATAGTCCTCCTCGGTCGCAGGTACGGCATCCGGAAGAATTGCGAGAACCGCTTCGTCGCCTCTTATCTCAACCGACTTTGTGTCAAGAAGCTTCTTCGCCATCGGCAGAAATTTCTCCGCAATGCCCCTGTCAACCAAAAGCTTCTCCGCCGCATTGCACACCGACGGACGGGAGGTCTTTGCGTTGAAAAGTATCTCCGCCGCCATATCAAGCTCCGCCGTTTCGTCAACGTATATGTGACAGTTGCCGGCGCCCGTCTCGATAACGGGCACGGTCGCATTCGCAACGACGCTCTTTATAAGCCCGGCGCCGCCTCGGGGAATGAGTACGTCGATGTATCCGTTCATGCGCATAAGCTCGGACGCCGTCTCACGGGACGTGTCGTGAAGCACGCTCACGCATCCTCTCGGAAGTCCTGCCGCCTCGAGTGCGTCCTTTATCACCGCCTCGAACGCAAGGTTCGACTTTATCGCCTCCTTGCCGCCTCGGAGAATCGCCGCATTTCCGCTCTTTATGCAGAGACTTGCGGCGTCAACCGTCACATTCGGTCGTGCCTCGTATATTATTCCGACAACGCCGAGCGGCACGGAAATTTTCGTTATTTTAAGCCCGTTCGGCAGAGTTTTCACCGTGCCGTTTCCTATCGGGTCGGGGAGCGCCGCCACTTTCAGGACCGACGCCGCTATCGCCTCGATACGTGCTTTGGTGAGGGTCAGACGGTCAATCATAGCCTCGCTCATGCCGCCCTCTCTCGCCGCTTTTACGTCAAGTTCGTTTGCGGAAATTATTTCGTCCGCCCTCTCGGAGAGCAGTGCTGAAAGCTTTTTGAGTGCGGCGTTTTTCTCGCACCGTGCGCTTTCGAGTGTGTGTGATGCGTCTCTCGCTTCGACGCAGAGCTTTGTAAGTGTTTCGTTCATAATACCACCTTGAGAATGTGTTCCTTGCGGAACACGTGAAGTGTAGAAAAGCTTCGCTTTTCACAGTGATGTTCGACCTTCGGTCGAGTGAAGTGCAAGCTGCGCTTGCGTGAAGTGTTTTGCTTCGCAAAACTGTGATGTGTTGCTTCGCAACGTTGACGTGGAAAAGCTCCTAAAGTCGCTTTTCTTCATTGATTGTAGGGTGCGGATTTAAATGTTGTGCGATAACGGAAAGACGGATTTTTGCAGAGGTTATGGGTGTCTGGTGTTGTGTGAAATTCGTATTACCTCCATGGTATATTGGAGGCGACCCCGTCGCCGAGGCTCCCTTGTGTAAAGGGAGCTGTCAACGTAGTTGACTGAGGGATTGTTTAATTTTCTGCTACACCATCATTAAGAGAATACTTATTCGACAGCCCCTCAGGCGGTTACACCGCCAGCTCCAGAGGTTGCTTTGCAACCGGTTACACAAGGGGATGCCTCCGGAGTTGGCAGAGCCAACTCGAGAGTAAATTGCTTCGCAATTTCTCTGGCGGCTTCGCCTGCTCACTCCAAAACCCCCATTCCTGCAAAACGGAGTTTTGCTACTTGAAGTTCTTTGCGAAAGCCGTTATCGGCGTCGCTTATTTCTTTCAAGAAAGAACGCCCCTGCGGCGAGCGGCCCTCGTAGCCCCCGTAACCATCGCCTCTCAGCCGAGGATAAGGGTTTTCAGTTCATCGGGAGTTCTTATGAGGTAGTCGGGAGGAGTATCGCCGAAGCCGCCGTCGCCGTGGAAGCCCCAGCACACACCGGCACAGGGGAGAGAAGCATTGTGCGCTGTCGCAACGTCAACGTGGGAGTCGCCTACAAAGAGCGTGCTTTCGGGGTCTGCGCCTATCTCACGCATCATATCCTCCGTGAACGTCCTCTCGGGCTTTACAAACTTTCCCGGAACCATGCCTCTCACCGAAGCGAAATGCGTGTCGGGATAATACTTCTCTATGCACGCCTTTGCCGCCGCATCGGGCTTGTTCGTAAGCACCGCAATTTTAACGCCGCTCTCGGTAAGCTCGCCGCAAAGCTCCGCAAGTCCGTCGTAACGAACACAGTCACGGGTCGCATTTTCACGCAGTATCGGGAAGTATATTCCGTGTACACGCATTACCTCGTCCTCATTGTGACGCACCTCTTCGGGAAGCGCACGTCTTATCAGCTCAACGCTGCCGTAGTTGATAAAGCCCCGTACCTCCTCACGTGTGTGAAGCGGATATCCGCACTTCTCCATCGCAAGATTAGACGCATACACAAGACTTCCCAACGTGTCGAGAAGCGTGCCGTCAAGGTCAAATAATACAGATTTAAATTTCATGATTCTTACGCCTTTTGCCTTTCAAAATGTATTGTTCCGATTCTGTGCCGCAGTTGCGCCGTGGCACGTTATTTCAATATCTCAACCCAAACCGCACTCTTGTCGGGAAGCTTTGCGCAAAGTAACGTTCCGTCAAGGCGGCAGTGTGTGTCGGTGTGAGAGAATACCCTTGAGATTTTGTAACCCTCCGTGATGTACTTTCCGAGGTCGATTTTTACGCTCGCCTCTTCGTCCGTGATGTTCCAAACCGCAAGCATGAGTCTGCCGTCTCCCAAAAGTCCGAACGACGCCGTCTCTTTTTCGTTTATGCGGTGCATTCCCGTCGGATAAACAGGGCGGCACGAGGACGTGTACTTTCGTATGTCCTTATATATCTGCGCACCCTCTTTTACAAGGTCGAGGTTCTTCCTGTCGCAGAGGTCGATTCTTCCGGAAAGATAGAACACTCCCATGAGTCCCGTTACAAGGTTGAATACCGTCTCCTTGCCGTCGGCACGCTCCGCTATGTACTCGGGAGTGATGGCAAAGGTCTTGTGATTCTCAAAGGTCGTCGGGTACGGATACACCCAAAGTCCTGCCTTTTCGGGCGGCATAACGACCGACGAACCGATGAGTATCGAGGGGTTGTTCGTGTATATCTCCTGGTCGGACGTACTCTGAAGAGTGAAACGGCGAAGCGTCTTGTTATCCGAGCGCAATGCTCCGCTTCCGCAGTTCTCTATCACAAGTCCCGGGAACTTTTCGTAAAGGCTCTCTATGAAGAGGTAGAAATCGTCGGCGTTTCTGATAAGTCCCTCGGCCGGGGAGTCGCCGCCGTAGTTGTTGGTGCAGCCGATGCCGGCGGACTTGTTGAAGTCGTTCTTGATGTAGCGGTAGCCCATGTCGTAGAATTTGCCGACTATCGACGTGAGGTACTCGCAAACCTTCTTGTTTCCGAAGTTGTAGAAGTAGTTGCCGTCACGTCCGACGGGGTTTCCGTATCTGCGTATCACAGCGTCGGGTTCTGTACGGAAAAGCGCCGCCGTACCGCCAACCGAGTCGAACTCAAACCATATGCCCGGGGTGAGTCCCTTTTTCTTCATGTATTCCGCAAGGTCGGCAAGACTCGTTTCGGAATAGTACTCCTCTTTCGGTATCCAGTCGCCGTTGCCGCCGCCGAATTTGTTGGTGTTCCAGCCGCCGTCTATGCAGAAATACTCACAGCCGACCTCAGCCGCGGCGTCGATAAGCGGTATAATGAGCTTCGGGTCCTGCATTCCCCAGACGCAGTCCATGTAGTCGTTGAACACAAGCGGCATAAATGGCTTTACCGTGCTGTCCGCTCTCGCAAAGCTTACCGCAAGAGCCGCCGCCTCTTCAAAGCCGCCGTCGGCAACGCCGTAAACCGCACGCTCTGCCGTATAGCTCTCGCCCGGCGCAAGCGCATAGTGCCAAAATCCCAAGCCCTCGTCGCACGACGTCGCCTCAACCTCAAAAAGGGGAAGCGTGTAGCCGCCGTGACCGGTGAGCTTTATCTGCCAGCTGTGCGCACCCTCGGTTTCGATGAGGTACGACTTGCCGTCGGTTTTGTCTTCAATTACAACAATAGGGAAGAAGTTGCCTGTACACCAGTTTCCGATAGACGTCACTCTGTACGACGCACGCTCCCACGGATGAGTCGAGCCGGGGAAAAGTCCGAGTTCCGTCGGAGAATACTCCCTCCACTGACCCTCGCCGAGCCATTTGCTGTGGCAGATATGAACCGAGATGTCCTTTTCGTACCACGGCACAGAGGGTGAGTACGCAATATTTCCGACGAGTGCCGACGAGAAGCGTGTGAGGTTGACGGTCTTAGCGGACGTCGTGTTTTTTACGGTGTTGGTCTGAACCACAGCTCCGCCGATATCCTCAAGCTTTACCGTGACTTCGAGAGTGTCGGCGTAGCCGTAGGTGAGTACAAGTGCTCCGCCGCACTCCCTTGCGCCGCCGAACTTCATGCGGTCGAGCGTTATCATGGGTGCGCCGTCGATGTTTATCTCAAAGCCGGGACGGTTTGTGTGCGGTGCGTTCTTTCCGCCGGCGTCAACGGCAAAATATCCGCCGTCGCTTACCGTTATCTTGTTTATGCCGAGTGTGTAAATCATATAAACCTCCGAAAACAATAGAAATTGAGAATTGAGAGTTGAGAATGGAAAATTGGGGTTGAAAAGCTTCGCTTTTCTTCATTGATTGTACGGTGCGAATTTTAAGGCTGTGCGATAAAATGAAAGCTTCACTTTTCTATAACTGACGATTGACAATTACTGTTTAATGCTGAATTCATAATGCATAATGCATAATTGACGTTGAAAAGCTCCTAAAGTCGCTTTTCTTCATTGATTTTATGGTGCGGAGTTCGAGCTTGTATGATAACGGAAAAATAGATTTTATCCGAGGTTGTTGGTGTTTGGGGCGGTGGGATTATTCCGAGGCTCATTGGTGTTTTGTAGGGCGGGTGAACGCAGACTGCGCTAGCGTAATCTCCCGCCGCAAGAACCCAACGCATGGTTATGTATATCATACCGTAGAAATACAGCGAAAAATTATTGCAAGTGCGCATTATCCAAAGTCGGCAATTGTTAGAGGAAACGGCGGGAGACAAGCCGCCCGCCCTACAAAGTGCCAGTGAGAGAGTACTTATCCGACAGTCCCTCAGTCCGACGACTGCGTAACGACTTCGTCGTGACAGCTCCGGAGGTTGCCTTGCAACCGGTTGCACAAGAGGATGCCTCCGGAGTTGGCAGAGCCACCGGCGTTGACACGGTCAACGCGAGAGTAAATTGCTTCGCAATTTCTCTGGCGGCTTCGCCGCCTCCAATACACCAAGGAGAAAGTGTCAACCCCAAACTTCGCACTCTCCAAAAAGCTCATCTTCGCCGAATTTTGCTGTCGAGCCGTGCGAGGCGTAAAATCGGTGAACGGTGTTTCCTACAAATTACATTCCCCACAAAGCCTGATGCCAAACACATCTTCGACCGAGACCTCGTCGAGGTTGAACGGTATATCCAAAGATGCGCACGGTCTGCCTCATCTAAGTCGGCGGCTTGCGTATATGGACGCCGACTTCGGTACTGCCTCCAAATTACATTAAATCCGTTTCCTGCAAAGCGCAAGCTTTGCTCTTGAAGTCTTTTGGTTCTTTTCTTCAGAAAAGAACGCCCCTGCGGCGAGCAGCCCCCGTAAGTTTCGCAGTCCTCGTCACATTTCGTCGAGGGTTCTGCCGTAGGCTGAGAGAAAGTTGTCGCAGAAGAAGCGGACCTCGGGAAGAGCGATTGACTCGACCGCCGCCTTTGTGGTTTCGTAGGCGGTGCGGAACTCGGGGTTGCCGCAGTTCATCTCCTCGGTACACTTGATGAGAGCCGAGATTTTGTCCGCCGCCTTGATTAAAGCAAGACTTTCGGCGTCTGCGTCCGGGACTATTATGCTGCGGTAGTCGCACTTCAGCTCCTCCGGGAGCTTGGACAGAAGCTTTTCCGCCGACGCAGACTCAATCCTGCGGTAGCTCTCACGCATCTCTTCGTTGAAGTACTTGACCGGAGTCGGCAAGTCGCCCGTGTACACCTCGCAGATGTCGTGATACATCGCAAGGCACATTATATGCTCGGCGTCGTAGCTTTTGCCGAAGTATCTGTTTCCGACAAGGGCAAGTGCGTGCGCTATAGCCGCCGTCTCAAAGCAGTGTTCCGTGAGGTTTTCACGTCTCGACGACCGCATAAGTCCCCACCTGTCTATATTTTTCATTCTCGACATAAGCGAGAAAAACGAATATCCTTCCATAGCATACCTCCCTCGTAATTATACACTATAACTTTCTCTGTGCTCAACCGTATAATTTTAAATTTTCAAAAATAATTAATAAATCACTGTTGAAAAGCTCTTTTGAATGTGGTATTATGTATACGTGAAAATTAAACATTTTCTTATCGAGAGCGGCTGAGGGGACAGGACCTGTGAAGCCCGGCAACCTGCACGAAAAGTGCGATTATGCGCACAAAAACTGCAAGGTGCTACTTCCTGCGGAGACACGGTTTTTGCCGCACTCCGGAAGATGAGATTTTTACTTCTTCTCCCGTCGCACCCGAGATATGTGCGAGGGGTATTTTTTTGCCCCGTGAAAAAAGAAAGGTAAGGTTAAAAAATGAGAAAGCTCTTTACGTCCGAATCGGTCACCGAAGGACATCCCGACAAAATCTGCGACAGCATTTCCGATGCTGTCCTTGACGCCATTCTTGCCGAGGACCCCGAAGCGAGGGTTGCGTGCGAGGTATCGGTAACGACGGGTCTCGTACTCGTTATGGGTGAAATCACCTCGAAGTACACGCCCGACGTTCAGAAAATCGTCCGCGAGACAATCCGCGAGATAGGCTACGACAGAGCGAAGTTCGGCTTCGACTGCGACACCTGCTCGGTTGTAAGCTCGATACACGGTCAGTCACCCGACATTGCTCTCGGCGTTGACAAGTCTCTCGAGGCAAAGACCGGCGAGGCAAACGACAAGTACGAAATCGGCGCCGGCGACCAGGGCATGATGTTCGGCTACGCCTGCGACGAAACTCCCGAGCTTATGCCGCTTCCGATATCGCTTGCTCATGCGCTTGCGAAGAAGCTCTCCGAGGTGAGAAAGGACGGCACGCTCAAGTATCTGCGCCCCGACGGCAAGACTCAGGTAACGGTCGAGTACAACGACGGCAAGCCCACGAGAATCGACACGATAGTCGTATCGACGCAGCATTCCGACAGAGTTCCGCTCTCGACGATTGAGACTGACATAAAGAATCTCGTTATCGAGCCGACGATGCCCGAGGGACTCATGGACGAAAACACGAAGATATACGTAAACCCGACGGGTCGTTTCGTGGTAGGCGGTCCTGCCGGCGACTCCGGACTCACGGGACGCAAGATTATCGTTGACACCTACGGCGGATATGCGCGTCACGGCGGCGGAGCGTTCTCCGGAAAGGATCCGACCAAGGTTGACAGAAGCGGTGCGTATGCGGCAAGATACGTTGCGAAAAACGTCGTTGCGGCAGGACTTGCGACGAAGTGTGAGGTTCAGATTGCGTATGCGATAGGCGTTGCGAAGCCGGTATCGGTACTCGTTGACACGTTCGGCACAGGCAAGGTTTCCGACGACAAGATCGCCGAGGCTGTTATGAAGGTGTTCGACCTCCGTCCGGCGGCGATAATCGAAAAGCTCGCCCTCAGACGCCCCATCTACAAGAGACTCGCCGCCTACGGTCACATGGGCAGAGAAGACCTCGGCGTCACATGGGAAGCTACCGATATGGCAGACGCCCTCAAAGCGGCTGTAAAATAACAAGCGGAGAGTTACGTGGGGTTACGAGGGTTTACGGGGGTGTTCTTTTCTGAAGAAAAGAACCAAAAGACTTCAAAACGCAAAGCTTCGCTTTGCAAGGGGAAAGATTATAATATTGGAGAGAGTACCGTTCAACCTCGACGAGGTCTCGGTCGAAGGGGAGCTTTTGGGCGGTGCTTATCCGAGATAGTACGAAAGTCGGTCACCATATATTCAAGTGACCGACTTAGATTTTTATAGGTGTAAATTTTGGGGAGCTGTAATTTGTGGCTTATACCGTTCACCGATTTTACGCCTCGCACGGCTCGACAGCAAAATTCGGCGAAGATGGGGCTTTTGGGGTAGTGCGAAACTCGGGAGTTGGCACTTCTTTATGGGTGTAGTAATGGAGGTAGCGAAGCTACCAGAGAAATTGCGAAGCAATTTACTCTCGAGTTGACCGTGTCAACTCCGGAGGC